>NZ_JBMFQT010000009.1:0-134202 GCF_049968455.1 Hydrotalea sp. | reverse complement strand
GTTCTTGATGTATTTGCTGTTGAATGAATTTGTTTTCTTCTGTTATTAGAATATGTAAATTGGTTTCATTTAAAATGTATGACTGGATTGACAATACAACTGCTTCTTCATTAATGTGATCACCCTGTTGAATGATTTGCTTTAGTAGCTTTTTGCATGCTATTAATATTTCATTACTATTATTGATGTGTGGCTCATATTGATATAGCGAATAATATTGCAGATGAAACTGTTTTCGTTGTTCTGTATTGGAAAGTACTTTGTATGCTTCATTTATTTTTTTGAAATAGGAATTTAGTTCCTCAGAATTCCCCGTTTTATCTGGGTGGTATTGAAGTGCCAGTTTTCTGTAGGCCTTTCTAATAGTAGTTTCGCTGGCATTGGGATGAACCCTTAATATTTGGTAATAATCTTCCATGCTACTTAATTAGCCTCACAAAGTAAAGTATTAAGTTATAATAACAAGGCTATGCTTAACTTGTTTATTTAAAAAGGAATACCCAAATTAATATATGGTAAAAGCATTTTACTTTGGTCGGAATACATTATGCTAATTTCAAGTGGACCTAAAACAAAATTGTAGCCAAACGAAATTGCATAACCAGATAAAAATTTTGCTTTTTCAGGCATAAAATTTCCATTAATAAAATCATAAAAAGCCACATTTGCTCTAGGAATAATGTAACCATTGTTAAAAATCTGATAACGTAACCCAACTTGCATGGTTGCAATGCTATTTGTAACCACGGTGCCTTCTGCTAATCCTGAAAAAGTAATTTGGTTCTTATAAACATTGGTTAAACCTCCAACATTAAATGCGTTAATCACATCACCTGCATTTCGCCAATTAAATCCTCCTTGGAATTGTGTAAACAACGTTTTCTTTTTTGTAATAGGAATGTACTTTTCAGCATTGATGAATGCCCGATAGTAATTTTTATATTGAATGCCAATTGAATCGGGGGCTTGTACTTCTGTACCATTGATGTAATAATCGACATTCGGTGTTTGATTAATTACTGCCCCCAATTCTATATCAGTTTTACTTCCATTTTTGGGATAGATTGAATTGGTAAGTGAATTAGCTTTTATAAACAGGTAGGGATTAAAATAGCTAATACCTCCTCTTGCTTCAAACGCAGCAGGTATTTGTGGTTTATAATACAAGTTCTCAAAACGAATACCGCTGCCAACTGAAAGTTCACGAGTAGGAGAGTAACGAACATTTAAATCGCCCAGAAAATAATTTTGTTTAAATAAACCTTGTTTTGAAAAATTGTTATAGCTGTTAATATTGAGTGATTCAATTTGCATAGTAGCGGTAGCGGAGAAAGCTTTATGTTTTCCAAAATTTTGAATATGCTCACCCCGTAAACGCATATTCTCACCTATGTTAATAGTAATTTGACTTTTTGAATAGGGGGTAAAAAAGTTTCGACTAGTTAAATTTGTAATTAAACTAATGCCTGTAAATTGATTATAGTTAACACCCAATTTGGCAAATGTTAATGGATTCTCTTCCACGTCAAAAACAATTTGTGCAGTAGTATCTGTAATAGGTAATAATGAATACACAATTTTATTGTAATAACGGGTTCCAAAAGCTTTTCTAATATGTTCAGATAAATCGTTAGCACTATACCATTGGTTTAATGAAAACTGCATACGTTTTAAAAAGAAACTAGCATCGGTTTGATGCAAACCACGAATGGTAAATGCGGTTATTTTAACAGATGAAATTTTTGGCAATACTTGTTTTTTGAAGGGCAGTGAACCATAAATATTGCGCAGAGAATCGGCAATTTGTTTAAACTTAGGAAAGTACTTTTCACCTGCAATATTTCCGGAATCAATTATTTCGTTGGCAGACCCAAAACTGCCCATATTATATTCTTCTAAATGTTGTGGTATATAAGTATTACATAGTGCTTTTTCTTTAATGGCATCCTCATCATTTCTGAAAAATGCAATTTGCAGTAGCACCTGAATGATGTTATTAATTTTTTCTTTTGGCAATAAACCTCCGGCCACATTACTTCCAATTAAATAATCTGCTCCCATTTTTTGTGCATCAATTACCGGAAAGTTTCTTACTACGCCTCCATCCACTAATTTCTTTCCTTGGTAATCAACTGCTGTAAATACTGAAGGAATTGCCATACTAGAACGTACTGCATAAACAATTTCTCCACTATCTAACACTACACCATCACCGGTGGAAATATTGGTAGCAATACATTCAAATGCTTTAGGAAATTGTTTGAAATTTTTCATTTGGTATGCCGGAAAAAACAATTCATTTAGCTTAAGCCATAGTTCTTCCGATTCAATAACGCCGCTAGGGAGTCGAAAACTATTGTTTACCCATGGTAATTCAATTGCATATTTGCCATAATCATCCTTTTCTTGCATGCTGAATGAACGAAGAGAAATACTGTTGGACAGTAATTGATCCCAATTGGTTTGACGAGCAATTTTTTCAATCGTGTCGGCGGAATAACCTATTGCATAAAGAGAACCAATTACTGCTCCCATGCTTGTGCCCGTTACATAACGGATAGGTAGTTCTGCAGAATCAATAGCTTTTAAAATGCCAATATGCGCCAAGCCTTTAGCACCACCACCACTCAAAGTTAAACCAACAGCTGGTTGTTGTGCAAAGAGATTTTTTGTAAAAAATAAAAGCAGGATATAAGTAACTACTTTCATATCGGGAATGAAATGTGAATATACACGAAAGCAGCAGAGCAACAAAATGTGAATGAAAAATTGGTTTTAAGTATTGTTAAGTATCTAATCGCTTGGCAAACATATCATCAATTTTTTTAAAAAGGTGTTGAGGTTTAAATACACGCCACTCCGGTATTTCCAAAAGTTCAATATAGTAATTCAATTTCTTTTTTTTAAAATCTTCTTGAGTGGCTTGAGGCATATTTAAAGCAACAATCCATCCATTTTCTTCCGTTACTTCTTCAAACCATTCTTGGTAATATTCTCTGTCGCTACTATGAAAATTTAATACATTTTCGGTAATTAAAATGTACTTAGTTATGTGTTCAGAAAAAAGCTGATCTAGCACTTCACGTTTTAATTCCATTATATCATTTTCAATGGCATCGTTCCATTCCCCAAGCATTTCAATAATAGCATAATGTGCATCATAATCAGCAAATAAAATTTTTATGTATAGAGTTTTGCTGCCAAAATCATCCCATTGCGGATGAATGTAGTAATTATAGACTGTATGTGAATATTCAAATTCACTATAAGTTCTTCCGAAAAAGGGTGAATGCTTGTCTTCTTCAGAAATATATATGTGTCGCCAATTATAAAAAGGTTCAATGTTATGCATGTTGGTGTGCCTTGGCAACTTCTATCGCTTTTTTTACGCTGCCATATTGCAATAATAAAGATTTTGCCTTTTCATAAGTCATATTGTGGAGATGTTCCATAACCATTTTTGCACCGCGGTCAACCAATTTTGCATTGGTTAATTGCATATTTACCATTTTGTTATCTTCTACTCTGCCTAATTGAATCATTACGCTGGTGGAAATCATGTTCAATACCAGTTTTTGTGCCGTTCCGCTTTTCATACGGGTGCTTCCGGTTACAAATTCGGGACCAACAATTACTTCAACTGGGAAATCGGCAATTTTACTAATATCTGAGTTGGGGTTGCAAGAAATGCTACCGGTAAGTATATTGTTTTGTTTACAAACTTGCAAAGCACCTATAACATAAGGGGTACTGCCACTGGCAGCTAAACCCACCACAAAATCGTTTTTACTGATATTGTGTTGTTGAAGATCTTTCCAACCTTGCTCAATATCATCTTCTGCATTTTCTACTGCCTGGGTAATTGCTTTTTCACCTCCGGCAATAATACCTACTACTAAACCATAGGGAACACCGTAAGTGGGTGGACATTCGCTAGCATCTAAAATGCCTAATCGGCCACTGGTTCCTGCACCAATATAAAATAAACGTCCTCCCGCTAGCATTACATCGCTAATTGCGGTAACTAAAGCTTCAATTTGTGGTAAAGATTTTTCAACAGCTATGGGTACAGATTTGTCCTCATCGTTAATGTGTTGTAAAATTTCCATCACCGACATTTTTTCTAAATGCCGATATTTAGATGATTGTTCTGTAATTTTCGTCTGTTGGTTCATGTTTACTTCATTATCGATGATAGGCAATTAACCCTTCCATGGGTTTTTGCAGTATTTTGCCTACTTTAAATTCATATGCCGTACAAAGTTCCTGCAAAATGTCGCTAAATCCAAATGCAACACTGCCAATAAAATTAATAGGATATTCCCAAATTTCCTTGTATTTAAGTAAATGTTGATAAAAAAAATCGTTTAAGCCATCTTCAATAATATTTTCAATCATATAATGGCCGCGGTTTTCTGCAAGAAATAGGGTAAAGCTAGCTAAGTATCGATTCGCTAATGGTTTTTGGTAGACATTTTCTAAGATTTCAGTAGGACTTAGCCCATATTGTTTTTTAAATTTCTCCATTAATTCCGCATCAAAGGTTTCGTATAAATAATATTGAACTACTTTTTTACCTAAATAGGCTCCGCTGCCCTCATCACCAAGAATATAACCAATACCGGCTCTGTTTTTTACAATTTTTTTGCCATTGTAATAACATGAATTAGAACCGGTTCCTAAAATACAGGCTATTCCATTTTCATTTCCACATAATGCCCTGGCTGCAGCTAAAATATCAGTATTCACTTCAATTTTGCTTGATGGGAAGATTGACTTTAATACTTTGTTCACCATTTTAGCATGATTAGGATTACCTAAACCGGTTCCATAAAAGTGAACAGAATCAATGCTTGTATTTTTTGATAAGTTAGGTAGAACTTCTTTTCGAATTATGTCAGTCATTGCTTCTTTACCTAAAAAATATGGGCTAAGCCCTTGAGTAGCAAAGCTGGTTGTTTTACGGGGTTGTATTAGGCACCATTCGCATTTGGTAGCGCCACTGTCTGCAACTAATTTAATGGCCATAATAATAAGGTTATACTGTAAATGTGTGCAACAATACCCATACATTTCAACATTAATACGGATATTCGCAAACTCAAATCAAGATACAAAGAAGCAACATTATATGTCAGGAAAAAAATTAAGTATTTGGTTACCTTTTCTATTGGCGGTTATTTTAATAATAGGAATGGTTTTGGGTTATCAGCTTAATGTAAATAATTCTTCCGATGGTTTCTTAAAAAATGGTGCACCCTCATCATTACAAGAAGTAATTCATTTAATTGACAATAAGTACGTTGACGAAATTAAACCTGATAGTTTTAAACAAGCCCTGATTCAGCAAGCATTGGCCAATTTAGATCCCCATTCTGTTTATATACCACCGGCAGATTTAAAAGAGGTGAATGAAGAATTGATGGGCAATTTTCAGGGAATTGGAGTTGAGTTTCAGGTATTCAATGATACCATCAATGTTTTGGGAGTAATGCCCAATGGCCCTGCAGAGAAAGCAGGGATTAAAGTTGGCGATGCTATTTTAAAAGCAAATGACTCTATCAACCTTATTGGTAAATTATCAACTGATAGTATTAAAAGTAAGTTGCGAGGTCCCGCCGGATCAACGGTTAAATTAACGCTTTTACGTAATGGTAAGACAATACAGTTAACTGTAACTCGAGGCAGTATTTTAGTTCCTTCCGTAGATGTTGCTTATATGGTAACCCCCGATATTGGATATCTTAAAATTAACAAGTTTGGGGAACGCACCTTTGAAGAGTTTATGCAAAAACTGGAACAATTGCAAAAGCAGGGAATGAAAAAATTAATTTTGGATTTAAGGGGTAATGGTGGTGGAATTCTTACAGAAGCTACAGCTATTGCCGACCAGTTTTTGGATGATGAAAAACTTATTGTTTATACCGAAGGCGCACATTCACCACGTATTGATTACCGTTGTAAACGGGATGGTATTTTCGAAAAAAATCCTTTAGTAGTACTGGTAAATGAAACTACAGCTTCTGCCAGTGAGGTTTTATCGGGCGCTTTGCAAGATTGGAATAGAGCAACGATAATAGGTAGAAGAACATTTGGCAAAGGTCTGGTGCAACAACAATTTCAATTGAGTAACGGTGGAGCATTGCGCCTAACGGTTGCCCGTTATTATACCCCTTTGGGAAGAAATATACAAAAACCCTATAATAAAGGTAAAAATGTATATGATGAGGAGCTGATGAATCGTTTTCATGATGGAGAGTTACTTAAGCTAGATTCGTCTAAACTGAAAGGCCCTGCATTTAAAACACCCAATGGGCATTTAGTATATGGCGGTGGAGGAATTACACCCGATATTTTTGTGCCATTCGATACAACTTTATTCCGTGTTTCACTCGAAAAAATTTTCGCCAAGAATACTATTAACAGGTATGTGTATAAATTATATTTAAAGGATACAACCTATTTTCATAACTTTAAAAATATAACTGAATTTCAACAAGCATTCCAACTAAACACAAATAATTGGAAAGAATTGGAAAATTATTTGCAAGCCGATTCATTGCAAATGCCTAAAAATGCAGAAGCACAGAAGGAGCTTGCAATACACATTAAAGCTTTATTGGCTCGTCAACTTTTTGGCACTTCGGGCTTTTATGAAATAATGAATGCCAATAACGAAACTTTTAAAAAAGCTTTAGAAGTATTGCAATAGTTGTTAAAGTAACACGTTTATGAAATTTAAGATGCTAAAACTTAACTTGCTTAATGGAAAAAATTTATATTCTAAGAAAAGATAAGCTAATCATAGGCCCTTTTAATAGTAAAAAAATTGCTCAAAAAGGGTTAAAAGTTACCGATAAAATATGGTATGAAGGCTTAGAAGATTGGACTCCTGTAGAACAAATAGCACATTTAGCTCCTTGTATTGTTACTGTACAACCTGTCAATAATAATCTTTCTTTTTTTCAAAAGCTCTTTTCTTTCTTGAAATAAATTTCTTCCTGCTTTCAATTCATACAACTTTCTTGTGTAGTTTTAGCAAAAAAAATGGAAGCGCAAATTTGGAAAGGTATTTTTCCGGCATTAACTACTCCTTTTACACAAAACGACACATTAGATTTACCCTTATTTATTACTCAAATTCAAGCACAGTTAAATGCTGGTGTACATGGTATCATTATCGGAGGTTCATTGGGTGAAGCAGCGGTTTTATCATTAAAAGAAAAAGAACAGTTATTGCAAACTGCGACAAATACCAATAAGGCCAAAGTGCCAGTATTGTTAAATATAGCTGCTGCAACTTTAAAGGAAGCTATTGAAACAGTAAGAATGGCCGAGGTTAATAACGCACATGGCTTTATGTTATTACCACCAATGCGTTATAAAAGTGATACACGTGAAACTACTTATTTTCTGCAATCAGTAGCCGGTGCTACTAATTTGCCAATTATGTTATACAATAATCCGGTTGACTATGGTACAGAATTAACTATTACTATTTTGAATCAATTGGCTAAACACGAAAATATTATTGCCATTAAAGAATCTACCAGAAATATTACTAACCTTACTATTTTAAAAAATCATTTTCAGAATCGTTTTGCTTTGTTTTGTGGAGTAGATACCATTGCAGCTGAGAGCATATTAATGGGGGCTGATGGTTGGGTAGCCGGTTTGGTGAATGCTTTTCCCCGCGAAACGGTGGTTTTATATGAATTAATAAAACAGAAACGAATTGACGAAGCTATTGCATTGCATAGATGGTTTTCGCCACTATTAGAGTTGGATATTCATGCTAAATTGGTGCAATACATTAAATTAGCACAACAAGTAAAAGGTTTGGGAACTGCATATGTTCGTTCGCCCCGCTTAATGCCCGAAGGTGCTGAACTTGATAATGTTTTAAACTTAATTAAAAAATGTGTAGCCAATCATCCCGGTTTACCGAATGTGTAACTTTAGGATTAGTTTATTTTAAATTCGTAAATTATGGTAGTAATTGATCAAGTTATGCAAAAGGCATATCATGCATTTCAGTTATACAAACACTATTCTCCTCAAAAAAAAGCCGATTTTTTACGTAGCATAGCTTTTGAAATAGATGCAATTGGCGATGCATTGCTGCAACAAGCCTCCAATGAGACAAATTTACCCATTGAACGATTAAAGGGTGAAAGATTTAGAACTACCAATCAGTTGCATTTGTTTGCTGACATGCTGTTAGAAGGTAGTTGGGTTGAAGCAGTGATAGATACTGCTATTCCGGACAGAACGCCACCTAAGCCTGATTTAAGAAGAATGCTATTCCCAATTGGGCCTATTATTGTTTTTGGAGCCAGTAATTTTCCTTTTGCTTATTCAACTGCAGGGGGAGATACTGCGAGTGCTTTATCGGCAGGTTGCCCGGTAGTGGTAAAAGCACACCCTGCACATGCAAAAACATCCGCCATGGTGTTTAGTGCAATACAGAAAGCAGTAGCTACCAATAAAATGCCAAATTTTGTTGTGCAACATGTTACTGATACATCTTTTGAGGCGGGTAAAAATTTAGTACAGCATCCCTTAACTGCAGGTGTTGGTTTTACAGGTTCATTGAATGGAGGTAAAGCATTAATGCAATATGCAAGTGAACGAGAAAAGCCTATACCGGTTTTTGCTGAAATGGGTAGCATAAATCCGGTTGTTATACTTCCAAATGCCATGCATGAAAGAGCTGAAGCCATTGCAAAAGAATATGCTCAATCTATTGTTTTGGGCGTGGGGCAATTTTGTACTAACCCGGGTTTAATATTAGGCATCGCTAATGAATATATGCCTGTTTTTCTACAAACATTAAGTGAGCAAATTAGCAATGCAATACCTTCACCTATGCTACACAAAGGCATACACGATGCTTACTTTAATAAAATGAAAAATGCGTTGGCTCAAAAAGGCGTAAACTTGGTACAGCAAAGCAATCAGCCGCTGAAAGAAATGGATGCATTACCCACCATTGCAACAGTTAAGGCTAATGTATTTTTGGACAATCCCTTATTGCGGGAAGAAGTATTTGGTCCGTACTCATTAATTGTACAATGTGCTGATTTGCATGAGTTATTGCAGGTTTGGAAAGCAGTAAGTGGTCAGTTAACCACTTCGATTATCGGGAATAAAATTGATTTTGAAGTATTGCCAGAATTAATAGATATAGCTGCTGATATTGCAGGACGTTTAGTATTTAATGGTGTGCCTACCGGTGTTGAAGTTTGCCCTGCAATGGTACATAGTGGGCCATTCCCTGCTTGTACCGATAGCCGTTTTACTGCAGTAGGTATTCACTCTGTTAAGCGTTGGGTAAGGCCGGTTGCCTTTCAAAACGCACCTGAAGCCTTGCTTCCTTCTGCTTTAAAAAATGAAAATCCATTAAACATTTGGCGCATGGTGAATGCGCAATTTACCCAAGCTGCTATTTAATGCCATAAGATAAATATGAAGAAAACTTTTTTTTGTATTGATGCTCATACATGCGGCAATCCGGTACGGTTAGTAGCCGGTGGTGGCCCTGTGTTATATGGGAATAATATGAGCGAGAAGCGACAATATTTTTTGAAAGAATATGACTGGATTCGAAAAGGGCTGATGTTTGAACCCCGTGGACACGATATGATGAGTGGCAGTATTTTATATCCACCTCATCAACCTGAAAATGATGCTGCCGTTTTGTTTATTGAAACCAGCGGCTGTTTACCCATGTGTGGTCATGGAACAATTGGTACTGTAACCATTGCCATACAGGAAGGATTGATCATACCCAAAAAACAGGGTTCTTTGCGATTAGAAACTCCGGCCGGCATTGTGCCTATTTCTTATACAGAGCAGAATAAAAAAGTTACAAGTGTTCAGCTAACCAACGTTGCTGCTTATTTAGCTGCAGAAAACATAGTTGTTTTTTGCGAGGGGTTAGGTCAGCTAAATGTAGATGTGGCTTATGGGGGAAATTTTTATGCAATTGTTGACCAACAAGAAAATTTTTTGGGCATAGATAATTACAAGGCCGAACAATTAATTCACTTTGCACAAATTATTAAAAGGGAAGTAAATATGTCCATGAATTTTGTGCACCCCGAAAATGAAACCATTCGTGGTTGCAGCCATGTTTTATTTACAGGAAACGTAATAAATGCCAATTCAACTGCGCGAAATGCTGTTGTATATGGTGAAAAAGCCATTGATAGAAGTCCTTGCGGAACCGGTACTTCTGCCCGTATGGCTCAATGGTACACCAAAGGAAAATTAAAAAAAGGCGATGTTTTTATTCATGAAAGTATTATAGGCTCTATATTCAAAGGAACCATTGCCGAGAAATTGATTTTGGATGGGAAGCCCGCCATTCGACCTTCTATTGAAGGTTGGGCAAAAGTGTATGGCTATAATACCATACAAATTGATACGGATGATGATCCTTATGCATTAGGTTTTCAAGTTTTATAAAAAAATATACATGAAAATTATAGTTATTGGCGGTGGTATTATTGGTTTAAGCAGTGCCTATTTTTTATATCAATCCGGACATCAGGTTACTATTATTGATCAAACTGATATGCTAAACAATTGTTCATATGGTAATGCAGGATATGTTTGTCCCAGCCATTTTATTCCATTAGCCACACCCGGAATTGTACGGCAAGGTTTACGTTGGATGCTGAAAGATACCAGCCCCTTTTATGTGCAACCCCTATTAAGTAAACCATTAATTGATTGGGGCATAAAATTTATGCGCAGTGCAACATCTGAAAAAGTTGAAAAAGCAGCCATCCCATTGCGTGATATAGCTTTGTTTAGTCAACACATATATGATGCTTTAGCAAAACAGCCCGAATTTAATTTTTCCTATGAGCATAAAGGTTTGTTAGAAATATTTCAAACGGAAAAAGGTTCTGAACATGCTAAACATACGGTAGAAAAAGCACATGAATTAGGGTTGATAGATACGAAATTATTAGATTATAATGCCTTGCAGGCAATGGAGCCTCAAACTAAAATAAATGCTTTAGGGGCCATTTTTTTTCAATGCGATGCACATTTATATCCTAATAAATTAATGGCTCAGTTGCTGCAGTATTTGCAAAATAGCGGTGTTGCCTTGTTGCGTAACGAACCTGTAATCGGGTTCAATACCCAACAACAAAAAATTTATTCAGTTATCACTAAAAATAATTTTTATGAGGCGGATGCAGTTGTTTTGGCTGCCGGTTCATGGAGCCGCGAATTAGCGGCACAACTAAAACTATCTATACCACTAATGCCGGGGCGTGGGTATTCCGTTACATTAGAAAATTCACCTTATAAAATTAATCATCCCGCAATTTTGGTGGAAGGAAGGGCTGCATTAACGCCAATGGATGGAAATAAAATTCGTTTTGGCGGAACAATGGAAATTACGAGCGTTAAATCGCCACCTAAAATGCAACGTGTTGTTGGTTTATTGCAGGCAGTGCAAAGATTCTTTCCTGAATTTATGGTACCTGTTCCACCAATAGAACAAGTTTGGTATGGGTTTAGACCTTGCTCAGCAGATGGTTTGCCCTATATCGGCAAGCCAAAACAATGGAATAATTTGGTGGTTGCAACCGGCCACTCTATGTTGGGGTTAAGTTTAGGGGCAGGTACAGGGAAATTGGTGTCTGAGTTGCTAAATGAGCAACAACCTTCTATTTCTTTATCGGCTTTTGATGTTAACCGATTTGAATAAAATATTTTTATTTTGATAATAACATTTATTGTTGCTGCATTTCAGCCATTTCTCTGTGTTGTTAATAGAAATTTTAAGCTTATTTCAATTACTCTATTAATTTGGTAGACTATATTTGCTCTACTAAATTGGTAGACTAATGAGTATTTTATTGAAAATTTACACCCTTAAAACATGCAATTGTTGTTGATTATCAGCTTAATAAATCAAATTAATAAAAAACAATTGCAAATATGAATCATACATCAACCGAACAACTTCAACAATTACAAAAGCAAATTCAGGGGAAAAATGAGTGGGAAGCTTTAGATTTCTTGGCTAAATCATTCCCAAATAAGGTAGTTTTTTCAACTAGTTTTAGTTGGGAAGATCAAATTATTTTGTTTTGGATATATCAGCATCACATTAATATTCAACCTTTCACTTTAGATACCGGACGGTTGTTTCCTGAAACTTATGCTGTGTGGGAGCGAAGTAGGGAAAAATATGGTTTAGAAATAAAGGCATATTACCCTGATGCTTTGCAAATTCAAAATTTTGTTTCCCAAAATGGCCCTAATGCTTTTTATCAATCAGTTGAAAACCGTCAAACCTGTTGCCATATTCGGAAAGTTCAACCGTTACAAAAAGCTTTAGCCAATCAAAAAGTATGGATTACCGGGCTTAGAGCGGAACATTCACAGCATAGACAACAATTGCCCATCTTGGAGTGGGATAGTACTTATGCAGTTTTTAAGTTTCATCCGCTTTTACATTGGTCAACTGAAGCAGTCAAAAGCTATATTCAAAACCAAAACATACCTTATAATCCGTTACACGATAAAGGTTTTGTGAGCATTGGTTGTGCACCCTGTACCCGTGCCATTCAACCCGGCGAAAATTTTAGAGCAGGAAGATGGTGGTGGGAAGATGCCAATAAAAAGGAATGTGGCTTGCATATACATTCCCAATTAACAACCATTCAATCGTAAATCGATTTAAAGAAAAGTACATGGAAAGATATTTAGATCATTTAGATCAGTTGGAATCAGAAGCTATTCATATTCTAAGGGAAGTTGCCGGTCAGTTCGAAAGGCCTGTTCTACTGTTTAGTGGGGGGAAAGATTCTATTACATTAGTTCATTTGGCTTTGCGTGCATTTAGACCCGGTAATTTTCCCTTTCCTTTATTACACATTGATACCGGCCATAATTTTCCTGAAGCCCTGGCATTTAGAGATCAGTTAGTGCATGAAATTCAGGAACATTTAATTGTTAGGAAAGTAGAAGATACAATGAAAGTTAAAAATTTACCTGAACCTAAGGGTAAATTTGCCAGCAGAAATGCTTTACAAACATTTACCTTACTCGATGCCATTGACGAATTTAAATTTGATGCCTGTATAGGTGGCGCTCGTAGAGATGAAGAAAAAGCAAGAGCCAAAGAAAGAATATTTTCTGTTCGTGATGAATTTGGACAATGGGAACCTAAATTGCAAAGACCCGAATTATGGAATATTTACAATGGTAAAATTCACAAAGGAGAAAATGTTCGTGTATTTCCCATTAGTAATTGGACTGAGTTAGATGTATGGCATTACATTCAACGCCATCAAATAGAATTGCCCTCTATTTATTTTGCCCACGAACGTGAAGTAATTGAACATGAAGGTCAGTTAGTAGCTGTTTCACCTTATATTAAAATTGATGAAACTGATGTTGTTACAAAAAGGCGGGTACGTTATAGAACTGTTGGTGATATGAGTTGTACTGCTGCTGTGGAGTCTAATGCGGATACTCTTGAAAAAATTATTAATGAAATTGTAGCTACCAAAACCAGTGAACGAGGTGAAACTCGTATAGATGATAAGGTGTCTGAAGCTGCTATGGAAGACCGCAAGAAAAACGGATATTTTTAAATTTTGTAAATGAGCGCATATGGATATTTTACGTTTTATAACTGCCGGAAGTGTTGATGATGGGAAAAGTACCTTAATAGGGAGGTTATTGTATGATAGTAAATCAATCATGATTGATCAATTAACAGCTATACAACAACAAACTAAGCATAAAGCAGTGGGCGAAATTGATTTGGCATTATTAACCGATGGCTTGCGTGCCGAACGTGAACAAGGTATTACCATTGATGTAGCTTACAAATATTTTTCAACCCCTAAACGAAAATTTATTATTGCCGATGCACCGGGGCATATACAATATACCCGAAACATGATTACAGGTGCTTCTAACGCTAATTTAATTATTGTATTAATTGATGCACGAAATGGTGTTGTTGAACAAACCAGACGACATTCATTAATTGCTTCTATTTTAAAAATATCCCATGTGGTGGTGGCTGTAAATAAAATGGATATGGTGGGTTATGCAGAAGATGTTTTTAATAATATTATGATTGATTATGCCGTTGTGGCAGAAAAGTTAGGATTAAAAAATGTAACCTACATTCCCATCAGTGCATTGAAGGGCGATAATATTGTAGAAAAATCAACAACAATGTCATGGTATGATGGAAGTTCATTGTTGTCATTTTTAGAAAATGTGCCGGTACGCAATGATGTTAACTTATCTGTTACACGTTTTCCTGTTCAATATGTTATACGACCACAAGGCGAAACCTTGCATGATTACCGAGGTTATGCAGGGAAATTGATTAGTGGTATACTAAAAGTTGGAGATGCAGTTAGTGTTTTGCCACAGGGTATTAATACCCATATTGCATCTATTGAACACAATGGAAAAAATGTAGAAGAAGCATTTGCGCCACAAAGCATTATTGTGCATTTGGCTGATGATGTTGATGTAAGTAGAGGAAATGTAATTGTTCCTGTTCAACAACAACCTTTGTCAGATAAAGCGTTTTCAAGTATGATTTGTTGGATGGATACAAAACCTTTGCAAATAGGCAATCGTTACTGGTTACAATTAAATTGCACATTGGTAAAATGTATTGTTACAAATATCAATTATGTGCTAAATGTTCATTCACTTACTAAGCAGGAGCACATAGATAAAATTCAGTTGAATGAAATTGCATCAATAACTTTAAAAACGGCAACACCATTAGTTTATGATAAATATGAATCATTACCTGTTAATGGTGCAGCAATTTTAATTGATGAGGCAACCAATGTAACAGTAGGGGCTTGTATGATACAATGATAGTATTCGTTAAAAAGTTATAATTTCATTGCGCAACAATGATTTAAAATAATTGTTTATTAGTTATGAACGAATCTACTTTTTTACAAACATTGTATCATCGCAATAAAAAATGTTATCAGGTTTTCCCCGATAAACATGCTACTGAAAGTTTTATTGATGATTTATTTCATTTGTGTTTCGTGCCCAAGAATAATGGCTTAGGTGGTTTAATGGCCATACAACGTGATTATGCTGATTTAAAAGTTCGATTTCAAAGTATTGTAAGTGGTTTTTTGCCCGATACCAAAGCAATAGATGATATAACCAATCAGTTTTTTGAAAAGATTCCTGAAGTGTACGAAGTGTTGTTAGCGGATGCACAAGCCATTTTAAGTTCTGATCCGGCAGCGCAATCGTTGGAAGAGGTATTGGTTGCTTACCCTGGTTTTTTTGCAACAGCTGTTTATCGCTTTTCCAATGTATTGTGGCACCTGAACCTGCGGTTATTAGCTCGTTTGTTAACTGAAATTGCACACAGTAAAACCGGTATAGATATACACCCGGGTGCTACAATTGGTCATTCTTTTTCTATTGATCATGGTACCAGTGTTGTAATTGGTGAAACTTGTATTCTTGGTAACAATGTTAAATTATATCAAAGTGTAACATTGGGTGCTTTGAGTGTTGATAAAAAAGATGCTACTACCAAAAGGCATCCTACTATTGAAGATAATGTGGTAATCTATTCAGGGGCTACAATTTTAGGCGGTGATACCATTATTGGGCACGACAGTATTATTGGAGGTAATGTTTGGTTAACCTATAGTGTTGAACCATTTTCTGTGGTGTATCATAAAAGTGAAGTAAAGGTTCGTGACAATAATCCATTTCCCGAACCATTAAATTATGTTATTTAATATTTATTATGAAGGCAAATAATATTTTAGGCATTATTGGTAATACACCTCATGTAAGGTTGAATCATATTTATCCCAATCACCAACAGGTTTGGATGAAGCTGGAACGTGCCAATCCCGGTGGCAGCATTAAAGATAGAATTGCACTTGCCATGATAGAAGATGCTGAGCAAAAGGGTTTATTAAAACCCGGCGGAATTATTATTGAGCCTACATCCGGTAATACCGGCATTGGTTTGGCCATGGTTGCAGCCGTTAAAGGTTATAAAGTGGTTTTAGTAATGCCTGAAAGCATGAGTGTTGAAAGAAGAAAATTAATGGCGATTTACGGGGCTGAATTTGTGTTAACCCCTCGCGAAAAAGGAATGAAGGGAGCAATTGAAAAGGCCAATGAATTATTAAAGGAAAATAACAATGCCTGGATGCCTCAACAATTTAATAATCCTGCAAACGTAGCTATACATCATCAAGCTACAGCTCAGGAAATATTGAATGATTTTCCTGATGGTGTTGATTATTTAATAACTGGGGTTGGAACCGGTGGTCATATAACCGGTGTTGCCGAAGTGTTGAAAAAGCATTGGCCCCAATTACAGGTATTTGCAGTTGAGCCCGAACTTTCACCTGTTTTAAGTGGTGGAAACCCGGGGCCGCATCCCTTGCAAGGCTTAGGAGCAGGTTTTATACCTGCCATACTTAAAACCGAATTATTGAATGGGGTAATTAAAGTTAGTAAAGAAGATGCTTTTCATTTTACACAAATGCTGGCACGTAAGGAAGGTATTTTAGCCGGTATTTCAACCGGTGCATCATTGGCCGCAATAGCACAAATTATTTCCCATATTCCTGAAAATAAATTAATACTTACGTTTAATTACGATACAGGTGAGCGTTATCTATCAGTAGATGGCTTGTTCTGATTTAAACACTAAATTTTTTTAAACAATAACTCTACTATTTCAGTAGACTAATAAATAAAAAACCATGGGTAAAGTTGTAATAATAGGAGCAGGGCCGGGTGATCCTGATTTAATTACAATCAAAGCTGTAAAATATTTACAATCAGCCAATGTTGTATTGGTAGACAGGTTAGTGAGTGAAGAAATTTTAAATCAATATGTTTCAAGCTCTGCAATCATTATTTCGGTTGGTAAAGAATGCAGTAAAAAGGTTTCTACACCTCAGCAAGCCATTAATGATTTAATTGTACACTATGCTGCAAATCATGCTTTGGTTATTCGCTTAAAAGGTGGTGATGTTGCTTTTTTTTCCAATGTTTTAGATGAATTGCAGGTGTTGAAGGAAAATAAAATACCATTTGAGATTATTCCCGGAATAACTGCAGCTTCAGCAGCTTCAGCATATGCAGGTATTCCACTCACAGCACGAAATTATGCTTCTGCAGTTCGTTTTTTGACTTTGCACAATTCAAATGAACTTTCAAATACTCAATTCAAAGAATTAGCGGCAACATCTGATACATTGGTTTGGTATATGTCTTCTGCAAATTTGAATCAACTAGTTGAAAGTTTAATTGCTAACGGAATTGATCATAGTAAATGGATTGCCGTTATTGAACAAGCTAGTACACCACTGCAGCGTGTGTTTTCAACACCAATATTGCAATTTTCTGTGAAATTTGGGCACTTAAGCTTTTTATCCCCTTCCTTAGTAATTGTGGGTAAAGTGGCTGAATTGTCAACTGCATTTAGTTGGTTTAAGAGCAGTAATTCTAAAAATGCTTTATACTTTCCTGCATTAAGCCAAAAATATAATTTAAATTTTTCACCTTCTTTTTTATTTGATTATGTTAGCAACACCTAAAATGCAAACTGTTCTTAATTTGGTACAAACATCCAGTAAAGAAGAACTGATATGGATTAACGGATATATTGCCGGTATTATTAACGAACAGCAAAGTATTGTTGTCGATAATAAAAAAGCTATCGGCGTTGAAAACAAAATAACCATTATTTACGCAACCGAAACGGGCAATTCAAAACAATTAGCCACTCAATTTGCAAGTATTGCAAAAAAAAATAAACTACCCGTAAAACTTTATTCGGTAGATCAATATGTTTTTAATCAACTTCCAAAGGAAAATATATTAATTGTTGTAATTAGTACACAGGGTGATGGTGAACCGCCTGCGGCTGCACAAGTTTTTTTCAATTCTTTATTTAACGAAAATATCCAGTTGAACAATTTAAATTATGCTGTTGTTGGTTTGGGCGATAGTAGTTATCCAGAATTTTGTAAGGCAGGAATTGATGTGGATGCTCAATTAGATAAATTAGGAGCCAATCGTTTACAGCAGTTATTAAAATGCGATGTAGAATATGAAGCTGTTGCCATGAATTGGTTTCATGAATTGTTGCAGTTATTGAAAAATCAACAATCACCAATTCAACAACCCCAAATAAACACAATTAGTTCAACAGTAAAAAATGAAAAAAAATTTTATGAGGCATGCATAACCAAACAAATATTGTTGAATGATGTGGGTTCAACGCACAATACCTATCATATAGAATTAAGTGTAGCTGATATTGATTATTTGCCTGGAGATTCAATTGGTATTTACCCGGAAAATAATCCTGAAACTGTACAATCCATTTTAGATTGTTTGCAGTTAAATCCCAATTATATTGTAGAATGGCGGAGTGAAAAATTTACAATTGAAAATTTATTGAAGAAAAAAGTAAACATTCATTACTTATCTGAAAAGTGGATTCAAAATTATGCCCAATCAGTTCAATGTGAAATTCCGTTTACTCGCATGGATTTATTGGATTTGTTAAAGATTTATCCCATCAATCCCAAAAATCAATTGAATGAAATTATTCAGTTATTGACCCCACAATTACCCAGGTTATATACCATTGCTTCAGCGCCGAATGTACATGAAGATTCACTTCATTTAACAGTTAATTTTGAAACATTTTTGGTGCAACAAACTATTAAATATGGTGTCGGTTCATCGTATTTAAAAAATTTAGAAGTTGGCAGTCAATTGTCATTTTTTGTACAAAAAAACAAAAGGTTTAAACTGCCCGAAAGCCACATACCTGTTATTATGATTGCTCATGGAACAGGTATAGCACCTTTTCGTTCATTTCTTCATCAACGCGATGCCAATGGTGATGAGGGTTTGAATTGGTTGTTTTTTGAAAATGAAAATTTTGTAACCGACTTTTTATATCAAACCGAAATTCAAAATTGGTTAGCACTTGGGCATTTAAACAATTTGCATGTTTGTTTTCAAAAAAATATTTTTCAACCTAGCACTTTAACGGAACAATTAATTAATAATAGCTATGAGTTGTTTCAATTAATTAATAATGGCGCTTACATATATGTAAGTGGTGAAAAAGAATATACCGGTTCAGTAATTGATGATGCTTTATTACAAATTATAGAAAATAAAAATGGGAAAGATGCAGCTTTGGCAAAGTTGCAACAATTGAAAAAAGAAGGTAGGTATGTAAAAGAAATTTATTAATAGTACAATATGGCTAATATGGAAAATGAAAATAAACTTTCATCAATTGAGAAAATTAAATTGAAAAGTAACGGTTTACGGGGAACCCTTGCTGAAAGCCTGAAAGATAGTTATACAGGTGCAATACGTGAAGATGATCAAGCTTTAATAAAATTTCATGGTATGTATCAGCAGGATGATAGAGACAGGCGAGAGGAAAGGGCTGAAAAGAAACTAGAACGATTATATTCATTTATGGTGCGGTTACGTTTAACCGGTGGATTATTATTGCCGCATCAATGGGCAGCTATACATCATGTTGCAGGTAAATATAGTACTGAAGTAATTAAAATAACCAGTCGTCAAACCTTGCAATTGCATGGCATTATCAAAGCTGATATTAAGCCTACTTTAAAAAGTTTTCATCAGGCTGAATTAACTACGATTGCAACTTGTGGTGATATTAATAGAAATGTTTTATGTTCAGCACATCCTGCATATTCCGTTTTGCATGAACAAGTTTTTGATGTAGCAAAAAAAATTACAAAAAAATTATTGCCCAAAACTCATGGCTATGCCGAAATATGGTTAGATGAAGAACGTTTAGACAACCCCGAGTTAGAAAAAGATGAATTGTATGAGAATCGTTATTTGCCAAGGAAATTTAAAATTGCAATTGCCATACCACCACATAATGATGTGGATGTTTTTGCTAATGATATTGGGTTAATTGCAATTGAAGAAGATAATCGATTAGTGGGATTTAATGTTGCCATTGGTGGGGGCCTTGCATCTACACATGGCAACCCGGTTACTTATCCCAGATTAGCAACCGAGATTGGCTTTGTGCAAGGTGAAGAAAATCTTATAAACGTAGTTTATGCCATTGCTGCTATTCAACGCGATTATGGGAATAGAGCCGACAGAAAATTCGCCAGATTAAAATATACCGTAGATAAATATGGTATTGATTGGTTTAAACAAGAAATTGAAAAGCGAAGTGGTTATCAATTTCTGCCGTTAAAACCTTATCAGTTATTGGAACGGGCCGATAAAATTGATTGGCATCAAAATCATGAAGGGAAATGGTATTATACGGTATTTGTAGAAAATGGAAGAGTACTTGATACCGACACAGCTCAGTTAAAAACAGCTTTATATGAAATTGCAACTAAAAAATTAGCAAACTTTAGGTTTACATGTAATCAAAATTTGATTCTCAGTGATATATTACCACTCAATAAACCTGCTGTTGAATCTGTTTTAGTACAATATGGAATCATTCAAGCAAATGTATTGTTTTCAGCAATTCGCCAGCGTTCAATGGCTTGTGTAGCATTACCTACTTGTCCATTAGCCTTAGCTGAAGCCCAGCGCTATTTCCCTTCTTTAATTTCCAAAATTGAATTATTGTTAGCTAAACATCATTTGGAAAACGAACCTATTATTATTCGAATGACAGGTTGCCCCAATGGATGTGCTCGTTCTTATGCAGCCGAAATTGGTTTAATTGGTACAGCTATTGGAAAGTATAACTTGTATTTAGGTGGTGATTATGCCGGATTTCGATTGAATAAACTTTACAAAGAAAGTTTAGATGAAACAGCCATTTTGCAGGAGTTAGATGCATGCTTTAAAGCATTTTCGCAATTTCGAAAAAGGGGGCAATCCTTTGGCGATTTTTCGAATGAATATTTTTTTAAATCATAAATTCAATTTTTTTTGATTAAAAGATTAATATATACCATTTCTTTTTCGGGCTGCTATTATTTTGCAACGGCACAGGTGCAAACAACAACCACTATGGCTGCTTGGGGCGGTTATTTTTTTACTGCGCCGGTATCATCCAAATGGTCGTTGGTAGGCGATGCACAAGTTCGATCTAAAAATGGCTTTTCACAACTTTTCCAATTTTTAATAAGAGCAGGTGTTGCATACAATGTTCGTCCTAATTGGTCAGTTATTGTGGGTACAGCCAATTTTCAATCCTCTGGTAAACTTTTTAATGAAGCTATTTTATTGAATGAATTTCGCTTATGGCAAGAAAATGCTTTGCAATTGGATTTATCACCTTTTAATTTATTTTTTCGAACCAGAATGGAGCAAAGGTGGTTACAGCGACCTGTAACAGATAGTACAGTAGGCATAAACTATATCAATCGTTTACGTAATAAAGTAAGTATTACTTATCCTTTATCTTCTACACTTATGGCAGAAATGGGAACTGAAGTGATGGTTGTGTCACATCAATCGAATATGATGGATTTACTGAGAGCTTTCGCGGGAATATATGTTTCCCTAAATAATAATGTTCGTTGCCAAATTCAATATTTATATCAATGCCAGTACAAAGCGGATGCTTTGGCACATTATCGTGATAATCAACACATAATTCGTATCAATATTTTACAAGATTTTTCCAGAAAATGATTGATAATACAAAGACATATCAAAAGCAGGCATTGGCTCATACTATTGAGCAAAATAATTTATTTCCTGTTTTTATAAAATTGGAAACCTTACGAGTGTTAATTATTGGTGGCGGAAATGTTGCTTTAGAAAAGTTAAGAAGCATATTGCAAAATGCACCCGGTAGTCAAATTACAATGGTAGCTATTCAATTTCATGCTGAAATTATTGAACTTCAACAACAATACAATAATATAACAATTATTCCGACTGCTTATACACCTTCTTTTCTGCAAAACCAACAATTGGTATTTGTTGCCGTTAATAACATTGCGTTAGCTGCGCGTATTTTTGATGATGCACATGCTTGTAATCTATTGGTGAATGTAGCCGATACGCCTAATTTATGTGATTTTTATTTAGGCGCAATTGTGCAAAAAGGCAATCTAAAAATTGCTATATCTACAAACGGTAAATCGCCAACAATAGCAAAGCGTTTAAAAGAGTTATTAATTGAAACAATTCCAAATGACGTAGATGCATTGTTGTATAATATGCACCATATTCGCCAACGCCTCAATGGTGATTTCAGATTAAAAGTTCAACAACTTAATTCATTAACACAATCTTTAGTTTCTAATAATATTTCACCCAATAAGTTGTTCCAAACCAAAGAAAAAAAATGGCAACAGATTGTAAAATGGTGTTTGTTGGCTTTTGTATTTATGATTTTAGGCCATACATTATTATCATTGTTGCCTTCCTTCAGTTGGAAATCCGGAATTGTAAAGTTGATAGATTTAATGGATTGGAAAGTTTTTTTGATGATGCTATTAACAGGATTTATTGCACAACTGGTAGATGGTTCTTTAGGAATGGGTTATGGCACAATTTCAACTACGTTTCTTTTAGCTAATGGAGTTAATCCTGCCATTGTTAGTAGTCGAGTGCATGCAGCTCGTGTATTTTCAAGTGGTGTTTCTGGTTACCAACATCATCGTTTTGGGAACATTAACAAGAAGCTGTTTAAAAATTTGGTTATTACCGGCACAATAGGAGCTGTGTTAGGAGCTACTTTAGCGTGCCTGTTACAAGCTTATGCTTTTTATATTAAAATTCCATTATCTGTTTATACCTTATTTTTAGGTTATCATATTATACGCAAAGCATTTTCCCAAAAAATGGTTGGTTCTAAAGTTAAACGGGCCGGGTGGTTGGCAGGCTTTGGAGGTTTTACAGATGCATTTGCCGGCGGTGGTTGGGGTACTTTAGTTACAAGTACTTTGATTGCAAAACGCAAGAATCCTCGTTATGTTATTGGTTCAGTTTGTTTAGCTGAGTTTTTTATTGTTTTTGCAAGCGCCCTTACTTTTTTTATTGTATTAAAACATATTCCATTGTTTGATGTAGCCGGTTTAATTATTGGTGGTGTTTTGGCAGCGCCTGTAGCCGCAAAATTAGCCGGGAGGTTGCCTGTCAAAAAAATGTATGTAGCGGTTGGTATAATGGTCATGATAACCAGTATTATCACACTATGGAAGGCATTACATTCCTTTTTTGTTTAGCTTTTTTTAAAAACATCTGATTGTTGAAAAAAGAAATTTTTATTAATAAAAGATAAAAAGCTCCTTTATTTCTAATTTTATATTATTTTTGTGCCCACAAACCATGAATATGTTTTCAAAAACATGTGAATACGCTATCCGGGCAATTTTATATATTGCACAAAAGTCTAAACACGGCATAAAGGTTAGTATTAAAGATATTGCTAAAGGCATTGGCTCTCCGGAATATTTTTTAGGGAAAATATTACAAGACTTAAGCAGAAAGGGTTTAATACAATCTTTAAAAGGCCCAACTGGCGGTTTTTATTTAGATGAAAGTAATTTACAATATACACTGGCCGATGTAGTGAAAGCAATAGATGGCGATAAAATTTTTAACGGATGCGGATTGGGTTTAAAACAATGTTCTGAAAAATCGCCATGTCCCATTCATAACGATTTTAAGAAAATACGCGCTGAAATTTTTGAGTTATTGCAACGTGCCAGACTGGGTGAGTTTAATGAATTGTTGGAAAAAAAGCTGGCCGTTTTAAAAAAATAATTTTTTTGCTTTAATAAAAGACAAAAACCTCTTAATATATTTTTATGTTTAAAAAATTTAGCCTTCTTCTAATTGGTGCAATATTGCTGTTGGTTGCTTTTCCTTTGAACCATGTATTTGCACAGGATGGTATACCCACCAGTTCATTTAGTTTTCAATCCATTACAGGAATCATGCTCATCATTATTACATTATTAATTCTGATATTACTGGCAGCCTTTGTACTTCAGTTAAAAGTAAAGGAAATGAATAAAGAACAACTTCAGTCTGATCAGGTGAATATTGAACAAAACATATCCACTTATATCAGTCGGTTTACAGCTGAGCAGATTGATCAATATTTTTTATGGAAGCAAAAAAGAAAGCGTAACAATCATCAAAATGGAAATAGTGGGGTGGGTACTACTGGAAAGACGTTTTTGTTCTTAGTGTTCCTGTTTTTTGCACAGCAATTATTGGCGCAGGGCCCGGCTCAAACTGTAACCGGAGAGGCCGGAATTGTCATCACCACAATTCTAATTTTAACACCCATTTTATTGGGGATTATTATTATGATTGTAAAAGTGATGAATGTTTTAAAGCGATATCGAAATAATTTAAAAATTAAAGAAGCTGAAAAATTGGCGGAGTATCTGCAGCAAAAAGATGATGTGAATTTAGATGCAGCATTGATGCAAAGAAAAGCTGCTTTAGATTTTTCACTTCATAATAATGAATTATCAGGCAATGCCCCGCCGTTAGATAAACGTGGATTGATACAAACTGATCCTGATCAGACTGAATTGCCGATTGCCGCAGCAAAGAAACGTGCTTTGAAACGCCCCAATATTGACCCTGCTTTATCTAAATTGGTATTATGGTATATTGGTTGTGCCGCTTTTTGGCTAATTTTTGGAACAACAATAGGGGAGTACATCGGAATAAAATTTGTAGCACCAGATGCAGATCATATCAGTTGGTTAAGTTTCGGGCGTTTAAGACCTGTTCACACCAATTCGGTATTTTGGGGATGGGCTTCTTTAGGTATGTTGGGTTTAGGATACTATATTGTTCCAAAAGTGAGTAATGCACCATTAGCCAGTTTTAAAAAAGGATGGTATACGCTCTATTTCATTAATGCTGCAGTTATTTTAGGAACTCTTTGTTTAATGGCAGGTATTAATAATGCCGGTGGTGAATATAGAGAATACATTTGGCCTGTAATGTTGTTGTTTGGGATTGGCCTGGTTTTAACCTTAATCAATTTTTTACAAACTATTGCTAAAAGAACAACCAAAGAAATTTATATTTCCAATTGGTATATTGTTTCTGCCATAATGTTCGGATTAATCATTGCATTGGTTGCTTATCTTCCCTTTTGGCAAGATGCTTTAGGCGAAACCATTATACAAGGTTATTATATGCATCAGGGGGTAGGTATGTGGTTCATGTTGTTTACTTTAGGCATTGTTTACTATTTTTTGCCACAACAACTAAATCGTCCAATATATTCCTATAGCTTAGGTATTTTAGCTTTCTGGACTCAAATCTTATTTTATACATTAATTGGCACGCACCATTTTGTGTTTAGTGCTATACCTTGGTGGTTGCAAACTGTTGCAATTGTTGGAAGTGCCGGAATGGCTATTCCTGTAATTGCAGGTACTACTAACTTTTTAATGACCTTTAAAGGCTCATGGTATAAAGTTGCAGATAGTTATACGCTTCCATTTTTTTTGGTAGGCATTATTTTTTATTTCTCTGGATCTATGCAGGGAACGGCAGAGGCTTTCCGTTCTTCAAATCTAATTTGGCATTTTACCGATTTTACCGTGGCGCATTCACACTTAACAATGTATGGAATCATATCATTTTTTCTTTGGGCAGCTATTTATGCAGTTGTTCCCAGATTAACAGGAAAAGAAGCACCACAGCTTACAATTGGTGCACATTTTTGGTTTGCATTAATTGGACTATTGTTTTATACTATTCCATTAATGATTGGCGCTACGTTTAAAGGAAACATGTGGTTGGAAGGAAAGCCTTTTATTGAATCGGTAGTAATGATGGCACCTTATTGGTTATGGCGCGCTATTGGTGGTAGCTTAATGTGGTTTTCTCATTTATTGTTTGGGTATAATTTTTATAAAATGTTAGTTGATACGAGTAATATTTCTGTTACTGATTTAGCAATTGAAAAGCTACAACTTGGAAATACTAATACTACTGAAACAAACGCTATTCGTTAATTATTCAATTTTTTATATGGAATTGTTTGATAATCATAAAAAATTATTTTCTACAGCAGCATTATTTTTCATTGTATTAACCATATTGGTGGCTATTATTCCTGCATGGCGAAATCAATATAATAATGCACCATTACCCAACTCTGTTCCTTTATCTGATGATGCTGCTAAAGGAAAAGAAGTCTTCATATCAAATGGGTGTGTAGCTTGTCATACAAAACAAGTTCGAAATATTTCAATGGATAAAGTTTGGGGAGAGCGTCCAAGTATTGCTGCTGATTATGCAGATATTCATCGTCAAAGCATATGGGTTAATACGGCTACTTTAATGGGAACTGAACGTACCGGACCTGATTTAACCAACATTGGCTTAAGGCAACCCAGTAAAGATTGGAATTTAGTTCATTTATACAATCCTAGAATTGTGGTGAAAGAATCTATTATGCCATCTTATTCATTCCTTTTTGAAATAAAAGAAAATCCGGATAAAAATGATGTAGTGGTTAATGTTCCGGAAGCTTATTTATATGGTAAGAAGGGAAAAGTTGTTGCTAAACCCGAAGCTTTGCAACTCGTAGCTTATTTAGCTTCATTAAAGCAAACAAAATTACCTGATGGAAGTCCAACCCCCGATTTTTTATACAAGCAACAGTCGTTGGCTACAAATACTAATAGTCAAAATGCTTCAGGTAATGCTTTGAATGGTGATGCATTGTATGTAGCTAATTGCCAAAGTTGTCACCAGGCAAACGGTGAGGGATTGCCTGGCGCTTTTCCACCTTTAAAAGGAAGTAAGGTGGTATTAGATGATAATGCTGCAATAATGGTGAATATAATTATGAATGGTTACACCGGAAGAGAGAAGGAAGGTTTTGGACCTATGCCGCCTGTTGGTACAAACAACAACTTATCTGCCGAAGAAATTGCTGCTATTATGAACCATGAAAAAACAAGTTGGGGAAATAATGCTAAACAAGTATCGGTAGATGAAGTAAAAAAGTTGATGGATTTAGCAAAAAATGCCGCATCTAATCAATAATTTTTAAAAGAATTAGTATGAAAAAAGTTATCATTATTTTTTTGGGTATAATTTTTTCTAAAGTGCAAGTATTGGCATGTGCAGCTTGTAAGGAACTACAACCGACTTTTTTAAGAGGCATAACTCATGGACCGGGACCTGATGGAAATTTTGATTATATCATTGTTCTAATAGCCATTGTAATAACGCTACTAACACTTTATTATTCAATAAAATGGTTAATAAAACCGGGTGAAAACAACATTAATCACATTAAGCAATCAATTCTTAAAGATGACATTAGCTGAAAATAAAATTTCATTTAAGAATTGTGTTAGTGCAATTGACATTATTAAACTTAATATATATGAAAGATAAAAGTTCAATTTTCATTTTTTTAGATGATGAAATAAAACCTATTGCGTCTTTCGAATCACCCGTAAGGTTTGAATTAGATACTACTAAGTTAGTGGATGGGAAGCATAGTCTTCGAATAGTTAGTAAAGATCCCGTTGGTAAGGAAGGTATTCGAATTATTCCATTCGAGGTTAGGAATGGGCCAGCCATTGAAGTAGAAGGGATAAAGGAAAATGCAGTTGTAGATGGTATTTTACCTTTAATGATTAATGCATATGGAAAAGGTAATCAAAAAGATTTTTTAATCATTGGTAGTGAATCCCCTAAAAGTATTCCTTCTTGGGTATGGGTAATTACGATTTCCTTTATTGCTTGGGCTTTATTTTATTTAACACGGTATTTGTCATTGCATCCATAATGAAGCTTTAAGAATTTAGAAACGTTTTATTATCAATGAAATCGTAATAAGTTTTAAAATCAAACTATTTATCTATGAACATAAAAAATGACATACACTCATTTCAAGATATTCAGTATTTGGTCAATGCATTTTATACAAAAGTGCAACAAGATGAATTGCTAGCACCTATATTTAATAATGTAATAAAAGATGACTGGCCCAAACATTTAGAAAAAATGTATCGTTTTTGGGAAACATTATTGTTAGATAAACACACCTATTACGGAGCACCCTTTCCGCCACATAGTAAGTTACCTATTGGCCATGCACATTTTGAACGGTGGTTAACATTATTTACTGAAACCGTTGATTACTACTTTGTGGGCGAACGAGCAGAGGAAGCCAAATGGCGTGCCTCTAAAATGGCTATAATATTTGAAAGTAAGCTTAATTATCTTGTCAAAAAGCACAATGAAATTCAAGCTTGAGAACTCTTTTTGTCTATAAACAATTATATACTTTTTGTAATGAAAATAACAGACATTTTTATAGCTTCAACATTTATTTGGGTTGGTTTTATTGGTGCTATTAGTTTTATGGAAGCTTGGTTGAAATTTCAGGCTCCTGGTGTAACATTGTCAATTGGTTTAGGGATTGGTCGTTTAGTTTTCGGCGCACTCAATAAAGTAGAGTGGGTAATAACCTTTATTATAGTGGCTACATTTATTTATCTGGCTTTAGACATTCAAAATAATAAACAATTTTTAATAGATGTTGGATTTACTTTTTTTTGGGTGGTATGCTTATTACTTGCTGAAACTTTTTGGTTGTTGCCTAAATTAGATGAAAGAGCACAACTAATTATTGCAGGTGAAACATTACCGACAAATTCCCTTCACATTTTTTTTGTTGCAGCAGAGTGCCTTAAAGTAGTGTTATTAATTTATTTCGCTATCCAAATATTTCATTTTAAGCAATAAAACTCACATTATCATTTAAAATTTTTAATCATGTCAGCAATACCTGTTTTAAATGTTACTATCTTGCCTCCGCAAGAAAAACATGCCACCATATTTCGTCATTTCGATGCGTTAAACGAAGGAGAGGCATTTTTAATTTTAAACAATCATAATCCTAAACCTCTTTATTATCAATTAGTAGGAGAAAGAGGTAATGTATTCACTTGGGAGTATTTAGAGGAAGGCCCTGAATGGTGGAGGATAAAAATTACTAAAAAATTAATTTCAAGTAAAGTAAATGATACTGTTGGAAGTATTGTTGCAAATGATTTAAGTAAAGCTGAGGTATTTAAAAAATTAGGCATCGATTTTTGTTGCGGTGGTAATAAAACTTTGGCTGAAGTTGCTGCAGAAATAAACATTTCAGAAACAAACTTAAGAGCAGCATTAAGTGCTTTAGATGATCATGCAACTAAAAATTTCTCTGAAGATTATAATAAATGGGAAGTTGATTTCTTAGTAGATTATATCATTAATATCCATCATCGATATGTTAAAGAAGCTTCAGCTATCATTAATGAATTAGCTCGTAAGGTTACTGAACATCATGGCAGTAATCATCCGGAATTGTATGATTTTTCAAAAAGGGTGAATCTATTTTTAAATGACATGTTGCAACACATGGAGAAAGAAGAAAAGGTTTTATTTCCACAAATAAAATTATTGGTGCAGCATGAACGCGATCACAATCAAGGACATTTCATGAAAGGAATTATTCCGGGGGCTATTAAAATGATGATGCAGGAGCACGAAGTTTCTGGTGAAGACTTACGTTTTTTTAGAAAATTAACCAATAATTATACACTTCCTTCAGATGCTTGTAATAGCTATGCTTATTTATTTAAAAAAATGGAAGAATTTGAAAATGATTTGTTTATTCATATACATTTTGAAAATAATATACTTTTCCCAAAAGCTTTGGTATTGGAAAAAGAGGTATAAATATTGCATGTTACATCAACAAATGAAGTAGACACTGGATTTGATTTCCCAACAAACTTAAGCCTATTTAAAATGTTGCAAAGTTTGATGAAAATTGATAGGAAGTTAATTACTAGGTAATTCTATTACAAAATAAAGCAATTATGTAAAGTGCTTTTAGAACATGAATGATTTTGAAAATATAAATTAAGACAGTAAAATTTTTTAAGGGTCATTTAATATTATTTTATGAACTATAATGAAATTAGCTTCAATGTTTTTTTTCAGCATGAAATGAAGTTGGTACATACTTATACCAATTCTTATAGGAATCTCATGTATTTATTAGCGGACCAATTTTTTTTAGATGATTTTGGTGACTGCAAGGGTATGGGAAAATGTGGTACCTGCGCTATTGAAATAATGGATGCTCCTAATTTAGATATGAATTTACAGCGAAATGAGCGTAAAACTTTACAAAATATTATAACAACTGAACTGCCTATGCGTTTGTCATGTCAATTGTTTATTAATTCAAACTTACAAAATGCCATTATTAAAATTATTGAGTCTGATTAAAATACAATTACCCCTGACCCAATATCCATAAAAGAGGCATTTGCCTCTTTTTTTATTTTATAAGTTAAGTATTAAATCGTCAATATTATACCGTTGATAGAGAAATTGTGTAATGTTAAAAAATTTAATAAAATAAAAAAACCTCATCAAATATTGATGAGGTTTTCAGTGATCCCGCTGGGACTCGAACCCAGGGCCCATACATTAAAAGTGTATTGCTCTACCAACTGAGCTACGGAATCATCCCGTTTGTTTTTGGGAGTGCAAAAATAGGAGAAAAGTTTTTTTTACCAAATTTTTTTACAATCAATTCTAAAGATATTTATACACACTAACAAAAGCAGAACCTTATTTTTGCAAATAATACATTCATTTATGGTGTTCAAAAACAAAGTGGTAGTTATTACCGGAGGTTCTGAAGGTATTGGGAAAGCTTTAGTTGAGGCATTTATGGCACAAGGTGCAAAAGTGGCAACCTGTGGCCGTAACTATGATAAGTTATACATGTTACAATCTATTCATGCCGGGAAACCCTTAATGATACAAGCTGCTGATGTGAGCAATGAAACAGATTGTAAAAATTTTATCAATGCCGTAATAAAAGTTTATGGCACTATTGATATTTTGATTAATAATGCAGGAATTTCTATGCGATCTTTATTTAAAGAAACAAGTATTGAAACCTTGCAACGTTTAATGAATGTAAATTTTTGGGGTGCTGTTTATTGTACAAAATTTGCACTTCCTTATATAACTCAGACTAAAGGCACTATATTGGGTGTTTCGTCAATTGCCGGTTATAGAGGTTTACCTGGAAGATGTGGCTACTCAGCTTCGAAATTTGCAATGAACGGCTGGTTGGAAGCATTAAGAACAGAATTAATGGATGAGGGCGTAAATGTGATGTGGGTTTGCCCGGGTTTTACTGCATCCAATATTAGAAATGTAGCGTTGAATAAAGATGCTCAACCACAAGGCGAAAGTCCTTTGGATGAGTCTAAGTTAATGACTGCAGAAGAATGTGCCCAGCATATTATGAAAGCCATTGAAAAGCGCAAACGCACGTTGGTATTAACTGCACAGGGAAAAGAAACTGTTTGGATGAATAAGTTATTCCCTTCGTTAACTGATAAATTAATTAAGCGTTTTTTTTATAAACATGGCGAATTGGTAAAATAATTTTAGTGCTGTGAACGTTCCAGAAACATGTCAGTTGTAACACTTTCATCCGATATTGGTTTCCAAGATTATATTATTGCTGCTTTTAAGGGACAAATTATATCTCAAAACTCGCAGGCATTATTGGTTGATATTAATCATGAATTAAATGCAACGAATTATCCTCATGCTGCATTTATCTGCAGTAATGCTTATTCCTATTTTCCTAAGGGTACAATTCATGTTTTATTAATTGATTGTTTTGAAGGAAATAATGAGCAGTTCTTGCTTATGAAACACAATGACCAATTTATAATATGCCCCGATAATGGTATTGCTACCATGTTGGTAGCTTTACCAAAATTTGTTTATAGCATTCCTTTAAGTACACATTATTCCATATTGAACATAACACAACAATTAGCATTGGTTATTCATCAGATATTGAGTAATAAGTTGCCGGAAGATTTTTTAAAAATTACAACCAATTTTCAACAAAAAATTGCATTACAACCCTTAGTGGGTAGCAATTGGATTGAAGGACAGATATTACTGATTGATAAGTTTGATAATGTGATTGTTAATATTACTCGTGAACAATTTGAAGAAGCCTCTGCAGGAAGGCCATTTGAAATTAGTGTGCCTCATAGCTCAGGTATTAATAAAATTAGTAACCATTATTCAGAAGTGGCCAAAGGTGAACTATTAGCGATGTTTAATGCTGCCAATTATTTAGAATTGGCTGTAAATAATGGTAAAATGGCCGCCTTATTTGGATTACGTAGTTTTTCTACACGTAATGTTTCAACTGGTAGTGTAACCTCCAATACATTGTTTTATCAAACTATTCGAATTTATTTTCTGAATAAATAATTTTTTACTATATATAATTCTTTGTTTTCATGTTAAGGTGAATAACTCTCTTTTTTCCATTTCATCATAAGCCAGTATTTTTGCACCCATATTTTGGTAAAACAATTTTGTTAATTACCACTCATTTTAATTTTTAAAATTATGGCATACGATGTTATTGTAATCGGAAGTGGCCCTGGCGGATATCCCGCAGCAATCAGAGCTTCTCAATTAGGTTTTAAAGTGGCTATTATAGAAAAAGAAAGCTTAGGAGGAATTTGTTTAAACTGGGGGTGTATTCCAACTAAAGCCTTAATAAAAAGTGCTAATGTGTATGATTATTTAAAACATAGCTCCAACTATGGTATTCAGGCAACCGGCACCCATGATTTTTCTGCTGTTATTCAACGCAGTAGGGGGGTTGCCGATAAAATGAGTAAAGGTGTTCAGTTTTTAATGAAGAAGAATAAGATTGATGTGATAATGGGCACCGGTAAAGTTAAAGCAAAAGGCAAGGTTGAAGTAACAACTGCTGATGGTTCAAAACAAATTGTAGAAGCAAAATATATAGTAGTTGCTACAGGAGGTAGAAGCCGCGAATTGCCTAACTTAAAACAAGACGGTAAAAAAGTAATTGGCTACAGAGAAGCCATGGTGTTGCCCGTTCAGCCCAAAAGTATGATTGTTGTAGGAAGTGGTGCTATTGGGGTTGAATTTGCTTATGTGTATAATAGCATGGGAACTAAAGTAACCATAGTTGAATTCATGCCAAGAATTGTTCCTGTTGAAGATGAAGAAATTTCAAAAGAATTAGAAAAGCAATACAAAAAACAAGGCATTGAAATTTTTACTAATGCTTCTGTTGAAAGTGTTGATACAACGGGCACTGGTGTTAAAGCTCAGGTTAAAAAACAAGATGGTAGTATAATGACCTTGGAAGCTGATATAGTTTTAAGTGCAGTTGGTGTTGTTGCTAACATTGAAAATATTGGATTAGAAGAAAATGGCATTAAAACAGAAAAAGGTAAAATTGTTGTTGATAAATATCAGCAAACCACCGTTCCCGGAATTTATGCTATAGGTGATTGTACACCCGGCCAGGCATTAGCGCATGTTGCTTCAAAAGAAGGTATTAACGCTGCTGAACACATGGCATATTTGGAAAAGAAAATTGCCCATTTACCTGATACAATTGATTATAATAATATTCCTGGTTGTACCTATTGCACACCTGAAATTGCCAGTGTAGGTTATACAGAAAAAGCTGCTAAAGAAGCCGGATATGAAATTAAAGTTGGCAAATTCCCATTCATTGCCAGTGGTAAAGCCAGTGCTGCAGGTGCAACTGAGGGTTTTGTTAAAGTAATATTTGATGCCAAATATGGAGAATTTTTAGGCTGTCATATGATTGGTGCCAATGTTACTGAAATGATTGCCGAGGCAGTTGTTGCACGTAAATTGGAAACTACAGCTCATGAAATTTTAAATGCTGTTCATCCGCATCCTACTATGAGTGAAGGTTTAAAAGAGGCTACTGCAGCTGCATATGGTGAAGCAATTGATATTTAGTATTTATTTGTAATGAAATTAAATATTCAAAAGTTCAGTCAATTATTTGGCTGAACTTTTTTCATTTCCTGGTCGCTGTTTGTATATTCAACATAAAAAAACCGGGCTTGTTGAGCCCGGTTAATATGATTAGAAAGTCAGAAGATTTATTTTACAGAATCAACCAATGCTTTAAAGCTTTCTGGATTGTTCATAGCTAAATCAGCCAATACTTTTCTGTCTAATTCAATACCTTTTACAGATAATTTATGGATAAATTGGCTATAAGTTAAGCCTTCAGCTCTAACAGCTGCATTAATACGGGCAATCCATAATTGGCGATATTCTCTTTTCTTTAATTTACGGCCTACATAACTGTAGGTCATACCTTTTTCAACAATATTTTTGGCAACGGTATATACATTTTTGCGTTTGCCATAGTAGCCCTTGGCTTGATTTAATATTCTTTTTCTTCTTGCTCTTGAAGCAACTGCATTAACGGAACGTGGCATAATTTAATATTTTTTCTCTGAAATAGAGTGGTGAAATAATGTTATTTTAAACGTAATAAACGCATCACAAAATCTTTGTTAGCGGCGCCAACAACGCCTTTTTTGTTTAATGCTCTTTTTCTTTTTTTAGATTTTTTGGTAAGAATGTGGCGTTTAAAAGATTTTTGGAAGGTTATTTCACCTGTTCCGGTAACTTTAAAGCGTTTCTTTGCGCTTGAGTTGGTTTTAACTTTTGGCATAAATAATCTTTTCTTCAGATTACTCCCTGCTGGTGGTACCCACTGGGGTACACTTGTTGAACCTTACGGGAAAAAAAATGGAGTGCAAAAGTAAGCAACTTTACTAATAAACCTACATTTTCACTCCAAAAATTTAACGTTATGCTGTTTTAATGCGCTATTACTCCTGTATTTAACTTATTTCAGCTCAATAAATGCGTTTTGTTGGTGCGAAATCCAGTCATTTATTTTCATGGCATGTTGACCCATTAATGTTTTATACTTGGTAAGCTGGCTATTAATTTGTTCTTGCAAATGAATAAAGCTGCTATACATGGAAGCAGTGGGTGGCGCATCTGCCTGTTGAACTGCTGCGTTTAAAGCAGACAGTTTTTCTTCTAATCGAACAGGAAAACGCAAATCATCCTCACTAGCTAAAATTTTGGGATTCATTAAAGTAGTTTCAACTTCAGTTAAACCTGTTACTAATGGTTTTGTTAATGAATTAAATTGCTTTAATGAATCTGCTTGCTTTATCATGGATGCGTAATTGGCAATTTTTGTTTTAACATCACGAATGTTTTTGGTGGTTTTGCCAATAGTATTTAGTAAATTATGTATTTGTTGTTCCAGTTCAAATTGTTTTTCCAAATCGGCAGTTGTAAAGCTATTCCGTGGGTCATTAATAACTGTAAAGCTTTGCTCTTGAATTAAGGAATCGTCAGTATACAATGCCAATTTATAATTGCCAGGTACAGCGGTGGGGCCTGTTAAAATACCTTCAAAAGTGGCTGAAGTATCGGCTTTAGCATCAGGATAATGTAAATCCCAAATAAAAGTATTCATACCGCTATTGGCTGTTAAAATTCCAGAACTTTTTTTCTTAGGATTGGGGATAAAGTTTGGATTATTACTAATGGGTTCGCCAAAATAATTATGCAGTGATGAATAAGTAATAATACTGTCGCCTTTATCGGTTTTAATGGCTAAATGAATTTCTTTAGAAGGAGCGGACTTAAAATAGTAACGGATTATTACACCCAATGGTGCATTTTGCCCCTCTGTTAATGGGGGTTGTGTTGAACTTGTTCCGGCAGGAGTTCTGTATGTTTTTCTTGGTTTAAACAAGATGGCTGATTGATTTGCGAGTTTTTCGTTTAATTGATAAATTGGCGTTATATCATCTAATATCCAAAATGAACGGCCATGTGTGGCAATTACTAAATCATTATCACGGGTTTGCACTTGAATATCGCGTACCGGTGTATTAGGTAAATTTAGTTGTAAACTTTGCCAGTGTTCCCCTTCATCAAATGAAATTAATATGCCGGTTTCAGTACCACAATATAATATGTTGGCATGGGTGGGGTCTTGTCGAATACAACGATTGTAACTGGGTATTCCATTATTAATGGCAATCCATGTTTTACCAAAATCATGCGTCTTAAACAAATAAGGTTTGGTATCATCACTTTGATAACGTGTAGCTGAAACATAACAGGTTGCGGCATCAAAATGAGAAGGCTCCACATAACTAATTAAAGCCCATTTTGGTAAATTAGTTGGGGTAACATTTTCCCAATTTTTGCCATCATCTTTACTTACATGAATTAATCCATCATCAGAGCCAGTCCATAAAACACCTTTTTGTACGGGCGATTCTGCAAACGCAAATATGGTACCGTAAACTTCAGCCATACTGTTATCTAAAGTAATTGGACCACCACTTGGCTGTAGGGTAGTAGGATCATTACGAGTTAAGTCTGGACTAATCGTTTCCCAATTTTGTCCCCCATCTGTTGTTCTATGAACATGATTAGAAGTTACGTATAGCATTTTGGGGCTAAATGGAGAAAAAGCAATAGGGTAAGTCCAATTAAATCGATACTTCATAACTATGGCACCTTCACCACTATGCTGTTCAGGATATACAGAAATGTTTCTATTTTGGTCGTTCGACTTATTATAAGTGCTTAATTGTCCATCATATTCACCACCATAAGTTATTTGGGAATTCAATGGATCGGGAACAATATAACCGGCTTCGCCACCTGCAACCGGGTACCAATCACGAATGCCAATACCTTCATTTGCACTTCTGCTGGCAATACGAACGCTGGTATTATCCTGCTGGGCCCCATAAACATTGTATGGAAATTCGTTATCTAAGTTTACATGATAAAATTGTGCGGTGGGTAAATTAGGCGCAGTAAAGTTTTTGCCAGCATCAAAGGTAATTTGTGGGCCTCCATCATCACCCATTATCCAGTTATTGGGATTATTGGGATTAATCCACATGTCATGGTTATCACCATGTCGGTTAGCAATTTTATCCCAAGTAAATCCTCCATCTACTGATTTCCAAAATTCAACATTCAAAACGTAAACGGTATTTTCATTTTTAGGATCGGCAAATATTTGATTAAAATACCAAGGACGTTGGGTTAAATCATTTTTCGTACTAACTAATTGCCAAGTGTTTCCGGCGTCATCAGAACGAAATACGCCACTATTGGCATTTTCAACGATTGCCCATATTCTATTGTGATTAGCAGCAGAGATAGTGCATATTATTTTTCCTTTTAGTCCTTTTGGCATGCCGGGATTTTCTGATAGTAATTGCCAAGTATTTCCTCCATCCATTGACTTATACAAACCACAACCTTTGCCTCCGCTGCTTAATGAATAGGGGGTTCTGTAGGCTTGCCACATGGATGCATAAATAATAAGTGGGTTGGCAGGATCAATTTTTACATCAATACATCCTGTACTGTCGTTAACATATAAAATTTGCTTCCATGTTGCACCGCCATCTAATGATTTATACAAACCTCTCTCTTTATTGGCTCCATAAACCTTGCCCATGGCTGCTGCATATACTTCATCATCATTTAAAGGATTAACAGCAATGGTACCGATAGCATATGTTTTTTCAAGGCCAATATGTTTCCAGCTTTTGCCTGCATCAATTGATTTATAAATGCCATCCCCAAAAGAAATGTTGTTCCGCATTTCAGATTCCCCGGTACCTGCATAAACAATGTTATGATTTTTATTGGCTACGGCAATTGCTCCAACAGAACTACTAGTAAAAAATGAATCTGATACACATTTCCAAATATTCCCACCATCTGTTGTCTTCCATACGCCACCACCTGTTTGGCCGGCATAATAGGTATAAGGTTCGTTAGGTATTCCCATCACTGCTAAGCACCTTCCACCACGCCATGGCCCAATGTTGCGCCATTTTAAACCATTTAATAATGCAGGATTGTAAGTGGGTTTGTTTACCGATTCACTTGTTTCTTTGTTAATTTGTTGTGCGGTTCCGAAAAAAGGGGGAATAATTAGCAATAATATAAAGATTGTCTTGTTCTTAGAAGTAGATAGCCATTTCATAATAGTGAGTCTTGGTTAAATTATATTGAAAACTATTTTGAAATTTAAACATTTTTTCCGTTAATGATTAAAAGTAATGGTATTCACTACCATTTTTTAAGCTGTTTATAAGATTGAACGGGCCTTTAAGCAGCATTTGTTAGGGAAAAGAAATCTTTAGTTTAAAAATGGACATTTAAATAGTAAACTAATGAAAAAAAGTAATAAGTATTTCACCGATTTGATGCAGTTTGTGTTGATTTCATTAGAAAATTAATGTATTTTAGGACTATTATACAATATTTTATTTACCCTGCCGTTTAATGAAAAGAATTCTCATTTTTCGTTTTGTAGTTACCCCCTGCAAAAATAAAATAGATAAGTGCAAATGGCTATGTGATTGGTTGTAAAATTTTATTATTGAACGCATGAATAAGTATTTTACTTTAACGTTCTTGTTGGTTTTTGTTGCATTTGTATTATTGGGTTATTCATCCAATAATATATTAAATGTTGCCAAAGTCGAATTGGGGGGGCTTGAAAGTACACGAATTCAAAGCCAAAATCTCCCTTCAAATGCTTCTATCAAATCTCTAACTAGTCACACTGATGTTAGTATGCAAAGTTTTGATAGTGTTCCTCCTTTTTCTTGTCCCGCTAAAATGATTGTACAAAATGATACAACTATTTGTAAAGGCGATACAGTTACTTTAACTGCAATTAAACCTGTACATGTTGATAGTGAGCCTCCAGGCGTGTGGGTTCTATTAATTGGTAGCGGTGGTATTGATCAGGCTAATTTTAATATCAAGCCTTATGGATATGATAAGGCCAATCAATATTTGTACTCTATCATTAATCAGCATATTATTCGTTACGACTTAAAAAATAATATTAAAACAGAAATTCCGGCTACAAATTGGCCGGGTTGGCCTGGTAACTATACCGAGTTTACGTATGATTATACCAATAACAGGTTGATATTATGGCGTGCTGGAGCTGATAATGTTTATGCAGTTTCAGCAAGTGGTGGTGCATGGGCTCAAATAGGTAATGGCGCATTTGATAATACAAGTTATAATGCCAGTAGTTATTGGAACCCTATAACTAATAGTCCCGGATTTTATGGAGGATATGGTGGCTTCACAGTTAAAAACTGGATTTTTGAAAATAATTTATCCTGGATTCAGAAACGTCCGAATCTAAGTGATTGTAATCCACCCAAAGGGGGTAATTTAATGGGAACAACAGCTGATGGGAAAACTCTATTTCTTTTTTCAGGTCAGGGAAGTTGTGATGGAAATGAATTAAATGGAACATGCTCTTTAGGTAGTCCTTGGGCTACTGCTAACGGTATGTTTTGTTGGTTGAAAGATTTATATGCATTAGACTTGAACACTTATACCTTCACTAATATTTTACCTACGAATAACAGCTCCATTCAGTATGAAGGAGTTTTATCGTATGATTATGATAAAAATAGATTTTACCTATTTGGCGGATTTCAACCATCCGGCGATTATCCTTTAAATCTATATCTAGTTAATACCAATAAAACATATAGATTTAACTGGGGTGTTGATACAGGCTTTTCTGAATTCGTGGGTACAGGTGCAATTCCGCCACCAGCTCCAATGAACAGTTCTAATGGTTATTCGTATTATGATCCAATTGCAAAACGTGTAATTTGGGCAAGAATTGATGGAATTTGGGCTTACTATCCTGACTCTTCATTAGTGAAGCCACCCAAACCTACTTTGGTATGGTCAACAGGCGATACTACAACAACTATTAAAGTTGTCCCTTCACAAACAACTACTTACACGGTAACCTACACAGATAGTCCATATGTGTGTAAAGGGCAGGTAACAATAAAAGTTGATGCTTTAAAATCTCAATTAGCAGCAGTAACCACTGTTTGTAATGACACAACTAAAGTCTTAAATGCCGGTACTGGTTTCACTAGTTACTTGTGGTCAACTGGCGATACAACCAATAGTATTATTGTTGATACCAATGGAATATATAAAGTTACTATAACGGATAGTATCTGTAAAGTTACCGATAGTACAAAAGTTCAGTTTTCAACTAGTCCTAAACCATTTACAATACAAGCAAAATTAGACACTGTTTGCCCTGGAGGAAAAGATACTTTGACCATTGTTTCCCCTCAAACCGGTGTAACATATAATTGGTATATGGTTGGTAACAATACTTTACTGTATACCGGTACCACTTATGTAACACCTGCTATTAATGCCAATGCAAATTATGTGGTGCTGGCCAATACTAATCCACCCATTTGTGCGGCAACTAATGCAACCATTAGTATAAAAGTTGCAACTGCTTTAAGTACACCTGTTGTTACTGCAGATACCGTTACTGCAAACAGCATATTATTTACATGGCAACCTGTTCCCGGAGCCACTAGTTACTTAATTAGTTTAGATAACGGTACTACCTTTCAGTTGCCTGCAGCTGGCCCAACTGCTTTAGAAGAATTAGTTACAGGTTTAGGGCCTAATCAAACCATTAATTTTCAAGTAAAGGCATTAGGCAATTTGCCTTGTCAGGAAAGTGCGCCGGGTTCAGTTTCGGCAATCACTTTAAACCCTATTGGTGATGCCATATTTATACCAAACTCTTTTACACCGAATGGTGATGGTAATAATGATATATTCTATGTTTATGGTAATACCATCAAAACAATGAAATTATCCATTTATAATCAGTGGGGGCAATTACTATACATTAGTAATGCACAATCACAAGGATGGGATGGCACTTACAATGGCACTAAAATGGCTGTAGGGGTTTACTACTATACTTTTGAAGGTACATTACAAAACGATTCTAAAGTGAAGAAAAGTGGTTCAATAACATTAATTCGATAAGGTAATATCTGAATATGCGACAATTGAAATACTATATAATGTTGGGTTTTATAATTTGTGCCACAGTTGTAAAGGCACAGATTGACCCGCATTTTACTCAGTATTATGCCAGTCCAATGTGGTTAAATCCCGCAATGACCGGTGTTATTGATGGAAATTACCGTGCAACTGCAAATTCAAGAAACCAATGGTCGTCAGTAGCAACACCTTTGGTAACTAATGGTATTAGTTTGGATGCAGCATTGCCCAATAATTTTGGAATTGGATTAATGGTATTAAACCAAACTGCAGGTGATGGTGGTTATAATTATACAAACAGTTATTTATCATTATCATATCAGGTTCATTTAAGTGAATATAAACGTTTAAGTGGAGGCTTTCAATTGGGTTTTATTTATCGCGGTGTTGATCCAACAAAACTCAAATTCGGAAATCAGTTTAATCCCTTGGTAGGATATGACCCAACTTTACCATCCAATGAAATTTTTTCTAAAACATCTGCATATACTTTAGATGGAAGTGTTGGTGTGATGTATTATGATGGTGATCCTAACAAAAAAATAAATCCGTTTGTGGGTGTAAGTTTATACCATCCAACACAACCAACAGACAAATTTTTACAAGCCAGCAATAGCTTTATACCTATTCGTTATTCCTTTCATGCCGGAACAAGAATTGCTGTAAGTGATTTAGTTCAATTAACACCACACGTTGTTTATGAAATGCAAGGTGCTGCAAGCGAATTAGCAGGTGGCTTATATATGAATTACACGCTTGATTATACAAAAGATTTGATAGCAGGTGTAATGTATAGAAATCATGATGCTATAGCTCCAAATATTGGAATTAATTTGAATGGCTTTATTGTTGGATTAAGTTATGATATTAATGTATCATCTTTGAATACAGCCTCTCAATACCGTGGTGCATATGAAATTTCAATAAGTTATGTACATCGCAAAAAAATTCCTGCTACTAAATTTATTTGTCCCCGTCTTTAGTCCTAATAGCTTATTGGGTTAGTGCAAGGTTATTCTGATTGTACAGAATAACTTTTTTTTTGTGATACAGAATTACTTAATATCTACAAAAATGTGAAATACGCAAGAAATAGTTACCCACATAATGTTAAAAACTTATTGGGCATTTTTTACCTATGTGCTGTAAACAGTACCTATATTCACACATAGAATTTCTCTTTTATAACATTAGCATGGTAAAACGTGTAACATTACTAACTCCGTTATTTCCAAAATGCATTACTTTTATTATAGTAATGTTTGTGTCTTCATCGCTCTTAAATGCTCAATCTATTCGTGCTTATACAAAAAGGGCAGATGAATTGTTCAAAGAAAAAAATTACTACGGTGCTGCTCAATTATACAGTAAAGCACTGAACGGAAATATTGATAGCAGAGATGTATTACCCTATACACCGGTAGTACATAAGCATGGCAGAAAACCTAAAGGCGCTAAGGAAATATATTTATTGCACCAGTTAGCAGAGTCGTACAGATTGTATCATGACTATCAAGATGCTTTACCCAACTATGAAAAATATTTAAGTTTAGAAAAGAAGCCCGATGTTATGGCTTATCTGTGGTACGGTATTTCATTAAGGGCAGTGAATGAACCAGAGAAAGCAATTGAAGCGTTATCAAAATTTACTACAGAACATACACAGCAGGATAACTACACAGCTTTAGCTTTGAAAGAAATGGCTGATTGCAGGTTTAATATTGAACAGCAACAAAATGTTAAACGCTTTACTATCCAAAAATTACCTTCACCCATCAATGCATTGGGCTCGAACTATGCTTATGCAAAGATGAATGATAGCATTTTTGTTTTTTCAAGCTCAAGGCCCGATACAATTGGAAAAAATAAACAAGTAATTTATCGTTCAACCTTATATCAATATAATACCAATCAAAATACCATTTCCAAATTATTTCAACAAGCATTACCTTACGATGCAGCCGCCGCACAGTTTTCGGCTGATGGGTTACGGGTATATTTTACAGGATGGAATGAAGACCAGAAATCTGATGCCAATAAATATCTTATATATACGGCTACACGTTCTTCAGTCGATGCGCCTTGGGATACCCCTTTTGCGCTAGATAGCCTCGTCAATGCCCCCGGGTATAATGCAAGGCATCCATTCATTACAAAAGATGGGCAATATTTATTTTTTGCATCCGATAGGCCGGGTGGTTTGGGAAAGTATGATATATGGAAAGTATCATTAAATAGTTTTGGCTTACCTAACGCTGCACCTGAAAACCTAGGTGCTGCCATTAATACACCTGATGATGATATGGCACCTGTATTTTTAGCCGATAGTAGTATGCTTTATTTTAGCTCAAACGGACGGGTAGGGGTTGGCGGCATGGATATTTATCAGAGTAAAGGCAATATTCTTTCCAATCAATGGAACACTGCTGAAAATTTAGGCCTGCCCATTAATTCAGTTAAAGATGATATTTATTATGATAGTTTTGGCAATGCAGATACAAGTTATTTAACTTCCGATAGAGAATCGCCTTGTTGTTTGGAAATATTTCAATCTATAAAACTCCCCCCTTTGCCAGAGGTTAAGCAACCTGAACCCATTGATTCTTCAAAGTTGAATTCACCTGATACTAGTGCAAAGATCAATATTCCTGCAGTTTCAATTCCTGTTAATAAATTAGATGAAGAAGCTGAAAGAAGGAAACATATTCTGGATTCATTAAATAGTGCTACTATCAAACGCGTTTCAGTAAACTTTGACTTTTATAAAGCTAAAGTTAGACCTGAAGATAAGAATAGCTTAGATACCATCATTCAACTGCTAAAAGATAATCCAGATTACAATGTGGTTATTGGTTCATTTACCGACTGTAAAGGCAAGTTTGATTTGAATTTGCGTTTATCAAAAGCTCGTTCATTAGCCGTAAAAATTTACTTAATCAAGCATCATATTGCTGCATCAAGAATTAATGTTGATTTTTATGGTGAACAACACTTAATCTTACCTTGTAAAGATGATGCTACGTATGATACCGCTCAACAAATTATAAATCGTCGCTCCGATATTATAGTTACCAAGGCTAAAAATCCGAAATGGGTTCCTTCAGGAAAAGAGTTGGATATTGATCAAATATTAGATGATATTTCAAATGGCCGTCGTCCATTCAGATATATTCCTGATGAACCTATTGCAAAGGCTAATAACAATTTAAAAGCTGAGAAACAGTTATTACGTGAAGAAAAAGCTAGAGTAAGAGCAGAACATTTAGCTGAATTAAGAGAACAAAAACGTTTAAAACAACAACATGAAGCTGAAGCTGCTCGTTTAAGACGTGAAGAGAAAGCTAGAGCTGCTGCTGAACGTAAAGCGAGATTGCAGGCTGAAAAAGAGGCACGTAAGGCTGCTGCCAGAGAAAAGAAGGCAAAACAGAATGCCGCTAATAACCCATATGTGTCAAAACAAGTTACAGCAAACAATAATAAAGTAGTTAATCAGGCTATACCTTCTCACATTGAAAATGAATTGCAACAAAAGGATAGAAAAATAGCTACCCTTGACTCTATTTCTGAAATTAAGAGCAGATTATTATTAACAGCCATTAATCATCGATCAATTAATCAGGTATTTACTGTTTATACTACATCCGATTCTGTACACGTTGATTTATATGATAATGGAACATATGACCACGACAGTGTATCGGTAATTTATAATTCAGAAATTATTGTATACAAACAAGAGTTAAAAACAGATAAGGCCATTACTTTTAAGGTGCCTGTTGAGCCTAACGAAAAACGTAATGAAATGATATTCTTTGCAGAAAATTTAGGAGAAATACCGCCAAACTCAGCCTTAATGGTAATTACTGATGATACCGGCAAACGTACAGAAGTAAGCATATCAAACGACTTAATGCATAATACCATTATATACTTTGTAAAACTGAAGAAGCATTAATTACTAACCATTTCTATTCCAACGGTTACAAATTGCCCCTCTTAATGAAAATTGAAAGGGGCTTTTTATTTTTACTGATTAATTGTGGTTTTCATTGCATGTCGCCATACATTCAATGAAAATTAGCCGGATGAAATAATAATGTGAAATTTACTTGTGTAGATGTACAATACTGTTCGCTGCAATATTCCATCTATTCAAATGCTCAAATTAGCTAGGGATTTATGATAGATTGAAGCAGTTTTTTGGGTAGAAGAGTGGTATTACATTACAAGTATGTATTTATGAAATTACTTTTGATGTTGCTATTTTTTTAGGCTGTGTACTTATAAAAATAATCCAGGCAATACAAATTAAAATAGTGGAGCCTATCATTACACCCTGCCAAGCCGCCAATTTCCAAAAATATAATCCTAAGGCAGAACCTAAAGTAGTTCCAACAAAACTCAAACTCATAAATACAGTATTCAAACGATTTCGAGCTTCCGGCAAAAGTGCATATACACGGGTTTGATTAGTAACATGAACAGATTGTTGGGCTATATCAATCAAAATGGTACCTAAAATCATAAACCATAAACTATCTCTTCTCCAAAACAGTACTGCTATACTTATTAAAAATAGAGACAAACCCATTTTAATAGTTTTTCTAGGTGAACCTTTATCTCCTAGTTTACCAACAAAGGGAGCAGTAATGGCGCCTGCAGCACCGGCAATTCCAAATAAACCAATTTGATGAGATGCATAATGAAAGGGAGCATTTGATAAATGCAAAACCATGGTTGTCCAAAAACTACCAAATACTGCAAAACAGCACATATTAATAGCTGTAGCTTCTCTTAAAACAGGTTGTGTTTTAATTAATTGGATTAAAGAATGCATTAAATGTCCATAATGCCCCTGAAATGAAACATGATTTTTTGGAAATTGCTTTTGCATAAAAATGGCCAAAAAAGAACATAAAATGGCAGCTATCCAAAACATGCTACGCCAGCCCATCCATTCAGCCACTGCACCACTTAATGTACGCGAAAGTAAAATTCCCACTAAAAGTCCACTCATTACAGTGCCAACTACTTTACCTCGTTGATTAGGATCGGAAAGTGTTGCAGCCAATGGCAAAATTAATTGAGGTACAATTGAACCAAGCCCTACAAAAAAGCAACTGATTTGTAATGCAATAAAACTTTGTGCTGTGGCTACACCAACTAAAGCGATAATTGCTAAAAGGGTAGTAGCTATGATTTGTTTTCTTCGTTCAATCATATCGCCGAGTGGAACCAAAATCAATAAACCTGCTGCATAGCCTGCTTGCGTAAGATAAGTTGTACTTCCTGCTATATTTTCAGGTACATGAAAAGAGTGGGCAATTAATACAATTAATGGTTGAATATAATAGATGTTGGCAACGATTAAGCCGGTGCAGATGGCCATTAAAATCACATCTTTCTTTTGTAAATGCATGGCGCAAAATTGTGCATAATAGCAATAATCGAAAAATTTTAATTTTTAATATATGCAATAAATGTTAAACGCATTTAATACTATTTAATGAGATTATAAAACAAGCGTTAGTTTTATGAAATTTTCATTAAATTACGATGTTGTTTAACTAATTATTAAACCAAAACTACATTTATGCATATGAAAAAACGATTGCAGCTATTATGTTGGCTGCTACTGCTATTGCCGGCTTTGGCTATAGCTCAACAAAAAAATATTTCAGGAAAAGTTATTGATCAAAATGGAAATCCTGTGGCTGGAGCTAACATTTCCGTAAAAGGTACACAAACGGGTACACTGAGTGATGCAGAGGGACATTTTTCATTAAAAGTGTCTGTTGGAGCTACAATTGAAATAAGTTTTACAGGATATAGAACCCAAAGTTTTAAAATAACCAATGAAACAACCTCATTTAATGTGGCTTTGAAAGAGGATTATGCTCGATTAGATGAGGTTGTGGTAACTGGTTTGGCCACAACTGTAAAACGTAGTAATGCTGCCAATGCCGTAGCAGTAATTGGTGCACAAGAATTAGCCGGTACTGCACCAGCCCAAACTTTTGATGCGGCATTAAATGGTAAAGTGGTGGGTGCTAATATAATCGCTAATTCAGGTGCTCCGGGTGGAGGTACATCCATAAAATTAAGAGGAGTAACTACTATCTTCGGCAACTCACAACCGTTGTTTGTAGTAGATGGAGTTATTGTAAACAATACAGCTACATCAGCAGGGTTAAATGCTGTTACAGCGGCTGCTGCAGCCGGAAATTCTTCTAATCAGGATAACGCTTCAAATAGAATTGCCGATTTAAACCCAGAAGATATTCAAAGTGTTGAAGTATTAAAAGGTGCTTCGGCTGCTAGTATTTATGGAGCACAAGCCGCAGCAGGAGTTGTAATTATTACAACGAAAAGAGGGAGAGCAGGTAAAACAAGGTTTAATTTTTCGCAAGATGTGGGTTTCAACTCAATTATAAGATACTTGGGGCAACGTCCATTAACTGATGCTATCGTACAATCTCAAGGATGGGATGTTGCGGCTTATGATTCCGCAAAAGCTGCAGGAAAATTATACGATTATGAGAAAGAAATGTATGGTCAAAAAGGATTTATTCGTGACTCTCGTTTATCTATTAGTGGTGGTAACGAAAAAACAACTTTTTATTTAGCAGGTGGGTTACGTAAAGAAGATGGTATTATTAAACGTACAGGCTACGCAAACAATTCTTTACGTGTGAATATTGATCATCGCATTAGTGATAAAATAAAACTAAGTTATAGTTCAACTTTTATTAATTCTTCTGCTGACAGAGGATTAACTAATAATGATAATGCAGGCGTAAGTTTTGGAGTAGCACTCTCATCTACACCTTCTTTTGCACAATTATTTCCCGATGCAAATGGTAATTATCCCAATAATCCTTATGCAGCATCTAATCCATTACAAACTCGTGATTTAATGACGAATAATGAATTAACCAATCGTTATATTGGTGGTGTTAATTTGGATGCGATAATTCAACAGTCTAATAAAATGACTACTCGCATTATTGCAAGAGGTGGATTAGATTACTACAACTTAAAAACAACAGCTGTATTCCCTTCTATTTTACAATTTGAAGTTAATACAACAAAGGGACACAGTATACAGGGTATGACGAATAATGTAAATACTAACTGGGCAGGATTTTTAGTAAACTCCTATAAGCCGGCAGATGATTTATCGTTTCTTACCACAGCAGGTTTAACACATGAATATGGTAAATACGATAACATACTAAATGTTGCTACACAGTTAATCGGTATTCAAACCAATCTCGATCAGGCGGGAGCTATAAATGTTTCTCAATTTAGAACTCAATATAAAAATGATGGTGTTTTTGTGCAGGAAGAATTTGCATTTAAAAACTACTTAAACATTACTGCAGGTTTGCGTTTTGATCAATCAACCAATAATGGTGATTATAAAAAATATTTTACTTATCCAAAAGCCAATGTGGCATGGAATTTATCAAAAATGAATTTTTGGAAGAGTAAAACTATCAACGATTTAAAACTAAGGGTAGCGTATGGTGAGTCAAGTAATTTCCCTGCTTACATTAGCCGTTTTACGCCTTTAAATTCTTCGAATATTGGTGGTTATCCCGGTTCATTGGTTTCAAATACTTTGGGTGATGGAAGTATAGGTTCTGAAAGACAAACAGAATTAGAAGCCGGGGTTGATGTTAGTGTTTTAGAAGGAAGATTAAGCTTAGAAGCAACCTTCTATAATAAAGTAGTAAAGGATTTATTAATGCAAGGACAGGTACCTGCTTCAACCGGCTTTGCTACTAAGTATTTAAATGCCGGTAGTTTAAGAAACAGAGGAGTTGAGTTGAGTTTGAAGGCAATACCTTTTGAAAGAAAAAATTTCAGATGGACCTCAACTACTAACTTTTGGTTGAATCGTTCTTTGATTACTCAATTGACTATTCCCGCATTCCCACTTGGAGCATTTGGTACAACTTTGGGTACTTACTTTATTCAACAAGGTGCATCTGCAACCCAAATAGTAGGGTTAAATGGCAATGGTGGTATTGGCAAATTAGGAGATGCTGAACCTAATTTTCAAATGAACTTTTTAAACGATTTTACAATTCATAAAAACTGGTCTTTGCGTTTCTTAATTCACTGGAAACAAGGGGGTGATGTTATTAATTTAACACAGCTATTAACCGATTTAGGTGGCACTAGTCCCGACTTTGATGTGATGCAAAGTAATGGTAAAACAGCAGGCGAAAATCGTATTGCCGCATTAGGTGTTTCTTCAAAACCCTTCGTACAAAATGCCAGCTTTGTTAAATTTAGAGAAATTGGTTTGTATTATACTGTTCCTTATCGCATTAAAAATATTGAACGCATACAATTAGGAGTATCGGCTAATAATTTATTTGTAATAACACCTTACGTTGGTTACGATCCTGAGGTATCTAACTTTGGAGTTGGTTTTTCATCAGGTGTTGATGTTACACCTTTCCCAACTTCAAAACGTGTTCAATTTCATGTTGCTATATCATTTTAAAAATAAAACTATTTATATATGAAAACTTTTAAATTTTCAGTATTGCTAATTAGCATCAGTTTGCTAATGAATACTGCATGTAAGAAAGAACCTATCCCATATTTGAACGGCCCTACATCTCAACAAATAACAAGTGATCCAACCATTAGTGAATTGAATAATTTGGTTACCGGAACAGAATCGGGTATGCGCAATAATATTGCTATTTATTTAGATGTAGTAAGTATGATTGGTCGCGAAGGTTACCGATTCTCAGGTTCTGAACCGCGTTATACTTCTGACTTATTGGGTGCAGGTAATGCTATATTGGATAACAATACATTTTATCTCACTAATCCTTGGGGGTCAAGATATAATACCATTCGCAATGCATACATTTTAATTCAGGCCGCTACAAATTCAACTTATGTAACAGATGCTCAGCGCAAAGCTTACACTGGTTTTGCTAAAACTATTATTGCTTATCAACTTTTATTGAATTTGAATTTAACCTATGAGAATGGCATAAGGGTTGATGTTGCTGATTATAATAAGTTAGGCCCTATTGTTGGTTTAAGTGATGCGCTAACTGCCATAAGCAATTTATTGAATCAGGGTCAGGCAGACCTAACCGGTAGTGATGTTATATTTAATTTATCATCAGGCTTTTCCGGTTTTAATACTGCAAGTGGTTTAATTCAGTTTAATCGTGCTTTGGCTGCAAGGGTAGATGTGTATCAACAAAACTGGACAGCGGCCTTAACAGACTTAAATGCTTCCTTCTTTAATTTAAATGGTAATTTTTATACAGGTGTTTATCATGTATTTTCAACAGCATCAGGCGATCAATTAAATCCGTTGTATTTACCATTGAATAATACCGGCGAAAATCGTTTGGCGCAGCCATCTTATGTTACAGATATTGAACCGGGTGATGATAGAATTAATAAAGTTGCTTTACGTAATTCTCCTGCTACACAAAGTGGTTTAACTAGTAACTACGATGTGGCAATTTTCAAAACTAATACAGATCCTGTATCTATTATTCGTAATGAAGAATTGATCTTAATTTATGCAGAAGCAAAAATTCAAACCAATGCTTTAACTGATGCCCAAACTGCAATTAATGTTATTCGCAACGGACACAATTTACCTAATTACAGTGGCCCTCTTACCCAAGCGGCTTTAATTACAGAGATGTTGAAACAAAGAAGATTTTCTTTGTTTTATGAAGGCCATCGTTGGGTAGATGTGCGTAGGTATAACTTACTAAGTACTTTGCCTTTAGATAGACCTACCGATCATATTTGGAAACAATTCCCGCTACCCTTTTCGGAGAGTAACTAATACGTGAAGTGCTTTCTAATTTAAGTGCGACTGTTTTAGCTTATGCATTACAGTCGCACTTTTTTTATTTACCAAATTTCTTTTTTAATGCCGAGAGTGCATCTTCAACACTCATATTGCTTAAATCTGCTTCCGTTTTTTTATGGGATGGTGTTGGCTTTTTTGTTTTATCACCTGAAGCTGCAGCTTGTTTAATGGAAAGTGCAATTCTTTTTCTAACTACATCAACTTCCAAAACTTTTACTTTTACTTTATCGTTTAATTTTAGTGCCTCTGAAGGGTCAGCTATATAACGATTGGCAATTTCGCTAACATGCACTAAACCATCTTGTTTCACACCAATATCAACAAATGCGCCAAAGCGAGTAATATTAGTAACAATTCCGGGTAGAATATCGCCCGGCTTTACATCTTCAATACTATAAATGCCGGCAAATTCAAATTGTTCAATTTCATTTCTGGGGTCTAACCCAGGTTTTTTCAATTCATTTAAAATATCTTGAATAGTCAATGTTCCAATTGTTTCTGATACGTATTTTTCAGGTTTTACTTTATTTAATAAAGTTTCGTTCCCAATCAGTTGTTGCACATTGGTTTGTAAATCGTTCGCAATGGCTTCGGCAATATGGTATGCTTCCGGATGGACAGCACTAGCATCTAAGGGATTTTCTCCATCTTTAATACGCAAAAAACCGGCACATTGCTCAAAGGTTTTTTGTCCTAAGCGTGGTACACTTAAAATTTGCTTCCTATTAGTAAACTTACCAATACTATTTCGGTATTCAATAATTTGTGCAGCTAATGTTGGCCCAATTCCACTTACATAACTTAATAAATGTTTGCTGGCAGTATTAATATTTACGCCAACCGCATTCACACAATTAACTACTGTTTGGTCTAATTTTTCTTTTAGCCGGAATTGATTTACATCATGTTGATATTGACCAACACCAATGCTTTTTGGGTCAATTTTTACTAATTCTGCTAATGGATCCATTAAACGTCTTCCAATACTAACAGACCCTCTTACTGTTACATCGTAATCGCCAAATTCTTCTCGGGCAATTTCAGAAGCAGAATATACCGATGCGCCATCTTCATTTACTAAAAATACAGGTAAGCCGGTATTTAATGATTTTATGAATTGCTCGGTTTCTCGCCCTGCAGTACCATCGCCAATAGCAAAAGCAGCTATCTTAAATTTCTCAATTAAATGTAAAATAACGGAACTGCTTTGTTGTAGTTTGTTGCTTTCATGAACAAAAATTAAATCGTGATAAAGCAATGCGCCTGTCTCATCAAGACAAACTACTTTACAACCTGTTCTATATCCGGGGTCAATTGCTAAAATTCTTTTACCGCCTAAAGGTGCACTTAATAATAATTGCTTTAAATTTTCTGCAAACACTTGAATTGCTTCTTCATCAGCTTTTTGTTTTAATGCTGAACGCAATTCTGTTTCTAAGCTTGGTTGTAAAAGTCTTTTGTAAGCATCTTTAATGGCTTTTTTTACTTGTTCAACAGCAGCATTGCCATAATTGGTAATAAATTGTTCTTCAATAATTGCTATGGCTTCTTCTTCATTTGGGGCAATACTAATCCTTAAAAATCCTTCTAAAAACCCTCTTAAAATAGCTAAAATTCTGTGTGAAGGAATGGTGGTTACCGGCTCCTGAAAATCGAAGTAATCTTTAAATTTAATACCTTCTGTTTCCTTGCCTGTTAATACTTTACTTTGAAACAAAGCTTTTTGCTCAAATAAGTGCCGAAGTTTGGCTCGTATGCCGGCATCTTCATTTATACTTTCTGCAATAATATCTCTTGCGCCTTGTAATGCGCAAGCAGCATCAGTTATAGCTTCATTAATGAAATTTTTAGCTACGCTTTCTACATCAATATCTTGTTGCTCTAAAATTTGAAGCGCCAATGGTTCAAGACCATTTTCTTTTGCTGTTTGAGCTTTGGTTTTACGCTTGGGTTTATAAGGGAGATAAATATCTTCTAGCGTTGCAACGGTAGTGGCTTTGTTTAGTTTCTCTTGCAGTGCTTCCGTCATTTTACCCTGCTCGGTTATACTTTTTTCAATGCTTGCTTTTAATTGAAAAAACTGTTGTAAACGTTTATGTTCATCTTGAATTTTTTCAATTTGCACCTCATCTAACCCCCCGGTTTTATCTTTTCTATATCGTGCAATAAAGGGTATCGTTGCCCCTTCACTTAAAAGGGTTATAACGGAATTTATTTGATTTATACTTATTTGTACATTAGCTGCCACTAATGCATTGATATTATCTGGTAACATACATAAAATATTTAATAAAATATTTGAATTTGGGCAGCGAATATAATCGCTGGAGGCTAAAAAAAAATTTTTAAAATAGCATTAGATTATTTAATGCCTAGTTGTTGAAGTAAATAACTTGCTCGGGGTAATTGCGGATATATTGTTGAATGAGGTGTTTAATAACATCATTTTCAGGATAAGGTGTTAATGTATTTTTAAGCATTTCAACTGTTAATTGGGGTGGTTCAGGTTCATTTTGTAACATGCCCATACCGGTAAACATACCTTTTTCAATTAAAATGTAATGTGAGCCATCTTTTATAGAACAAGTAATCGCTTCTGCTTCCAAAGATTGAATGGCATCTTTTACTCTTATATTGTATTCCATTGCTTCAGGTAAAGGATTTGCAGGTTCATTTTTATCTAAAAAACATAAGTAGGGAATCAGTTGAAATTTGTTAATTAGGCTCCACAAACAATTATTCGCCTCAGTTATATAACTAAATGCTGCTAAAGGATTTAATTGTTTCTTCCATTTATCAATAGCCAGGCGTTCATAGCCTTTGTTGTCAATAAAATGGTATAAACCAAATTTTTGTTCTTTAAATTTTTGGCTTTTATTATATTTCGGCCACCTTTTTTTTATTTCAATACTCTCCAATATTGCAGCAGTAAATTCGCTACTGCAAACATTAAACTCAATGGCATATATTTCTCGTAAAAAAGCTTGTTTTTGTGCGGTGGTTTTATTGTTAGCAAAATGTTGTGTTACTCTTTTTTTTAAATTCTTGGCTTTACCAACGTATATAATTTTTTTTTGCTGGTTATAAAAATAATATACGCCTGGTTTGTCCGGAATATTAATAAATTGTTCTTCAGGAATATGGGGTGGTAAATAGGTAGCAATTGATCTGCCTTTCATCATTTTTTGTAAGTAACCACTTTTATCGTTTTGTATTAACAGCTTGAATAATTCGGTAGTTGCTAAAGCATCCCCCGATGCCCGATGTTGCTGGCTATGATTAATTTGAAGGGTTTTACAAATGCTTCCTAAACCATATTTGGGTAATCCGGGAAAAATTTTTCTCGATAAACGAATGGTGCACAGCTTTTGTGTGTTTAATTCAATTCCACAGATATTTAAATGTTGTTTTACAAAAGCATAATCAAAATTTACGTTGTGTGCTACGAAAATGCGTTCTTTTAATAAATGATATATATGTGGTGCAACAGCCGAAAATAGTGGTGCGTTGGCTACCATTGCATTTGTTATTCCGGTAAGTGTTTGTACAAAGGGCTGAATGGGCATTTGCGGATTAATCAAAGTTTCGTAAACCCCTTCAATTTTTTTACCATCAAATAACACAATAGCAATTTCTGTAATGCCACCATTGTGTGCATGCCCTCCGGTAGTTTCAATATCAACAATTGCAAACATGTGAGGGTGAAATTACAATTTTTTAAACTTCGCATCAAATTCCGTTGAATTACTAACAGATGGCCGTTGCAATTCCTTACTTTTGCAGCATTTCAATGTAACTAACTTATGTCTGAATTAAGTAAAAATTTTATTCCTACCGAAATTGAAAACAAATGGTATCAACATTGGTTGCAAAAAGGGTATTTTAACAGTGTACCCGATAAACGTGAGCCATATACCATAGTAATGCCTCCACCAAATGTTACAGGAGTGTTGCATATGGGGCATTGTTTAAATAATACCATTCAGGATATTTTAATACGCAGAGCGCGAATGCAGGGCAAAAATGCCTGTTGGGTTCCGGGTACAGACCATGCTTCTATTGCTACAGAAGCAAAGGTGGTGGCCATGCTTCGGGAAAAAGGTATTGCTAAATCATCTTTATCTCGTGAAAAATTTTTAGAATACGCTTGGAAATGGAAAGAAAAATATGGAGGTATAATTTTAGAGCAACTAAAAAAACTGGGTTGCAGTGTTGATTGGAATAGAACCAGTTTTACAATGGACGATGATTATTACCAATCCGTAATACAAGTTTTTATTGACTTGTATAAAAAAGGATATATATACCGTGGTCAAAGAATGATTCACTGGGATGTAAAAGCTAAAACCGCATTGAGTGATGAAGAAGTAATTAGAAAAGAAACACACCAAAAATTATACTACATCCGATACGCTATAAATAATGGTGCAGCAACAAACGAATATATTACCATTGCAACAGTAAGGCCTGAAACCATTATGGGCGATGTTGCAATTTGCATACATCCGAATGATGAGCGTTATAAGCATTTACACGGTAAAACAGTTTTTGTTCCTTTAATTCATAGAGAAATACCCATTATTACTGATGAGTATGTAGCAATGGATTTTGGAACCGGTGCTTTAAAAATTACCCCAGCTCATGATGCCAACGACTATGCTTTAGGTATAAAACATAAATTACCTGTTATTGATATTTTGAATGATGATGGTACATTAAACAAACTAGCACAAATAGGGGTGGGCTTAGATCGTTTTGAAGCCAGAAAATTATTAGTAGAAAAATTAACTGAAGCTAACCATATTGTAAAAGTTGAAGATTATACCAGTGAAGTTGGATACTCAGAAAGAACAGATGCTGTTGTTGAACCGCGTTTAAGTTTGCAATGGTGGGTAAAGATGAAAGAACTTGCTGTACCTGCATTGCAGGCAGTAATGGAGAATGATATTGCTTTCCATCCGGCAAAGTTTAAAAACTTATACAACCATTGGATGAGTAATATTAAGGATTGGTGTATTAGCCGTCAATTATGGTGGGGGCATCGCATTCCTGCATGGTATGATGCTTCGGGAAATTATGCTGTTGCAGCAACTGCTGTAGAGGCATTAATTGAATTGCAAAAAAATAATCCCCAATTAACCTTACAGCAAATTCATCAAGATGAAGATTGTTTAGATACCTGGTTTTCTTCTTGGTTATGGCCTTTTGAAGTTTTTAAGGGATTAAGCAAACCGAATAATGCTGACGTTCAATATTATTACCCAACCAATACATTGGTAACTGCGCCTGAAATCATTTTCTTTTGGGTAGCACGGATGATAATGGCCGGTTATGAATTTACGAATCAACTGCCATTTAAAAACGTATATTTTACGGGTATTGTACGGGATAAATTGGGGAGAAAGATGAGTAAGAGCCTGGGAAATTCACCCGATTTATTAGGATTAATTGATACTTATGGTGCCGATGCCGTTAGGTTTGGAATTATGATTGCCTCACCTGCAGGTAATGATATTTTGTTTGATGAAGCCAGTTTGGAACAAGGTAGAAATTTTAACAATAAAATTTGGAATGCCCTTAAACTAGTGAAGTTGTGGGAAGCAAGGTTTACTGATAATGAAATAAATACCAACGATACCACATTTGCGCTGCAATGGTTTGAAAACCGATTAGCTCAAGTGCAGCAAGAAGTAGAATCTTTAATGCAACAGTTTAAACTAAGTGAGGCATTAAAAGTTATTTACTCATTAATATGGGATGATTTTTGTAGTTGGTATTTAGAATGGGTTAAGCCCGGATTTGAACAGCCTATTTCTAAAAAAGTATATGCAAAAACAATTGAATATTTTGATGTATTATTACAATTGTTGCACCCTTTCATGCCTTTTATTACTGAAGAAATTTATCATCAGTTAGCTAACCGAAATAGTGACTTATGTATAAAACTAATGTTACCCATTACACAACACAATCAAAAAGTTTTGGAAGAGGGTGAATTATTGAAGCAAGTAATAACTGCTATTCGCGAAGCAAGAGTAAAAAATAATATTAAGCCTAAAGATGCTATAGAATTATTTGTAGAAACTCCCAACGCACCTGTTTTTAATAATATTCAATCCATTATCTCAAAACAAGTAAATGCTTCTAGCTTTCAAATAGTAAATAATACAATAAATAACAGCATTGTGGTAGCTATTGAAACGCATAAATTATACATTGTATCAACTGCAGCTATTGATAATACTGCTTTAAAAGAAAATTTGTTGAAGGACTTGGCTTATCAAATGAATTTTTTGCAAAGTGTTGAGAAGAAATTGAATAATGAAAAGTTTGTACAAAATGCTTCCCCTGCTGTAGTGGCTATGGAACAAAAGAAAAAAGCCGATGCCTTGGCACGTATTCAAACAATTGAAGAGTCTTTGAAATCATTACAGTAAAAGCAACAAAGTAAAGCGGCATGAAAAAATTATTTTTTTTATTTCTGTTATTAGGAGCAATGTTAAGCAGTTATGCCCAAAATGTCGATATTGATTTGTTAACTAGGCTCAATCCTAATCAGCCTAATAGCATTGTGTGGAGAGGGGCAACTATTTCTGCTTATCCGGTAAGTATTGGTGTTCCTGCAGGAATTTGGTTGTATGCCACCATAAAAAATAATCAAACATTACAGCAGCAGGCATATGTGGTTGGTGGAAGTGTAATTATATCTGCAGCTTTGGCTGAAGCAGTAAAATTATCAGTAAATCGTCCAAGGCCTTATACTACCTACCCACAGTTAGTGCATCCTTATGATGCAAGTGAAGCCGGGTATTCCATGCCTTCAGGCCATGTTTCTTTGGCATTTGCTAATGCAACGGCTTTGGCATTGACGTTTAAAAAATGGTATGTTACAGTTCCTGCCTTTGCCTGGGCTACTGCAATTGGTTATTCACGATTGTATTTGGGTGAACATTATCCTAGTGATGTATTAACAGCAGCTATTATTGGTGCAGGAAGTGCTTATGCAGGAAGATGGCTTACTCAAAAATATTTTCAACATAAAAAAGCGCACAAAAATATAGGTGGTTTATGAGTGTGAAAATTCAACAAGCTACAATTGCTGATGTACCGATTATTCAGCAAATAGCATATAAAACCTGGCCCAACACCTATGGTGCTATTTTAAGCGAGGCTCAAATTAATTATATGCTTCAATTAATGTATAATACAAGCGAGTTGGAGAATCAAATTCAAAGTGGTTATCAATATTTATTAGCAGATAATGAAAATGAAATAATTGGCTTTGCAGCTTTTAATGAAATTAGCCCTCAGGCATTTAAACTTCAAAAATTATATGTTTTACCCGAAGCGCAGGGTACAGGTTTAGGGAAACTTTTATTGAATCATATTATTCAAGAAATAAAATCAAAGGGAGCAGTTTCTTTAATATTAAACGTTAATCGTCACAACAATGCTTTGTCTTTTTATACTAAAATGGGTTTTCAAATAATTAGAGAAGAAGATAATGACATTGGTAACGGTTATTTTATGAATGATTATGTAATGCAACTTTCGTTTTAATAAAATAACTACTTGTATTATGAAAGTAGTGTATGCGTTTGCTTTACTACACCCATTACAAAAACACTTTGCACATGCCCTATATTTTCTGCTTCACTTAATTGATTGACATGAAAATCATAGTAATCTTCCATATTTTTAACAGCCACTTTTAACATAAAATCAAACTCTCCGGAAATACTATAACATTCTTTTACTTCAGGCATTGCCTGTATGGCCTTAATAAATTTCAATCCGGCATTTTTGTTGTGTTGCTTTAATGAAACATAACAAATCACCCATAAACCTTTATTAATTTTTGCGGCATTTAACAATGTAACATATTGTTGAATAATGCCGGTTTGTTCTAATTTTTTTATGCGTTCGTGTACCGGTGATGTACTTAAATGAACTTTGTCTGCAATTTCTTTAATGGTTAATCGGGCATTGGTTTCCAAAAGCCGTAAAATTTCTAAATCTACTGCATCTAATCCATTAGGTATTTCATAATCGGTAGTTTGTCCTTTTTGCTTCGTCATAGTCTTTATTTTTTAGCAAATTTTACTAAATAACGCCTATATTATTTAAATATTTCCTGAAATTATTGGTTTAATTCGGAAATTTATGCTTCCAAGTTATCTTTGCAATCCTAAATAAAATATTATGTCATCTACTACCTATGCTATTGATTTTAAATTACCCTATAAAGTGGCCGATATTAGCTTGGCTGATTGGGGTCGTAAAGAAATAAAATTAGCTGAAGCTGAAATGCCCGGCTTAATGGCTTTACGTGCTGAATATGGTGCTTCTCAACCTTTAAAAGGTGCACGTATTGCCGGATGTTTACACATGACTATTCAAACTGCAGTTTTAATTGAAACATTGGTTGCATTGGGTGCTGAAGTAAAATGGAGTTCATGTAACATTTTTTCAACCCAAGACCATGCCGCTGCTGCAATTGCTGCTGCCGGTATTGGCGTATTTGCATGGAAGGGGCAAACAGTTGAAGAGGCTGAATGGTGTATAGAACAAACTTTATTTTTTGGTAGCGCTGACAGACCTTTAAATATGATTTTGGATGATGGTGGTGATTTAACCAATATTGTATTTGATAAATATCCTGAATTAGTTAAAAATGTTCGTGGGTTATCGGAAGAAACTACAACGGGCGTTCATCGCTTATATGAAAGAATGGAAAAAGGAACTTTACCTATTCCTGCCATTAATGTAAATGATTCAGTTACTAAATCAAAATTCGACAACAAATATGGCTGTAAAGAAAGTTTAGTTGATGCTATACGTCGTGCTACAGATGTTATGATGGCCGGTAAAGTAGCTGTAGTTGGAGGTTACGGTGATGTGGGTAAAGGTTCTGCTGCTTCATTACGTGGTGCAGGTTGCCGTGTTATTGTTACTGAAATTGACCCAATATGTGCATTACAAGCGGCAATGGACGGATACGAAGTAAAACCCATGATTGAAGCTGTTGAAGAAGCAGATATTATTGTTACTGCTTCAGGTTGCCGCGATTTAATTACGGAACCCCATTTCCGTAAAATGAAAGATAAAGCCATTGTATGTAATATTGGCCATTTTGATATTGAAATTGATATGGCATGGTTAAATGCTAACTATGGGCATACTAAAAATACCATTAAACCACAAGTTGATTTATATACCATTGATAACAAAGATGTTATTATATTAGCAGAAGGCCGTTTGGTAAATTTAGGTTGTGCTACAGGGCATCCTTCTTTTGTAATGAGTGCTTCATTTACCAATCAAACTTTAGCACAAATTGAACTTTGGAACAATGCCAATAAGTATGAAAACAAAGTGTATGTGCTTCCTAAAGTATTAGATGAAAAAGTAGCTCGTTTACATTTAAGTAAAATTGGTGTTCGTTTAGATACCTTAACTGATGTTCAGGCTAAATATTTGGGTATTACTAAAGAAGGGCCATTTAAAGCCGAAATGTATCGTTATTAAACTCAATGATAATTATTATAAAAAATGCCTGATGTTGTCACATCGGGCTTTTTTTATTCCAATATTAAATTTTGCTAATTAGTAAAATTAACGTGTGATTTATCCACTCATTTTCTAACTTGCAATAGCAAAATAAAATGTATGGCAGGATTATTAGATTTTATAGGTAATACACCTTTGATTGAATTGAAACATATTTCAAAAAATAAAAATGTTCAAATTTTTGCTAAGTTAGAAGGCACTAATCCGGGTGGAAGTGTAAAAGATCGTGCTGCATATGGTATGATAAAAGGGGCATTAGAACGTGGTGAACTTAAACCCGGTATGAAATTAATTGAAGCTACCAGCGGCAACACAGGTATTGCTTTGGCAATGATTGCTCGCTTATTTAATGTAGAAATAGAATTAGTAATGCCTGAAGATGCTACCCGCGAAAGGGTGTTGACCATGCAGGCATATGGTGCAAAGGTTACACTTACACCCAAAGCACAATCAATGGAAGGAGCAATTGATTATGCAAATGCAAGGGTGGCAGAAGGGGGATATTTAATGCTAAATCAATTTGCTAATCCCGATAATTATAAAATGCACTATGCAACCACCGGCCCCGAAATTTGGCGTGATACTGCGGGAAAAGTAACACATTTTGTTTCATCAATGGGTACTACGGGCACTATTATGGGTGTATCACGATATTTAAAAGAGCAAAATCCTTCAGTTCAAATCATTGGATGCCAACCGACGGAAGGTTCAAAAATTCCTGGAATTCGCAAATGGCAAGAAGCTTATCTACCCAAAATTTTTGAAAGAAATAGAGTAGATGCTTTAATAGATGTTTCAGAGCAAAATGCACGAACAATGACCAAACGTTTAGCACGTGAGGAAGCAGTTTTTGCCGGAATGAGCAGTGGTGGTGCTGTATATGCTGCCGAACAACTTTCCGCTCAATTAGATAAAGGATTAATTGTATGTATTATTTGCGACAGAGGCGACAGATATTTATCAAGTGATTTATTTGATTAAGTTAATTGAATTATTAACTTAACAAAACCCTTGTTTAATAGCCCCATGTTTTCATTATGGCTAAATTTTCTTTTGCACAATCTAGTGGCGCTTTTCCTTGGTATGACTCTTGTTCAATAATGAACAAATGAGTGCCGCCTTTATCTTTTCCATAATCAATGGCTTCTTTCACCGGCACAACGCCATTATTTAATAAGCTGCTTTCATAATTTTCATTTCCTCCTGACGATCGAATTTCGTTTTTAACATGCATAGAAGCAAACCTGCCCGGATATTTATTTAAAATAGGCATAACAGTGGCATTGCCATTATATAAGTTGCCAACGTCTAATTGCTGCGTAACTAAAGTAGGATCTGTATTTTGAAGAATAACATCATAAATGGTGGTGCCGGGTGTTATTTCTTTAAACTCAAAATCATGGTTATGATAACCAAACTTTAAACCCCAGCGTTTGCATAGTTGCCCGCATTTATTAAACACCTCCATATAATTTTTAAGTTGATCCACATTTGTTCGCATGGAATCGTCTAACCAAGGGCTAATAACATATTGTTGCCCAACAATGGCAGCATCTTCAATGGTGTGTTTCCATTCTTTAGTAAAATCTTTTTTTGCAGCATCCCAATGTTCGGGTTTTAAAACTGTGTGGCCGCTAGGCATATTCATACCCAGATTGCTTAGTATTTTTTTAAAGGCTTTAGCAGAATAACCATAAAATTTCCTATCAATATAATTGGCATGTTCTACCTGTGTATAGCCCATGGATGCTAATTGTTGCAGGGTTTGTAAAGGATTGGCCTTCATGTCATCACGTACCGAATAAAGTTGAATACCGGTTACAATTTTGCTTGTATTGCCAAAAGCATTTACATATTTTGGTAAAACCATTGTACCTAATGCAGCCATTGAACTGCTTACTAAAAAATTTCTTCTACTAATAGTCATAAGCCAAAGTTTTATTAAATACCGAATGTTCTAAAATTATGGCTTTTTTTTTAACTATCCACATATTAACTTTAGCAATATTTACAAATTGGAATGAAATATATTTACATGTTCTTATAGCTCACTTAATAAATTAATGTTTTTTATTTATGAAATTAATGAAACACCTGCTAAATGGCTGCTTTATTACCGGCAGTTTATTTTTGTTTTCTTGTAATAATGGGAAAAAACCAATACAAAATTCCGACTCAACTAGTAACAAAAAGGTTGTTAATACAATGGTTCCAGGAACGCCAATTAAATATGACAGTTCCAAAAGATATATTTTTCTAACATGGGATGATTCACCACAACCACCGGGTACGCAAAACTGTGCGCAAACATTCCGTAACCAAGGTGTAAAGGCTACTTTCTTTTCTGTAGCTGCACACTATGATATTGATCCTTTACGCAAAAGAATTTTAGATAGTTTAAAAAAATCATATCCACAATTTTTGGTAGCCAATCATAGTTATACTCATGCTTTTCGCGATAATTATAATTTTTATTACACGCATGTTGATAGTGCAGTAAATGATATTTTGAAAGCGCAACAGGATATGCAAATTCCTTTAAAAATAGTACGTCTACCCGGTAGAAATACTTGGGCAGGAAATGGGGAATTCCGCGGGCCTAAAACAAGCGAAAAAGTAGCAAGGAAATTAGATTCTTTAGGTTTTAAAATTATTGGGTGGGATGTTGAATGGCAATTTATTAAAGGTAATACTCCTAAGCAAAGCGCTACTGAATTAGCTAAAGAGGTGAATAATAAATTTGATATTGGTTATACCAATCAACCCAACATGATGGTTATTTTGGCACATGACAGAATGTTTGCAAAGCCCCAGTATGTTGATTCGCTTAATGCATTCATTCAATTATTAAAACAAGATCCTCGAAATGTTTTTGAAACTATTGACCATTATCCAATTGTTCAACAAAAATAAAATATATGAAAAAAGCTATTTTTTTAATGGGATTACTTAGTTTATCATTCATTGCCTTTCAGGCTTGTGCACAAGACAAAAGCAAGCGTCCTAGCCCGCCGGCTACTGCTTCCGTTACTACCCATAATGGAGTAACTATTACAATTGATTATAGCCAACCTGCTATTAAAGGGCGAACCCTTGGCAAGGAGATTGCTCCTTATGGACAAGTATGGCGCACCGGTGCAAATGAAGCAACGGTATTTCAAATTAATAAGGATGTTACCATTGATGGTAAATCGCTTAAGGCAGGTAAGTATAGCGTATACAGTATCCCCGGAAAAGATGAATGGACTTTTATTCTAAATAAAACTTGGAATCAATGGGGCACTGAATACAATCAAAAAGATGATGTTATGCGCTTTACAGTTAAACCATTAAAGCATGCCTTCACAGAAAGAATGACTTTTGCTATTACTCCATCGGGTGAAGTAAGTTTATTATGGGGTGATGTTAGTGTAGGATTTATGGTAAAATGATAGATCTGCAATGCTTATTTTAACTCCGAAATATCATTTCGGAGTTTTTTTATGTACAATGCTTTTAAATTTTATTCATTCATAAATTTTTCAAACTTTATTAATTGTCTTAACTTTCAAATGGTTATATTGCCTGGCTAAAAATCACCAAAATCTTTCAATGCGGCTTACCCAATATAATATAATAAGCCCCTTTATTCTATGTGTGTGCATTTGGTTATGTAGCTGTAATTTTTGTTTAGCGCAAGATAAAAAATCGCAGTTAGATACTACTTTACAATTTTTAACTCCTCGTAAAGGTTTATTTGAAAAATTAGTAAAAAGTATTGTTAATAGTACACCTCCTCCGGAAGATACAGCCATTGTAACCATAAATAATATTACGCCATTTGCTTTATACAATGGTGCAATAATTAGACACATTCATATTGTAGACGTTAGATTTGGCGAATCAGTGAATGACACTACACTAAAAAAGAAAAATTTATTTGATGAGATTGGTAACTCAATTCATTTAAAAACAAGAAAGTCTTTCATATCTCAAAATTTATTTTTTAAGAAGGGACAACCCATGTCGCCTTATTTAGTAGCAGATAATGAACGGTACTTACGAGACCAACCTTATTTGCAAGATGCTCGAATTATTATTACCGGTAATTCTCCTGATTATGACTCAGTTGATTTAACGGTTTTTTATAAAGATGTTTTTCCAATAAGTGGTTCCGGCGATGGCGGTAGTGGGCAGAGTATTTATGCAGAAGTACAAGATGAAAACTTTTTAGGGAATGGGCAACGGGTTAAAATTGAAAATTTATATGATTTAACCCGGCGGACTCGTTATGCTTTTGGTGGTGAATATTTGCGAAGAAATATTGCCGGTACATTTGCCAACTTTACGGTTGGTTATCAAGGAAATGCTCCTGCATTTAATAGTGGCAGAAGAGAAGAAACTCAGGTGTATTCTTCTTTAGATTTACCATTGGTTAGCCCTTATGCATTGTGGACAGGTTCTTTAAATGCATCTTTGCATTACACTACCAATCAGTATGTAAGCGATTCATTGTACAATCAAATGTTCAAATATAGGTATGCTTCTTATGATATGTGGGCCGGGTATAACGTTTCTGCAAGACGTTTGTTACATGAAACTAATTCGCGAAAACCTAAAGACTTTGTTGCACTTCGTTTGGTAAAGAACGATTTTCTGGAAATTCCAAACTTGTATGAAACACAATATAATTTTCAATATGCCAATTTAGTAAGTGTTTTAGGTGCATTCACAAGGTTTAAACAAGATTATTACAGAACCAACTTTATTTATGGTTTTGGTAGAAACGAAGATATTCCTGCCGGTTATAATTTATCAGCATTGTTTGGTTGGACTAACAAACAAGGGTATACACGTCCATATGCGGGGGTTGATTTACAGAAATATGTAGTAACACCTAAGCAGGCATTTTTTAATTATGAACTAAAATTTGGTGGATATTTTAATAATGGAAGTTTTCAAGACATTAGTTTTTTAGCAAGCTTAGAGTCATTCTCACGCCTTCGTAGGTTGGGCAATAGCCGATGGTTGGTTCGCCATTTTATTAATGGAAGTTTTACCCAACAAATCAATACTTTTTTAAATGAACCCTTAAGAGTAAATAGTCAATTTGGTATTCCATCATTCAACAACATTATTGGATACAATGGTTCAAGTAGAGCAACCGGGAGTTGTGAATCAGTTTTTTATAATACTTGGAAGTTTTTTGGGTTTAGCTTTGCCCCATTTGCATTTGGGAATATTTCCTACTTAAAACCTATAGGCGAGGGGTTTAGTTATGGAGATGTTTATACTGCTTGGGGAGGTGGGGTAAGAACCAGAAATGAAAACTTAGTTTTTGGAACTATAGAATTAAGGGTTCAATATTTTCCAAGAACAACAGTAGGAATGTCTCCTTGGAATATTGGTGTGCAAACAAATCTTCAATTTAAATATAATAGCCAATATATAAAAAAGCCCGATTTTGTTACAGTAAATTAAACTTTATGATTATAGATCTCCTGCATAATCAGAAATATTATAATTTTTCAACGCAAATGCTAAAAGCTTTTCAATTTCTGCAAAATAATAATTTGCAAAGTTTATCTGAAGGTAAATATGAAATTGATGGGTCAAAAATTTTTGCATTAGTAAATAGTTATGAAACACTTGAGCCGGAGAAAGAAAATATGGAATCTCATTTAATTTATACTGATGTGCATTACATTATTAAAGGCCATGAACAAGTTGGACATGGTTTTTTAGAGGCAATGCCCAAACAAAAACATATTGATATTAATAATGATTGCATCATTTATGATGCACAACCTTCATTTTATTCAACTTTAATGGAGGGTATGTTTGCTGTATTTTTCCCACACGATGTACATATGCCCGGTATTTTTTTGCAGAAAAAATGTTTGGTGAAAAAAGTAGTTATTAAAGTAGCTTTATAAATTATCAACTAATTAATTGTTGAATTGTAATATTTGCAGTTAATTATTTAGCACTATGGTACAAGCCTATAATTTTTTAGCCAGCTGGCAGTTATTCCCGGAAAAATGTAATTATGAATTTGGAATAGTTCCTAAAAGCGGCCATTATAAAATTGAGACAACTGATAATGGAAAAGCTTTACAAATAAGCATGAACTGGATTACGCATGAAAATGATGCTTATTATGCACAATTTTCCGTAATACCCGATGGGAGTAAACAACCATGTGAATACCAAGAATTAGCAGATACTATACAGGCTGAAATACCTGACTCGTCAAACTTTATTACGTACTTTTTTAAAAATGAACAACTGGTATTAACTGTTCAACATAATATTTTACCCAATGGTTATTTAGCACTGCAAAATAGTGGTATTAGACCTAACGGAGATGCCTTTGTGAATAAAGAAGTATATTACAAGCAAATGAGTGTGTTACCATATGCTTCTTCAGTAGGCAGTGTAGTGGTAAAGCCTACAAAGCAGGGTGTTATAAAACATAAAGCTTTAACTGCAATGGAAGAACAAACAAATATGCAGTTGGAACAGATTAAACAACAAATAGAACTATTGGCAAGACAAGCTCAAGAGATACGAAAGCGAAAGGAGCTAAGCCTAATGATATATGATGCCCAAATAAATTTTAAACCACAAATTGGTCAAGTATACCATTTATACGAAAAGAAAGATGGAAATTATTTACTTTCATTGGTGGCCCCTAAAGAGTGGGGGGCAGGTTTTGGACCTTTTAAACAATTTATTGCTTCTGTTCAATTGTTAGCGGACCACACATGGGTAGAGGTTGCATAATATATAAATAATAAAACTGTAACTAAAAAGTTACAGTTTTATTGTGACCCCGTCAGGATTCAAACCTGAAACCTTTTGATCCGTAGTCAAATGCTCTATTCAGTTGAGCTACGGGGCCATTGTTTTATTAATTGGGTTGCAAATATAGTAGGTTAATACTTAAAACCAAAAAGGAACAACAAAAATTTATTCTTTATAAATGCCTGCAGCTGTTTTTTCAACCCATTTTTTGGGAAGTAGCCATGCAAAAAATGCCCCTAACTTGTTTACAAAACCTGTTATAACTTCTGTCTTTTCTGCATACATAGCTTTTATTGCAAGTTTTGCCACTTCATTAGCCGACATATTGAGTTTTGATGCAGCCTTTTGGGCTTTTTCTCCAACTTGGGCCCTATTGGGGAAATCTGTATCGGTTGCACCTGGACAAACTGCAGTTACTGTAATATTGGTATCTTTTAATTCATATTGCAAACCTCTGGAAAAGCTTAATAAAAATGCTTTTGTAGCAGCATATAAAGTTAAACCCGGCACCGCTTGATAGGCTGCTGCACTCGCAACATTTAAAATATAAGCTTTGGGTTGCTGTTTTAAGTGGGGTAATAGCAAATAAGTTAATTGAACAGGAGCGAACATGTTTAACCGCATCATGTCCTCATGCTGCATTAATGGATACTTGTCAAAAGCACCACTTAATCCATAACCCGCATTATTGATTAAGCCCTTAATATTGAATTGGTTAAGTTTTATCCAATTATACACATCTTCAGCTGCATTTTCTTTGGCTAAATCGCACACTAAGTAGTGCACCACAATGTCGTATTGCTGCTTGAGTGTTTCAGCTAAATTGGCTAAAATATCTTCACTTCTAGCAATGATTATTAAATTGTTTTTATCGGCAGCTAATATTTCAGCAATGGCTTTGCCTATGCCCTTGCTTGCACCTGTAATTAAAAAGTAACCATGCATATGCATTGAAGTTAAAGGGTCAAAGACTTCTATCCACATAAATAATGCAATGTTTATTAGGCATCACATTGAATTTTTTAATGATGTACCACTTTGGTAAATCTGTGGTAAAAAGGTGTTTTACTTTTTTCGTGTTTGGGTTTAAATTTACCTGTAATAATAGGTACATACATTACTCTTCTTCTACTTGCTTCACCAACCAATGGTGATTGTTTAACTCTATGCCAGGTGCGACCATCATGAACAGTTAAATCGCCGGCAAAAATATCAAAGCCAACCTCTTTGGGGTCGTCACTATAGTCAACAAAATATTTTTTTCCGAAGAGTAATTGTAAAATATTTTGTTTATGGGTACCTGGCAAAACTCTTAATCCACCATTCTCAAATAAACAGGTATCTAAATGAATACCAACATTAAGCATTGGCATTATTTTTTGGCCTAAAAATAAATCACGTGGGCTGTCGGTATGCCATCCCATTTGGGTAAATGTGCTGTTAGGGATATTGATATAGTTGTTGATGACTAAGCCATCTTTTTCATTTTCGGCAATTCTTCCTTCATAATTGCCCAATAATTTAATTAAAGCTTTTAGGCGGTTATCACCTAATAATTCATGTAAGGGATTACTATATAAAGAGGTAAAACATAGCCGTTGAATGGTTTTGTTATTATGCTCATCCCTACCAAATTTTAAAGGAATACCATTAATTTTTTCTTTTCCTTCGGTAAGCCAGGCATACTCAAGCTTTCTTAATTCGTTTAAATATAGGGATACCTTTTCTGGAGTTAAAAAATTACGGAACACGATGACACCGTGTTTGTCGAAAAAATCCATTTGCTCCACAGTAATAGTATCACCTAATTCAAAGTTACTATTCCATTTGTTCATTCGAGGGTCATTTATCAAAGTAACTGCAATGTTAATTAATTATTATAAAATTGTAACTATAGTGTGAACTAAAAATAAATTAATTCTTCCAAATTTGTAGTCTTTTCTTTTAATAATGTATTTGAGCTTATATTTACTGATTATTTATGTTGAAAAAAAATGCTCTGCTAATAACCCTAAATTGTTTGATATCACATTTTTTATTTGCACAGGAGGGTAAAAAGGACAGTCTTTTTTCAAAAAGAGTACTTTATTTTCCTGTTATATCTAAATCCATTGAAACTAGTTGGTCTTTCGGGGTTGCTGGATCTGCTACATTTCATTTGTCCAAATCTGATACAACTTCTCGTACCTCTAATTTACAATCAATTTTATTATACTCTTTGAAACAGCAATTTATAGCTGCAATAAATGGTGCGGAATACTTTAAAAAAGAAAAATATATTTTAAACGAACAAATTTCTTTCAGTTCATTTCCTGATAAATTCTGGGGTTTAGGAAATAATTCACCTGATTCGTCAGTCGAAAATTATAGTTTTCATCAGTATTATGTGAATTTACATTTACTCAGACATTTAGGTCATCATTTCTTTGGGGGGGTGTTATATGAAATGCAAAATGTATATAATGTTAAATATATTCAAGGAGGATTGTTTGATAAACAAAATATAGCTGGAAGGAACGGATATACTGTAAGTGGCTTAGGCATGAGTTTTACCTACGATAATAGAAATGATGCTTTTGCACCCAATAAAGGCATATTTGCTCAGGCTTATTTTAACCATTTTGATAATTTAATAGGTTCCTCATTTAATTACACGAATGTTGTTGTTGATATAAGAAAATACTTACAAATATTACCAAAACAAATCTTAGCTTTTCAGTTATACAGCTTTTCAAATATTGGTGATGCAATTCCTTTGCGAAGTTTAGCTTCCTTAGGAGGTGCAAATAGCATGCGAGGTTATTATAGTGGACGCTACCGCGATAAACAAGCTTTCGTTTTTCAATCTGAATACCGATTTTCAATATATAAAAAATTGGGTATGGTAATATTTGGCAGTAGTGGAGAAGTTGGTACAACTGTCAATGATTTTAATTTAGATGGTTTAAAATATGCCTATGGTGGTGGTTTACGCATTCAATTGACTAAAAATGAAAAATTGAACTTGCGGTTAGATTATGGTATTGGTCAAGGAAATAATCAGGGATTTTATTTGCAACTAGGAGAGGCTTTTTAAGCTATTCAGCGTAGTTATTTTGAAATGTGGGTGAAATCCAATGTTGTGCTAATTTGTATACCAAAAAAGCAAATAAAGGAGCCATAACAACATCAATTGTATAATGAACGTGTTGGATTAGTATCATTAATCCAATTAACATAGTAGATAAAAGCGCCAAGTTTTTTAATTTGGATTTTTTCAATACTAAGAAAATTAGAAATTGTGTGGAAGTATGACCAGAATAAAACAAGTCTTTTGTAATAAAATTAGGGCCATAAAAATAGTTACTAATAGGATCAGTTAACGCAATAAGATTATCAGGTGGATTTAAGGGGATTAAGCTAATGGTAATAATTCTTGATATATTTAAGAAGATATAAGCCCATAAAAAAAGCAAAAATATTTCAGGATCTCGAATGGCTTCAATAATTAAAATTAAAACCATTGCCCAAATAACGCAAAATATAGGTACCGATAAATTTACTGCAGGCAAATTGTTCAATATTCTATCGGTTAATACAAAGCCATCTCTACTTTCAATAAATTGAAAAAAATAGGGGAAGATGATTAAAATGCCTATTAACACCACCAGCCCAATTAATAATTTGGCTTTAAAAGTTGGCTGTTGCCAGGCATTTTTCCAAACTGAGGGCAATGAATTCTGTTCCTTATTCACCCGTGCAAGATAAGTTTTATTTTAATAATCCATTCTAACAAAGGCTTCCATAGCTGCGTATTGTGTAAGTCCTAAACTTGCATATAGATGTGCTGTAGTTGCATTTCGGTCTTCAGCTCTTTGCCAAAATTCACGGCTATCTGAGCCCTGAAAAGGAACCATATCTTTTTGCGATTGATGTATGAAAATTCCATACCTTTTTTTCATTACTTGATCGGGGCTCATAGGAATAGCCATTTCTATTTCGGTAATATCCCATTCTTGCCAAGCTCCTTTATATAACCATAACCAACAATCTTCAATCCATTTTTCACCGGAAGCTTTAATGCGTTTTAGGCTTTCTATAACTATATCTAAACATACTTTATGTGTTCCATGTGGATCGGCTAAATCACCCGCACAATATACCTGATGCGGTTTTAACTTTTGTAATAAATCGATTGTAATTTCTACATCCTTTTCCGTGTAAGGATTTTTTTCTATGGTTCCGGTTTCATAAAAGGGTAAATTCATAAAATGTGCATTGCTGTCGCCTACACCAACGTATCGACAAGTAGCTCTTGCTTCGCAGCGCCTAATTAATCCTTTTATAGCACGAATTTCTTGGGTGTCTATTTCATTTTTTTTCTTGGTGGCTAAAAAGCGTTTAGCCTCACTTAATATTTCTTCGGTTTTTTTATTGTCTATCCCAAATAAGTTTTCAAAACCAACAGCAAAGTCTAAAAATCGAGTTACAAATTCATCAGTAACGGCTATGTTGCCACTTGCCTGATATCCTACATGCACATCGTGTCCTTGATCGTGTAAACGCATAAATGTTCCACCCATGCTAATAATGTCATCATCGGGGTGCGGTGAAAAAATTAAACAGGTTTTAGGATAAGGAGTACTTCTTTCAGGATGCCCCGGAATATGAACATTGGGTTTCCCTCCCGGCCATCCGGTAATGCTATCGCGAAGCATATAATAAACTTGTAAGTTAATGTCATAAGCATCTCCCTTTTCAACCAATAAATCACTTAAGCCATTTTCATTATAGTCGTGCATAGTTAAACTTAATACAGGCTTATTTAATTTAAGTGCCATGTTAACAACTGCACGTTTAATTACTTTCGGTGTCCATTCAACTTCACCTGTTAACCAAGGAGATTTAATGCGGGTTAATTCAGCTGCCGCATTATGATCAAGAATAAAAGTGCAATTATTGTGTTGCTGTAATATACTGGCAGGTATTTGTTCAGTAACCTGGCCTTCAACACTTTTTGCTATTATACTTGCTTTAGAACCCCAGGCCATTAATAGAATTTTTTTGGCTTTTAAAATGGTGCTAATGCCCATAGTAATGGCCATTCTGGGAACTTCAGAAATATTTTGAAACTCATATGCATTATTAATACGAGTTGTATTATCCAACGAAACCAACCTTGTTTTTGAATAGATACTTGACCCAGGCTCATTAAAACCAATATGACCATTGGCTCCAATTCCTAAAATTTGTAAATCAATACCACCGGCATTTTCAATTAATTGTTCATAAGTTTCGCAAGCTTTTTTTGCTTCTTCTTTAGATAATTCGCCGTTTGGTAAATGAATATTTTCTTTTGGAATGTCTACATGGTCAAACAGATGTCGATGCATATAACTCCAATAGCTTTGTAAAGCCTCTCTTTCTAAGGGATAATATTCATCTAAATTAAATGTAATAACATTTTTAAAGCTTAATCCTTCCGTTTTATGTAAATTAACTAAATGTGCATATAGGCGAATAGGAGTGGCACCGGTAGCTAATCCTAAAACACAAGGTAAATTTTTAGCTTGCTTTTCTTTAATTAATGAAGCAATTTCCCTGGCAACAAATAAAGAACCGTCATCTGAACTGTCGAATATTTGAACAGGAATTTTTTCAAAACTGTCAATTAAATCAACGTTGAATTTGTGTGGTTTGGTAGTTGTGGACATAAAATATGATTTTGCGTTTTTTTGCAGGTTAAATTTAGTAATTATACTTTGTAACGGAAAAATAAAAGCAAACGTTTGCAGCTCTTACCTTTAATTAGCGTTTTGTTGCCATTTTTTATTGAAATGCACATTCCAGAGTTGGAACCTGTTGGTTTCAGATTGAAGTTTTGTTGCAAAGTTTTTCCAATTTTTTTTATCAGGGTTTGTCCATAAAACTTCACTTAATGCACTCATACGAGGTAAAATCATGTATTCTACTTTAGTGTCATATTTCATGTATTCTGTCCACACATTTCCTTGAGCGCCCAAAATATATTTTGCTTCATCTGCATTTAAGTTATTGGGTACTGGATTATAACTATATACTTTTTCTACAGTCGTATAACCACCAATTGTTAAGGAGTCTTCTGGTTTGTTTTGACTGTGATCGAAATAACACCAAGCACCCGGAGTCATTATTACATCATGATGCTGTTGTGCTGCTTCAATGCCACCTTTTTCACCACGCCAACTCATTACCGTTGCATTGGGTGCAAGCCCTCCTTCCAAAATTTCATCCCAGCCAATAATTTGTCTGCCTTTGCTATTTAAATATTTTTCTATTCTATGGATGAAATAACTCTGTAGTTCGTGTTCATCTTTCAATCCTTTCTCTTTCATTAATTGTTGGCAAAAAGGAGAAGCTTTCCAATAAGTTTTAGGGCACTCATCGCCACCAATATGTATGTATTTAGATGGGAATAAATCCATTACTTCATTTAATACATTTTCTAAGAATTGAAAAGTATATTCTGACGGGCAAAAAACATCATCAAAAACACCCCAACCTTGTTGCACCTGTTTACCGGTGGTATCGCCGCACCATAAATTTTTATTGGCAGGTGTAGGCGTATCTTTATCAGGAAAACAACTTAGTTCAGGGTAAGCAGCAATTGCAGCCGATGCATGTCCGGGCATTTCAATTTCAGGGATTACTGTTATAAAACGATTTGCAGCATATTGTACAATATCTTTAATTTCTTGTTGTGTGTAAAAGCCGCCATAACGAATACAATCGTTGCCTGTACCGGGTGCATGCCCGATAATTGTTCCGTTACGATAAGCCCCTACCGTTGTTAATTTTGGATACTGTTTTATTTCTATTCGCCATCCTTGGTCTTCTGTTAAATGCCAATGAAAAGTATTCATTTTATGCAGGGCAATTAAATCAATGTATTGTTTAATGAAATCAACTGAAAAAAAGTGGCGACCAACATCTAAATGCATGCCTCTATATGCAAATTGTGGTTCGTCTTCAATTGAAACTGCTGCTATAGTTAATTGTTTATTAGCTTTTACAGGTAAAAGTTGAATAAGGGTCTGCATTCCATAAAATGTACCTGCATAACTATTGCCTGAAATGGTTATGTTATGTGGGGTAGATTGAAAACTGTAATATTCCGGGTTATTCGGTGCTTGAATAAACTTTTTGGTTTGGAAGGTGATACCTTCTGCTTGTTTGTTTTTGTGAATAGGTAGTTTAAAATGGTAATATTTTGATAGATAATCATTAAAAAAATGAGCCGTGTTTAAATCGCCTTCATCCATAACAATGATAGGAGTGTTAGGCGTTAATTTGAATACTCCTTTTTGTAATTGTATTTTCGATGGTTCGGGTATAATTGACACTACATTTTTTTGTGCTAACATAGTTTTTGTTAGGAAGAAACTCATGAATAACAAAGGCAAGTATTTTTTCATAATGGTTAGTTTGGGTACTATATATTAATAATTGGTTGGTAAAATAGCTTAGTTATTACTAGGCAAAATAGGCAATAATAAATATGAATCATTATTGTAAATGCGAATATTGGCCTTTTTAAAATCGCTGTCTTTAGCATGATATATATCTAGAAATTGTTGCGGATTTCTGTCCACTAATGGAAACCAACTACTTTGTATTTGCACCATTATTTTATGACCTTTTTTGAAGGTGTGAGCAACGTCGGGTAAAGTATATTGAACAGTGGTTGGTGTTTTTGGCTTAAATGGTTCCGGTTTTTCAAAACTGTTTCTAAAACGACCTCGCATTACTTCACCTCTAACCAACATTTCATAGCCACCCATAGGATAAGTAGAAGCATTGTTGTATTCAAAGTCTTCCGGAAAAACATCAATTAATTTCACTACAAAATCTGCATCTGTTGTTGATATACTAACATTTAAATGTGCAGTTAAGGGACCTGCTAAAGTTACATCGTTGGTTAAAGTAGGTGTTTCATATACCAACACATCGGGGCGTGTGGCAGCAAAACGTTGATCATCTGTCATATATTCCCTGGTTCTATACTCATGTACACCATCTGTGTACGGTACCGGCTTTGCGGGATCGCTTGTATATTCCGAGAATGAGATATTGAAAGTTTTGGCTGGCTCAAAACTTAATTTTCCATTTTGTTGTAAATAAAGTTTTGACGTTTGAATGTTAGCAGGAGGCCATACATTGAACTGATGCCATTTGTTTTCACCACTAAAAAATATATTGGCTTCAGCAATTTTATCTATACTTCCGGCACCTTTTAAATAATAATTGAAAAAAGGAATTTCAATATTATTAGCATACCAGTCGGCAGTATTGCTATCAAAATATACGTTTCCTAAATGGGTGCCATCACCACTTGCCCATTGTCCATGATACCAAGGGCCCATCACTAATTTATTATTGTTTTTGGCTTTTAATTCTATGGCTTTGTATAAATTCCATGCACCAAAGCAATCTTCCGCATCAAATAAGCCACCTACAACTAACGATGCAGTGGTTGGTAAAATGTGTTGCATAAAGTTTCTGTCATTTCTTTCTTGCCACCATTGAGTATAGTTAGGATGATTCATTAAGTCATTCCAAAATGCAACACTATCACCCAATAATTTGGTTAAGTTAGGTAGCGCACCTGTGGTTAAGTAGAACCTGTAATTATCTTTAATGGGATAGTTAAAAGGGGTGGGGCTAACGGTAGTGGGTTTTGGCCGTGGTTTTCCAAACGAAGAATAAAAAGCAAATGCATCCATTGCAAAAAAAGCTCCATTGTGGTGAAAATCGTCGCCTATAAACCAATCTGTTACGGGGGCTTGCGGGCTTACTGCTTTTAAAGCAGGATGGTTACTCAGCGCAGCCATAGCTGTATAAAATCCGGGATATGAAATACCAAATACTCCTACGTTACCATTATTGTTGTCGAGGTTGTGAATTAGCCAATCAATTGTATCATAAGTATCAGAGGCTTCATCCACATCATTCTTCGATTTTTTGTCGGGATTATAAGGTCTAATATTCACGAATTCACCTTCGCTCATCCATTTACCTCTCACATCTTGTATAACCATAATGAAGTTTTCTTTCAGGTATGTTTTATAATGATTACGCCAAAACTTTCTATATTCATGTTCACCATAAGGGGCACATGAATAAGGTGTGCGAGTCATTAATATTGGATGTTTTTCAGTATTATCTTTTGGCATGTAAATGGAAGTAAACAATTTTACTCCATCACGCATAGGTATGTAAACTTCTTTTTTTACATAGTTTTGAACAATCCAAATAGAGTCAGCATTTTGTGCAATTGAAAATAAAGGCAATACTAGCAGTAGAAATAAAATTTTTCGCATGGCAAGTTATGTTTATGAATTGCTTAAAAATAAAAAAGATTCTTCGAACGAAGAATCTTTTATGATGAGTGATTTAAAACATATTAATCAATTTTAGTAACTTTCAAAACATTGGTTGGTAAATGCTGGTCAATGGGTGTACTGCCTGTATTAACAACCACATCATTGCTTTTAATAAATCCTCTTTCTTTTAAAATATTAATTTGGTCAAAGATGATATCATCCAAGCTCTCTTCTTCGCCATAATAAAAAGCTCTAACACCCCAACTTAAACTTAATTGGTTAACAAGCGAACGTTCTTTGGTAAAAATATATAGTGGTGCTTTAGGTCTGTAACTGCTCAACATAAATGCGGTATAACCACTTTGTGTCATTCCAATTAATGCTTGAGCGTTTACATCTTCAGCAATTTTACATGCGTTGTAACAAACAGCATCACTTAAAAAAGAAGGTGAGTGGGGTTGAGGTTTTAAATCTTCTTCACGGTTATAACGATATTCCGTATTCTCTACCTCTGTAATAATTTTTCGCATGGTTTCAACCACCAATTTAGGGTGATTGCCTGTAGCAGTTTCACCACTTAACATAACGGCATCAGCACCTTCTAAAACTGCGTTAGCCACATCGGTAATTTCACTTCGGTTAGGTTTAACTCTGTCCATCATGCTCTCCATCATTTGAGTAGCAACAATTACAGGTTTTGCCCTATGAATACATTTACGAATAATATCGCGTTGCGCCATTGGAACTTTTTCTACCGGCAATTCAACGCCCAAATCGCCACGTGCAACCATTATTCCATCAGATTCAATAACGATATTTCTCAGATCAACTAAAGCAGAGGGCATTTCAATTTTTGCCATCACTTTAATTTTACTTTTCTTTTCGTTTACTCTTCTTTTTAAATCAATTATATCTTCTGCTTTTCTAACAAATGAAAGTGCAATCCAGTCTAATTCATTGGCAACAATAAACTCAAAATCGGCAATGTCCTTTTCTGTCATAGCCGGTAATGAAATTTTAGTGTCAGGAAGGTTCACACCTTTTTTGGGTAATAAAATACCGCCATAAGTAACTTTAACCTTAACATCGCCATTGGCAGTAATTGCATCAACTACCACTTCAATTTTTCCATCATCAATTAAGATTTTGTTACCTACTTCTACATCATTATGCAGATTTGGATAGGAAACATAAATTTTTTCTTTTGTGCCAACCACTTTTTCTTTAGAGGTAAATGTAAGTATATCACCTGTCTTAATTTCTAATCCACCATTTTCAATTTCACCGACACGTAATTTAGGGCCTTGCAAATCGCCTAAAATGGCAATATTATAAGGCTGTGTTGCATTTATTTTACGAATATGCTGAATTACTTCTAGCTTGTCTTCATGAGTGCCATGTGAAAAATTTAAACGAAAAATATTAACACCTGCTTGTACCAATTCTAACAATTTTTCATAAGTATTGCAAGCCGGGCCAACTGTGGCAACAATTTTTGTTCTATGATAAGCATGTTCTATACCTGCTTCTTTATTCATATTGGTATACAGGTATTTTTGAATGTTTTTTGACATATGATGGGTTTGTTTGCTTAGCTTAATTTTATGATGCCAGAATTTTTACAATTTTCATCCATTCCTGGCCAATGGCTTGCCGTTCTTTAACGGCCATATCTAAAGGAGTATAATGTATTTTATTGTTAATTACGCCAACCATTACATTATGGCGACCAATCAATAAACTTTCAACCGCATAATAACCCATGTGGCTGGCAACTAAACGATCATGACAGCTAGGAGCACCTCCACGTTGAATATGGCCAAGAATACAAACACGTGTATCGGCTGTAGGCACACGTTCTTTAATAACTTTTGCAATTTCTTCAGCACCACCAAATTCTTCTCCTTCAGCCACGACAATTAGGTTTACTAGTTTTTTTCTTTTTTCTTTTTCTGTTAATGAATGAATGAGGGCTTCAATATCAGTTTTTGTTTCAGGTATTAAGATGTTTTCAGCTCCTGTTGCAATACCACTATGCAAGGCAATATAGCCGGCATCGCGCCCCATTACCTCAACAATAAATAAACGGTCGTGGGCGTCCATTGTATCACGTATTTTATCAATTGCATCTACAGCAGTATTCACAGCGGTATCAAAACCAATTGTATAGTCCGTACCAGCCATATCTTTATCAATAGTACCGGGTATGCCTATACAAGGAATATCAAATTCATTGGCAAATTTTTGAGCTCCTCTAAAACTACCATCACCACCTATAATTACCAATCCATCAATACCATATTTTTTTAAATTGGTATAGGCTTTTTTTCTACCCTCCGTTTCAAAAAAATCTTTACTGCGGGCTGTTTTTAAAATAGTACCACCACGTTGTATAATGTTTGCAACACTTCTACTATTCATGGGTACAATATCGTCTTCTAACATTCCATTATATCCTCGCATAATGCCAAAAACCTCCAAACCATAATAAATGCCAGTTCTTACTACTGCTCTAATAGCAGCATTCATGCCGGGAGCATCACCACCGGAAGTTAATACACCAATTTTTGTAACTTTTTTCTTCTCTGTCATTTTAAATTGAAAAATTATCGTCTAAGTATGATTTTTTTAATAATTTTTAAAGCACAATGCTTTTTCATTGGAAGATGCAAAAGTAAGTAATTAGCCGCATATCAACATCGAACCAATAAAGGTTTAATTTATGTTTCATATTGGGTATCCCAAAGTGTTGGTTTGTGAAAGGAATGATTGATTTTTATCAAAAAATCAGGAATAATAATTTAAAAACTATTTTGGTAAAGTTATTTTACAATTTAATCAATTAGGGTTTCGTTTGAAAAAAAAGCATTATGAGAATTCTTATTACCGGTTCAAATGGATTTGTGGGATCACATTGGGTGCAATATTGCTTGGAGAATAATATTAATTTTTTGGCAACAGGAAGTAGGCACGTATGGGTTCATTCCTCTAATTCTAGCAATTATAGTGTAATGAATTTAACAGATGCCCCATCAATCAATGATATAGTAGAATGTTACGCTCCAACAATCATTGTGCATGCTGCTGCATTAAGCAAACCCGATGAATGCCATACTAATCGTGAAAATGCTTTAGATATCAATGTTTTGGGGACTGATAGATTATTGCAAGCAGCAAAAAAACTATCGCATCCCGTACATTTTGTTTATGTTTCTACTGATTTTGTGTTTGGAGAAGACGGGCCTCATTCTGAAGAGGGTACTAAAAATCCACTTAACTTTTATGGGGCTACTAAATTAATGGCTGAACAACGTGTTATTGAAAGTGGTTTGCCATATACCATTATTCGCCCAAGTTTTATTTATGGGAAGTCAATGCATGGTGTCCGAAAAGATTTTTTACATGCCATTTTAGAACAAGTGCGAAATGGACAGCCTGTTAATATTGTCAACGACCAGTTTCGAACACCAACTTATATTGAAGACTTTTGTAGAGGCCTACACTTTATTATTCAACAAAATAGTACCGGCATATTTCACATTTCAGGTTGTAATTATTTAACTCCTTACCAAATGGTTATTGAAATGTTGGAATTTTTAAAAATACCTAATATACTTATTACTCCTGTAACTGGTGAAAATTTTAAAGAACCCGTTGTAAGAGCAAAAAAAGGCGGGTTAAATATTCAAAAAGCACAAAGAATATTGCACTATGAACCCACCGATTTTTCAGAAGCTTTGAAACTAATTTTTATTGGTGCTAAATAAATATTAATATTTCTTCATTTCCTGCAATAAAATAGCTATATTCAATAGAATTTAGTAAATTGTTTTGTGAACTTACACTTAATAGTGAAAAATTAAGTTTTATGGCATCCCCTTTTCAAAAATACTATGCGTTAAGGGTAAAAAATTTGTTTAACAACCTGTATGAGGTGGAATTAACTTCAAGCAATACTACTTTACATGATTTTAGAATTGAACTTAAAAAATTTAGAACAATTATCCATTTTTTAAAAACAATTTATCCCAAACATCGAATTAAAAAAGCTATTAAATTAATTGAATCTGTATTTGATGAAGCGGGTGTTTTACGTGAAATGCAATTGTTACAGAAATGGTTGCAACTAAGTAAAATGCCGGAACTTGAAACCATTTTAGGTTTAGAAGGGTCAATAATTTATGCCCAACATATTTTTTTACAACATATACCTAAACATAAACAAGCTTTGCAAAAGGTAATTGATGTTTGTGGTCCTTTGGTGGAAGAAACCAATGCATTATTACCCGAACAGTATGTGCAAAAATTAAAAGTTGAGTTATTAGAGCAACTGAAAAAAAATATTTCTGTGGAAGAATGGCACGATTACAGAAAAAAAATTAAGCGATGGATGAATGCTATTCGATGGGTTAACCAAGATAGTGATGAATTGGAGGAGGTAAATTTCCCTTATTTCAATCATTTACAAGAAGCAATTGGGAATTGGCATGACTTAATTATTATTGAAGATTATTTTGCCGCCATTCAGGCGCAAAAAAATATTGATAAAGATTTGCAACAATATTTAAGTGCAGCACAATTAGTGCTGTTTAGTAACATACAACAGCGCGAAAAACAAGTAAGGCACCTGCTACAACAGCAGATGCCTGTTTCAAGTAGTAAATAAAAAAATTAGTTTTTTAAAGGCAAGAAAACTTCCGCCAACATACACCTTGCACTACCACCACCATTTTTTTCAATAGTACTTATATTGGAGTGAATAATGGTATTAAATGAAGTGAGTTGTTGAATTTGCTCGTTGTTTAAACTTTCATAAGCTTGGGTTGACATTACTAAAAATTTATTCCCCTTTTCATTTATTACCTGTAACATGTTACCTGCAAAATGTTCCATTTGTTCAAAACTAATTGGGATAATTTTTTTGCCGGATTGTTGAATAACTTCTTCAACTTTTTTTCTTTCTTCCTTAATTTTAATACTGTCTAAACAAATAACAACGTATCTATCTGCCACGCACATCATAACGTTGGTATGATAAATAGGCATGTTATTTTTATCGCTTGCATGAAATTGTACAATGGAATAGCCCATTTTTTCGCTAAATACTTTCAAAGCATGCTCATCAGTGCGAGGTGATAAGCAGGCATATGCAATTTTATGCTCACGGTCCAATACCATACTGCCCGTTCCTTCTAAAAATTGATTTTGATCTTCTAAATAAGATAGGTCAATTTGATGTTGGATGCTAAATTTTTTGCTTATTGCATTTAAAACATCGGGTTTCCTTTCCAATCGTCTGTTAGGAGCAAACATGGGATATAAAACAATAGTCCCATTGGTATGAAAAGAAATCCAATTGTTAGGGAATATTGAATCGGGTGTATGCGGTTCAGGAGTATCTTCAACAATTGTAACATCAATGCCATGCTGCATGAGTTTTTCTGCAAAATGATTAAATTCATTCGCAGCTTTTATGGCAACTGAACTATCTGCTTCATTTTGTTGAAAAGCATTGTTCACAGCTGTTTGTTCATTAAATGTAAAACGAACAGGTTTTATCATTAAAAGATGATTCGTATTTTGCATAATTAAATTAATTTATTTGTTCGCGTAACAAAGGCATACTCATACAATGAAATCCACCTCTGGCTCTTGATAATTCTGCTGAAGGCATAAGAATTAAAGTGTCTTTAATGTCTTCAACATTTATTTCGCCTGCAACTATTTTAGGAATTAGCTCTTTTGCATGAATTATATTGAAGCCGGCAGTTTTAAATGCTTCAGCGGTTTTATCATTTCTGTCGTAACCTAAAACTACTCCCTCTTTTAGGGCCAACAAATTGCACGAGTCAGTCCATTGCTCTCTTGCACTATAAGGAAATTCATTATTGCCTGAAAAAATAATCTTAATGTCCTCGTCTTTACAATGAAAATCTGTTTTACTAATGTCAATTAATAACTCTTCCAAACTATCAAAGTGCGTGCTATTATTAGGGTCAGATTTTTTGAATTGTTTAATTTTTATTTTTTCTTCTTTTTTTAATTCTAATGTTCTTTCAATCATGTCTTCATCCTCGTGCAAAACAGCTTTTTTAGAAAAATTACCCAACATTACCCAAACATTACGTTTTACCTGAGTAAACACAGTATCTATGTGCATGTAATCGCGTTTTTTGGGTATTTTTATAATGGTAACTTTTTCCATTAAGTTTTTTTCAAAAACAATGTGTGTAATTCTTGCAGCAGCCTCTGCCGATGTACGTTCACTAACTCCAACCAATAAATGATTGTTGCTGATAACCATAATATCGCCACCTTCCAAAGTTATTTTACGTTCATCTTCTTCTTTGGGCAGTAGTAAATTTTGATAGGAGTCTGTTAACTCAATAATATTATTGCGATAATCTTTGAAAAATGGATGATTAAAAAATATGTATTTAGCCAATAATGCTTCTCGGGTACGAGCTTTTTTAGCTGGCTTATTTAATAATACATGATCTTTAATAGTTATGCCAATATCGCGTGTAAAAATAAAATTCGGAATAGGAGCAAATAGCATTTCTTTGCTTTTAGATGCCCCGCTAATAAATGTTTTTGCTAGTGAGGTAGCATCATATTGCATCAAAGTATTTTGTGTATTAAACGTACATCCCTCTATAGCACAAACGGAAGCAACTAAACTGTGTTTTATTGAATCGTTCATTAAAATTTCGGCTAACAACCATTCTAGCTCAATAACCTTATCAGATCGAAAAAAATCGGGATGTTCCGGTTTATAAAAATTGCGATTATTTTCTTCCGCATCAATGGTTGGAATTTTGTCTTTTACTTTTTCCGGATCTAAGAACAATAATAGAATTTTGGTATAATAATCATACTCTTCTTTGCGAATAGTATTTAAGTGAACAATATCTTCAAATAACCAGTCTTGTGCTTTTGATGGTACTACTTTTCCCAATCCGCTGTCGGGGCTATGTACCAATAATCGTTTTAATGTACCAATTTCTGAATTGACAAACAAAGTATTATGGTTTTGCATATATAAATAGTTTAATATGAATTACAGTAATTATTGAGCTAAATAAAAAAGCATCAAAAATTAAATAAAGTAGATAATAATTTATCTCGTGAAAAATATAGTGAAGCCAAGCTAATGGTCGGGCATGGAGTTTAAACCGCGATACATCCATGCAAAGTAGGGCAAATAGGGTAATATGGTATTATGAGATAAAGCCATTTGCACGCAATTTACAACTTTCCCTGAAATGGATCAATTCCCCTTAAAGATCCTACTGATTTTATTGGTATAAAACGAATAAACATGTCTTCTTTATACCAGTTTTCTCTTTTGGTTTTAGCAATAACTTCTTTATGAAAGGGTTGTGAATAGGCAAATTGACGCATAGCTGCTTTTGATTCCCATATACTTAACGTTGCACCTCGAAACCAAGGAATTTCTCCCAAACCAATAGATAACATTAATCCGGGTGAATGCTTTAATTCCATTGAGATATTGTTTACATGTTGCCAAAAGCGTTTAGCTTTTTTTGTGTATAGGGTAGCTCTTGTTAACACGGCAATAGGCCCTTCATAATCAGATTTTGGAGGAAGTTTACCCATACAAAGCTTACCATCCCAAGTACCATGTCCTTCAATGGGTTGCAAGGCAATTTGTAATATTTCACATTGAAAAATTTTCCACCAAAGCGTTAAAAATTTTCCTACTTGCTCATTGCCGTTATTTAGATGTTTTGAAACAGTTAACACAGCCCATTGTTGCCAATCGGCGTGTAAATCAAAACTCCCATTTTTGCCACAACCCATTAATTTGTAAAAATGAATTTGTTTGTTAAAACTTAACGGTAATCGGAAAACTGCCATTGAAAGTAAACCGAAAAAAGCGAATTTTTTTGGGTATCTTACAACGTGTAAAAAGCAAATCATAAGCCGGGCGGTTATAACATTTATTGATTGTATTTGCTATTAAAGTATAATTGTATGCTAAAAGTTTTTATCATAAATTATAAAACATGCTCATTTTAATTACTAACATACACTACTTATTAAATGTTCGGCAAAGTAATGAATTGCTAAGGGGTAAACAAATGCAGCACTTACCCACAATTGAAAATGCTTACTTGGTAATTGAAAATGGTATGATTGAGGATATGGGAAGCATGAATAATGTGCCCCAAAAGAATTTTGATACTGTATATGATGCTAAACATGCTTCTATTTTACCAACTTGGAGCGATAGTCATACCCATATTGTATTTGCTAAAACACGTGAACAGGAATTTGTAGATAAACTAAATGGTTTAAGTTACGCCGACATTGCAGCACGTGGGGGCGGAATTTTAAATTCAGCAACCGCCTTGCAATCTACCTCTGAACAACAACTTTATGAAGCTGCAAAGAAGCGTATTGAAGAAGTAATGCAATTAGGTACTGGTGCTATTGAAATTAAAAGTGGTTATGGATTAACTGTTGCTAATGAAATTAAAATGCTACGCGTAATTCAACAATTAAAAGCATCATTACCAATACCCATTAAAGCAACATTTTTAGGAGCTCATGCAATTCCCTTAACTCATAGAAATAATAAACAAGGTTATATAGAATTGGTTATAAATGAAATGCTACCCTTAATAGCTAAAGAACAATTAGCTGATTTTGTAGATGTGTTTTGTGAACATAACTTTTTTTCAGTAACAGATACGGAAATTATTTTAGAAGCAGCATATAAATACAACTTGCGTCCAAAAATACATGCCAATCAATTATCGGTAAGTGGTGGGGTAGAAGTTGGTGTTAAACATAAAGCCCTATCAGTTGATCACTTAGAAGACATGAATGAAAAATCCATACATGCATTAGCTAATTCTAATACAATTGGTACAATTTTACCAACTGCTGCATTTTTCTTACGCATGCAATATGCGCCTGTTCGAAACATGCTGAATGAGAATTGTGCTTTAGCCTTGGCATCAGATTATAATCCGGGTTCATCGCCTAGTGGTAATATGAATTTTGTAGTTGCATTAGCATGCATACAAAACGAATTCTTACCGGAAGAGGCAATTAATGCAGCCACTATTAATGGTGCATTTGCAATGAATATTGAAAATGAATTAGGTAGTATAACTGTTGGTAAAAAAGCAAACTTAATTTTCACCAAACCCATACCGTCAGTTGCTTATATTCCGTATCATTTTGGCTCACCTGTAATAGATAAGGTTATGATTAATGGTAATTGGATATGATTTTTAATAATACTTTATTGTTAAAATGATTTTTCAAAATTTTTCTTTAAGTTTTTTCAATTATATTGCTAAAATACACTGATTCTATTTTAATAATATTAGCATTATGAATGATTTTTTTAAGCACTTTGCTCATGAGTTTCATTTGCCTTTACACAATCCTGTATTAATATTCTCGTTAATATTATTTATCATTTTGCTATCTCCACTTTTACTGAAAAAATTAAATATACCGGGTATTATCGGATTAATTATTGCCGGGGTAATAATAGGGCCACATGGCTTTAATGTATTAGAAAAAAATTCTGCTGTTGATTTATTTTCTACCATTGGTCTGTTGTATATAATGTTTATTGCAGGTTTAGAATTAGATATTAATGAGTTTAAAGCCAATCAAAACAAAAGTTTTTTATTTGGCTTTCTAACATTTATAGTTCCCTTGGGTATTGGTTTTCCTGTTTGCCATTATTTATTGGGATACGATTTTAATGCTAGTTTTTTAACAGCAAGTATGTTTTCAACACATACATTAGTAGCCTATCCAATAGTTAGTAAACTGGGTATAGCTAAAAATCAGGCAGTTGCCATTACCGTTGGTGCAACAGTATTAACAGATACTGCGGTACTTATCATTTTTGCTATTATTATGGGCAATCATGCCGGAACCTTGAATGCAGATTTTTGGATAAGATTATTAGTCTCTTTAACAATATTCTCGGCAATCATGTTCTTATTAATTCCACGAATTGCCAAATGGTTTTTCAGGGTTTTGGAAAGTGAAAAACATTCACACTATATTTTTGTATTGGCTGTTGTTTTCTTTGCAGCTTTTTTAGCCGAAGTGGCAGGTGTTGAACCAATTATAGGTGCTTTTGTGGCCGGGCTGGCTTTGAATAAATTAATTCCACATTCATCTGCATTAATGAATAGAATTGAATTTATGGGCAATTCACTATTTATTCCCTTCTTTTTAATATCTGTTGGGATGGTTGTAGATGTTAGTGTAATTACACATGGCCCCGCAGCTTTAATAGTAGCTGGCACATTAATTACTGTTGCTTTATCGGGTAAATGGCTTGCTGCACTATTAACACAGCTCATACTAAAATATTCCAAAGAGCAACGACAAATAATTTTTGGTTTAAGCAGCTCGCATGCCGCAGCAACATTGGCTATTATTTTAATAGGCTTTAAAGCAAATATTATTGATGAAAATATTTTAAACGGTACCATATTATTAATTTTAGCTACCTGTGTTTTTGCCACCATTGCTACTGAAAAGGCCGCCAAGAAAATATTGCTGAATAAAGAAATGACGGAAGAAGCCATATTAGAATCGAGCAGTATGAATAGTGAGCAAATTTTAATTCCTACTGCTAATGTTGAAACGGTAGATAGAATTTTAGATCTTGCATTATTAATTAAGGATAAAAAATCGAGCAATCCAATTACTATCTTAACAGTTGTTCCTAATGATGAAACGGCTGAAAAAAATATTATCCTTTCAAAAAACAAATTAGAAGCATATATACAACAAGCCTCTGCTACAGAAAATAAAGTAAATACCTTAACTACAATTGACCACAATGTATCAAGTGGTATTTCGCGAATTACTCGTGAAGTGTTAGCCGATTATGTTATACTTGGTTGGCCTCACAAAAATGGTATTTTAGAAAGCTTAATTAGTGATCGATTTGAAAACATTTTAAACAAGGTAAATAAAAATATTTTCATTACACATCTTGCTACGCCTTTCGTTTATAATAAAAGAATAGTATTAATAGTTCCTGCATTGGAAGAGCTAGAAACCGGATTTAGTGCATGGTTAAAAAAAATAATTTATTTATCACAGGAGTTAACTATACCCGTATTGATTTTTGGCAACAATAAAACCTATGAAACCATTCAAGAATATTGTACAAGCAATAAAATTAATTTTATTCCTGCCTTTAAAGAGTTTTTGAATTGGGAAGACTTTTTAATTCTTTCCAGAAATATTATGAAAACAGATTTATTGGTATTTGTTTCGTCAAGAAAAGGATCCTTGTCTTACAATCCATTTTTAGAAAATATTCCTTATAAATTGGAAAAATATTTTGAAGCCAATAATAAAATCATCATCTATCCGGAGCAAAACAATACCCATTTGGAAAATGAATATGATGGAATTCCATTAGCTCCAATTGCAAAAGGAATTGAGACCTCTATTGGAAAGGGTATTGATTTGATTTTCAAAAAGAAAAAAGATTGATTATGCAATAGGTTTCGCCTAATTTTATAACAACTAATCAATTTGTGTATGCCTTACCTTCATTTGTTTAAAAAAGAAGACATTTTATCGTTAGTGCGTATTCGCAGGTATGAAACAAAATTAGGTGAACGCTTACAAACAGTGTTAACGGGTGTACAATTCAGAGATGCAATTGCCGATTCCGATGCTGATTTTGTTGTACTTGGAATTCCGGAAGATATTGGTGTAAAAGCAAATGAAGGTGTAGGGGGAACAAACACGGCATGGAATGCTTTTCTGCAATCATTTTTAAACATTCAAAGCAATGATTTTTTAGATGGCCGTGAGATTTTAATGGCAGGATATTTTGATTTTTCTTCTTTGGTTGATGTGATTGAAATAAATGCATTTAATTATGAAGAAAAAATTGATGCCTACCGACATGCGGTAAACACAATTGATGACACGGTTGAGCAATATATTCACGAAATAACACAACAAAAAAAAATACCTATTATCATTGGCGGAGGTCATAATAATGCCTATCCCTGCATTAAAGGTGCAGCAAAAGGCTGGTATAAAGCAGGTATTATTGATTTGCCACAAATTAATGTAGTGAATTTAGATGCACATGCCGATTATAGGGCCATGGAAGGTAGACATAGTGGTAATGCTTTTCGTTACGCAGAGGAAGACGGTTATTTAGAAAAATATTGCATTTTGGGCTTACACGAAAATTATATTTCTCAGAATATATGGATGGATATTGTAAACAATCCATTTATTGACTGTATTACTTACGAAGATATTTTTTTACATGAAAAAAGAAGTTTTCAACAGTCATTAGCGCATGCTGCAGCTTTCACTGAGGGTGGGTTATGCGGTATTGAACTTGACGTTGATGCTATAGAAAATACTTTAAGTAGTGCCGGAAGCCCTACCGGAATAAGTCCAATTAATGCCCGCCAATACCTAAATTTTATGGCTTGGAATACACGGCCGGCTTATTTGCACATATGCGAGGCTGCCACTCGTATGGAGGATGGTAGACAAAGTAATACTACCGGAAAGTTGCTTAGTTACCTGGTTTCCGATTTCGTAAAAGCCATGGTTGCCCAGTTCTAATTGTGGATAAAAAGTAGGATGAATTGAAAAATATGAATATCTTTGTATATCCGTTCACCCTATTTACCTAATCATGAAAACAGTTGTTAGCATACTTATGCTATTGTTTTCAATTGGTATTGCTAGTGCGCAAAGGTTTTATGTTGACAACTTTGCCAAAAAAGATGCATTTGCCGCTGAATTAGCAAATGTGTTAAATAATAGCAATAACCAATTCAATCAATATAAATTTAAGCCGGTGTTACAACAACCGGAAGAATATGCTTTTAAAGTTCATTTATTTCAACTTAAAAAGATTTTACCCGGTGCCATGCATGGTTACCTTTTTTCTGAAAGTCAAAGTAAAGTTTGGGTTGAATATACATTCGCACATACCAGTTCCATCAATGAAGGATTAGAGCAAATTAAGAAGCTTACTACACAAATGTATAAGGCTTTAAATAGAAAATTAGTTATAAAGAATGGGAATTATCAACCGGAAAGTACGGTGGTTTTTGAGAAAAAATTGGCTTACGCTGTAAATAACGGTTTTTTTGATTTTAATATGTTTTTGCAACTTAAGAAGAACACTGCAGATAGTAGCTATAATGTAATATTAAAAATTACCCCTCCTAAATCTGTATTTTATAATTGGGTTTTAAAGCAACAGCCAATTGGTAGTTTTAATATGGCATTATCCGTGAAAAGCGGTGTAAATAATATTGAAAACACTATTCAAAAATCTGATGGCTGCCCGGTTGACATCATGCCTTTTCAATGTGATGGCCAAAGGCAACAAAATGATACCATATTTTATAGCTACTCCAAGACAGGATTTGATGGCCTAGCAGACGCAATTAATGAATATCAGGCAGCTTTTGATAACGTAAAGGCCGCAATGGGTAATGGTTATGTATACTTTTTACAAAGAACACATACCAGTAATGAATCTAAAGTAACTTTTGTAAAATTTTCAGACATTGATAAAGAAAATGCTCCTTTTGTAACCATGCAGCTGGTTAAAACAAACCAATATGCAGGTATTTCAAAACAACAATATAAAATTGTTTTGGAATTTGCAATGCCGGGATATTAACCTTCCAATTCCATTAATTTTTCAAATAAACTTTCATAGTTAGCTTGCGCTTCATTACATTTTAGTACAACAGTTTGGTATGCTTTCTCTAGTTCAGCCATTTTTTGAGGTTCCTTATAAATATTAGGATGCGCTAATGACATTTCAAGTTCCAACTTTTGTTCATTTAAATGTTCCAATAAGGCTTCAGTTTGTTGAAACTTTTTTTGAATTTGGGTATATTCTTTTTTTTGTGCACTAGTAATATTCTTTTTTTTCTGATCAGTATTGTCTGGTTTTGATGGAGCAGTTTTTATGGGTTCCTGAGCTGAGTTTTTAGCTGAATTTTGCTGTTTAGACATGCGCTCATTCCATTCCAACCATTCACGATAAGTGCCTTTAAACTCCTTTATTTGCTGATCAACAATTTCCCAAATTTTATTGGCAGTTTTATCAATAAAGAAACGGTCGTGGCTTACCAACAAATAACTTCCTTCATACTTATTCAAGGCTTCTGCCAATAGTTCAACCGAATGCATATCTAAATGGTTGGTAGGTTCATCTAATATTAAAAAATTACTTCTACTAACAATTACCTTAGCCAATGCTACACGTGCCTTTTCACCTCCACTTAGTAAACGAATTTTTTTATCAATATCATCGCCGCCGAATAAAAAGCAACCCAATAAACTGCGCAATTCTAAATCTGTTTTATTACTTCCGCAGGATTGCATTTCTTCTAAAATAGTATTGTTTAAGTTTAATGCTTCAAGTTGATGTTGTGCGTAAAAACTTTCCTGTACATTATGGCCCCAAATTCTATTACCTTCTTGATTTTCAGTTCCGGCAATAATTCTAAGTAAAGTAGATTTACCCTTTCCGTTAGCACCAATTAAAGCAATTTTATCTCCTCTTTCAATTTCGGCATGAGCATTGTTTAATACCGTAATATCGCCAAAACTTTTATGAATATTTTTTAGTTCACAAATGATTTTACCGGGTTGTCTTTCTATCTGGAAATTAATTTTAATGTTGGGTCTTTCTAAGTTTACATTTTCTAAACGGTCTATTTTTTCCAATCTTTTTATGGCGCTTTGCGCAGCTGCTGCTTTGGTAGCTTTAGATCGAAAACGCTCAATAAAACGTTCTTGTTGACGAATATAATCTTGTTGGTTTTCATAAGCTTTTTGCTGCAGTTCAATGCGTAGTTCTTTTTCTTTCTCATAATAATCAAAGTTACCCGCATAAATGTGGAGCTGCTGTTGGTATAACTCCACAATTTTATTCACCATTTTATTTAGAAAATATTTGTCGTGGCTAACAATTACAACACTTCCTTGGTAATGTTTTAAATATTTTTCTAACCATTCTATTGAAGGTAAGTCAAGGTGGTTAGTAGGTTCATCTAATAACAAAACATCTGGTTGTTGTAAAATCATTTTAGCTAACAAAACACGCATTCTCCAACCACCACTAAACTGTTTATAAGGTTTTTGCAAATCGGTATTTTGAAAACCAAGTCCTTGTAATACTTCTTCTGTTTTATGGTGAATAGTATATCCCCCTGCTTCTTCTAACTCATGCAGTTTATGAGTATATTCCATTAGTAATGCTTCTGTTTCTGTTGTTTCTAATTGTTTCGCAATGGCTTCAATTTCTTTTTCCAGTTGTTTTACTTTTTCAAATGCCCCCATTGCAACTTCTAAAATAGAATCATTGGTATCAAAACTTAATAGGTCTTGATGTAAGTAACCAATGGTGGTATCTTTCCCTTTTTCAACCACACCTTTTGCAGGTGTATATTCGCCCACCAATACCTTTAATAGGGTTGATTTGCCCGTGCCATTATACCCGATTAAGCCAACTCTATCGCCGGGTTGTATGTGCCAGGTAGCATCTTCTACAATTATTCTTGAACCAAATTCAAATGTTACATTTTGTAAACCTATTAGCATTTTATATTAGTATGATTTCAGCAAAGATAAACTTAGGGTAGGAATGAAGCGAATGTGAATTTAATATATTAGAATCATCTTATGTATTATGTATGCTTTCATTTTCCTACATTTGATTTGAACCTTTAAATGAAGTATGATTATGTGCAAAGTAGTAGTTAATGGCTGTTTAGGTATAATACTTTTAGTTGGACTAATAGCCTGCAAGCAAAATGATAAAAAAGCTGAAGTTTCTCCCAACATCAATACCCCTTTAATGGTTTCAAAACATCAAGCTCAATTTGATTCGACCTTTACCACTTTTCTTCAGCATTATTACACCATATCAAATGCTCTTTTTAATCAGCAATTAAGCACTGCAAATACTGCTGCCGAAAACATGATAGCAACAATAGATAGTTTACCATTTAATTTATTAAAAGCAGATTCTATTATTATAGAAACTGCTAAAGAAAATGTTGTAGGTATACAGGCAGATTTAAAGGGATTGATGGCAGAAACCACTTTGCAAGAAAAATTAAAAGATTTTGCTACAATCAGTCAGGCTTTGTATGATCTTGTTAGAACTGTTCAATACAGTAAAGCAACAGTTTATCATTTTCATTGTGATAAAGTATTTAATAATGCAGGAGCAGATTGGTTAAGTAATTCTACTATGATTCAAAATCCTTATTTACCGGGTAGTAAAACTGTTTGTGGCACTTTGGTTGATTCTTTAAAATTTAAGCAATAAAATTGATCATTAAGTTTAATAACGCTGAACTTGAACTGTCTTCGGCTTGTAGGTTATTATTACTTTAGCATTGTTACTTTCATCAGAAGTAATGAATATTTCATGTCGCTCGTTTCCTGCAGTAATTACCATTAATGCGGTGTTGGGTGGTACATCGCCCAAGTTGTTAGCATAGGTAATAATTTCGTGAGTAGGAGCTTCGGTTGATAAATGCAAATTGATAGTAATGGGCTTTTCACTTAATCGGGCATGATTAACTACCAGTTTATTGTTGTCAAAGACAGTTATCGTATCATTATCAATCACCCCATTATCATAAAAATCAATTTTAACTTCTGCCGCATTTACAAAAATTTCTTTTACTAATTTGTTTTTCCTTGTAGTTAGTTCAGCTGGTGGCGGTATTTTCATTTCATTTTTATGGACTGGATTAGTGGTATCAATTGAATTTAATTTTAATTCGTTTTGCTTGGGTTGAATAGCCAAGTCTGATTGCGGTTGTTTATTTTGCGAATTAGCCTTATTTATGTTTTCTACTTGTTGAGCAATTGAATTAATTGCCGGTGTATTAGCAAAATTCAGATCTCCTTTAAGTTGTGGTAATTTGCTTACCAAGGCTGCTTTACTTTTGGGACCCCATTTTCCGTCTGGATTAATGGATAAAGCTTTTTGTAATCTTTTTATGTTATTTTGTACTGTTTCATTCGGAATACTAATAGTGTTATTTTTTGTTGGATTTTCAGATGGTGAGGTGGTGGTTGCTTTTATACGTTGTAATAGTTGGTCAATTTGTTGTTGATTAGTAAAATCGGGATTAGGAGAAGCATTGGGAAATCTCTTTATCAATTCTGCTTTACTTTTGGGACCCCATTTCCCATCTGGAGTTAATCCTAATGCTTGTTGAATTTTTTGTATGTTTTTATTTGGAATATCCGTAGCATCTCCAATAGGTAAATCTGAGGTATTATTTTGTTTAATCTGAGGAGATTGTTTTAAAAAAGGTGCCGGTTCAAAATCAGACTCTGCAACCCTCATTAAATAAACAGTTCCACTGCCACAGTCATTTTTATCTTTTTCACCAATGCTTGAAAATGTGCCGCTTAAAATTTGTTGTTTACCATCCTTGCTGTAATCTAAATAGCAGGTCATTAAACAAGGAACACTTAAATCGCTGGCTTTAATTTCCAGCATCTTCGTTTCTTTAATAATTATATTTTTTGTAGAGGGAGTGTATAATCCTTTAAATGCAGCTTTGCCGTAAAAAACGGTTGTTTTGTATGAATAAGTTACCCCTTCTAAAGCCTTATTAGGTAATTCATTAATTTGAACTTCATATTTATATCGATCTTCAACAAATTGCCCTGAAAATGGATTGTAATTTTTTTGTATAAAAAAACCACGCCAAATGCCCGTTAAATTTTGTGCAGGTAAGGCAATAATACTTAAACAGGCAGCAATAAATAATACAACAAAACGGTACATATACACAAAACTAAGCTTCTTTAACTCCATAATGATATAACAAACAGTTAAGTTTTTTTAGGTAAATTAAAGCAAAAAAAAATCTCTGCATGCAATTTGTTACCTTTGTTCTTCGCAAAAAATACATTTAAAATTAAATATGATAGAAATTCGTTTTCCAGATGGTGCCATACGTTCTTTTCCAAAAGGCACTACTGCATTAGAAATTGCTAAATCAATTAGTGAAGGATTGGCTAAAAAAGTTTTGGCTGCAAAAGTGAATGGAGTGGTTATAGATGCAACTCGACCCATTGAAGAAAATGCTACGCTACAATTACTTACTTGGGACGATGAAGAGGGTAAAAAAACGCTTTGGCATTCATCTGCACACTTAATGGCCGAAGCTGTTGAAACCATGTTCCCTGGAGTAAAATTTTGGGTTGGTCCTGCCATTGATCATGGCTTTTATTATGATATGGATTTAGGTGACAGAAAAATGTCAGAAGAGGATTTATTGGTTTTAGAAAAGAAGATGAATGAATTGGCCAAACAGGGTAATGTTTATATTCGGAAAGCTATTCCTAAACAAGAAGCAGTTGCTTATTTTAAGGAAAAAGGAGACGAGTATAAATTAGATTTACTTCAAAACTTGAACGATGGTGAAATTACTTTTTATACACAAGGAAATTTTACCGATTTATGTCGTGGCCCACATATTCCCAACACAGGTTTTATTAAGGCCATAAAATTAACCAATATAGCCGGTGCTTATTGGAAAGGTGATGAGCATAACAAACAACTTACTAGGGTATATGGTATTACTTTCCCTAACCAGAAGGAATTAGATGCCTATTTAGCCATGCTGGAAGAGGCAAAAAAACGCGATCATAGAAAATTAGGGAAAGAACTTAGCATTTTTACTATGGACGATGATGTGGGTCCGGGTTTACCCTTATGGATGCCTAATGGAACCATTATTATTGAAGAATTAGAAAAATTGGCCAAAGAAACTGAAGAAGATGCCGGTTATAAAAGAGTTGTAACTCCGCATATTGCAAAAGAAAGCATGTATTTAACCAGTGGGCATTTACCTTATTATGCCGATAGTATGTTTCCACCTATGGAAATGGATGGGGAGAAGTACTATTTAAAAGCTATGAATTGTCCTCATCACCATAAAATTTATGCGGCAGAACCCAAAAGCTATCGCGATTTACCGTATCGTATTGCAGAATATGGTACTTGTTATCGATATGAGCAAAGTGGAGAATTGTTTGGATTAATGCGTGTACGTTGCTTACACATGAATGATGCCCATATTTATTGTACCAAAGAACAGTTTGCGGAAGAATTTAAAGCCGTGAACAATATGTATCTAAAATATTTTAAACTATTTGGTATTGATAAATATGTAATGCGTTTGTCATTGCATGATCCTGCTAAATTGGGCAAAAAATATGTGAATGAACCAAAGCTATGGTTAGAAACAGAAGATATGGTTCGCAAAGTATTGCAGGAAACCAATACACCATTTATTGAGGTGCCGGATGAAGCAGCTTTTTATGGCCCAAAAATAGATGTGCAAATTTGGAGTGCCATTGGCAGAGAGTTTACACTTGCAACCAATCAGGTTGACTTTAATTCGGGCAGAAAATTCTCACTTTCATATACTACACCCAATAATGATACAGATATTCCATTAATTATTCATAGAGCTCCATTAGGAACACATGAAAGGTTTATTGGATTTTTACTGGAACATTATGCCGGAAAATTTCCGGTATGGTTAGCACCTCAACAGGTAATAATTTTGCCGATTAGTGATAAGTTTGCCGATTATGCCAATGAAGTGGCATTAAAATTGAAAGCCAAGCGTGTGCGGGTTACTGTTGATGAACGAAATGAAAAAATAGGTAAAAAAATTCGTGAAGCAGAAATGATGCGTATTCCTTACATGCTAGTTGTAGGTGAAAAGGAGATGAATGAGCAACAACTTTCTGTACGCAGACAAGGGGTAGGTGATACCGGTAGTATTTCAATTGATAACTTTGTTCATAACATTGTTGAAGAAATTATGGAACGGAAATAGCTTGCTTAGCAATTTTTAATCATTATTTTTACACCAAAATTTAAAATCAAACCCATTTTTAATGGCATTATCAACAAGAAGTAACAATAGCGGAAATGGAGGAAGAATGAATCCGCGTTTTCAAAGAAATCAAGAATCAGAGCATCGCATTAATGAAAGAATCAGGGCATCTCAAGTACGATTAGTAGGCGACAATGTAACCGTTGGTATTTATCCCTTACAAGAAGCATTAAAAATTGCAGCTGAACAAGAACTAGATTTAGTAGAAATATCACCGAATGCAGACCCTCCGGTTTGTAAAGTAATTGATTATAAGAAGTTTTTATACGAGAAAAAGAAGAAAGAAAAAGAAATGAAAGCCAATGCCAAGCAAAGCGAGGTAAAAGAAATTCGCTTTACACCCGGCACTGACGATCATGACTTTGATTTTAAATCGAAACATGCAGAAAAGTTTTTGCAAGACGGCAATAAAGTAAAAGCATACGTTCAATTTAAAGGAAGAGCTATACAATTTAAAGAGCGCGGGGAATTAATTCTTTTAAAATTTGCAGAACGTTTAGCAGAAATAAGTCAGCCTGAAAGCTTACCTAAATTGGAGGGCAAGCGAATGTTTTTAATGTTAACACCTAAAACCGCTAAGAAGAAAAAAGAGTCTGCTTAAAATTTACTTAATTAACTTTTAATTTAAGGCCACTTTTAATAACTAAAGTGGCTTTTTCTTTGTTGTGAATACTGGTAATTGATAAACATCAAATAAATATTACCATTCATCCTTTTTAACAATGCAACCCCAATTAAAACAGATTTGCTACAAAATAGCAAAGTAATTTTGCAACTTCTTAAGCAAACCAAATTAGTAACATAATGCACAAAAAATTACTAGCAATTTTCATATTGATATTTTCTTTTTTTCAAGCAAATGCATTTAACGATAATTCAAACAATAATGTTTCAGGCAAAGTAATTGACGCTGCTACAAAACAACCTATTGAATATGCTACAGTTACCGTTCTAAATAAAAGCACTAAAAATACGGTAAATGGAACAATTACTGACGCTACGGGTTCTTTCGTTATAAAGGGTTTAACTCCTGGTAATTATATTTTAAAAATTCAATCATTAGGTTATAAAGACTATACCATTGGTACTGTAAGTGTTCAAAAAAACACACCGGTTCAATTACCAACTATTGTATTGGTAAAACAGGAAAATGTACTACAAGACGTTACCGTTAGTGCTAAAAAACCATTAATTGAGAATAAAATTGACAAAATGGTTTTTAATGCTGAAAAGGATTTAACCTCACAAAGTGGGGTAGCAACAGATTTGTTGAAGAAAGTGCCAATGGTTTCAGTAGATGTAGATGGGAATGTTCAATTAGCGGGTAGCTCCAGTATTCAATTTTTAATTAATGGTCGTCCTTCAACCGCATTTGGCAATAATATTTCCGATGTATTACAGGCTATTCCAGCTAGCCAAATAAAAAGTATTGAAGTAATAACCAATCCGGGAGCAAAATATGATGCATCCGGTTTGGGTGGTATTATCAATATCATATTGAAGGATAATCAATCGAAAGGAGTAAATGGGAATTTATCTCTAACGGCTGGAAGTTTATTACAAAATGGTTCATTTAATATTACTGCTCGCAAAAATAAATTCGGTGTAAATGCATTTATAAGTGGTGGAACCCGGTTGCGTTCAACCACACCTAATTCAGTAGATAGAAATTCAATTGATACAACTGCTAAAACCAATGTTCAGCTGTTACAAAATGGTGCTTCACGATTTACTCGACATGGTATGCAATCAGGTTTAGGATTTGATTGGAATTTAGATTCACTAAATAACTTAAACGGTGGTGTAAACTACAACTTATTTGGTTATGCCGGAACAGGCTATGTTAATCAAACACAAATTACCACCGACATGTTAAGTGGTGGTAATTTGTTATCGAATATAGCTTCACTGAGTAATTCAAATGGTGGATTTCATTTTCATAACATTGATGCAAACCTGAATTATAAGCGTAAATTTTCAAAACCCGACCAGGAATTAGATATTGCCTTGAATTCAAGTTTTGGTACGAATCACGGTTATTCAAACAGTGAACAATACTATGTGCCGTCTGAGACTAAGTTTTTTGGAACGCAAAATGATAATCCCGGTACCAACAACGTGCATGTAATGACAATTGATTATACACAACCATTTACCTCTAAAATAAAGTTTGGTGCCGGTAGCAGAATTACTTTAACTGATATACACAGTACAGCTACTATTCATTCTTTAAACCCATACACCGAAGCTTATTATTATGATTCCTCTCAATCTAATTACTTAGATTATCATCAACAAGTTTATGCAGTGTATAGTGAATTAAGCTTCCCGGTTGGAACTTTGTTTGATGCACAAGTGGGTGGTCGTTATGAACGAACTGAAATTAATGATTATTATTCCAATACTACAACACAAGTTAAAACACCTGGATATAACACTTTTGTTCCAAGTTTCTATTTCATCAGAAAATTATCTGGTAACTCAACTCTTAAGTTAAGTTATTCAAAACGCATTGAAAGGCCCAGCTATCAGGATTTAAATCCTTTTGTGAATACCAGCGACCCCAAAAATATTACAACTGGAAATCCTTATTTACAACCTCAAATTGGAAATCGATATGAATTAGCCTATAACAAACAAGTCAACAACGTAGGTTCTTTCATGGTAGCTGCATTTTACCGCACTTCTAATCATGATATTCAGCCCTATGTTTATTATTATCCCACTTATTTAGTTGGCGACTCAACATTTACCAATGTATCTGTAAGTACTCGTCAAAACATTGGTATTGAACGCAATATGGGTATGAATTTATTTGCCAGTATTGATGTGTCAAATGCACTTAATTTACGTACGAACATGTTCTTCTACTATCGAGAACAAATCAATCAGCTAGATCCAGGATATAATGCTAGCAGTTTTAACTACCATATTAATTTGAATGCCAGTTATCAATTTAAAAAGGATTTGGCGGCAGAGGCCTTTGGTAATTTCCGTTCAGCAAGAAATGAAGTGCAGGGGCGTTATCCGTCTTTTACTACCTACAGTTTAGCTATTCGTAAACAATTTTGGAATAAAAAAGGTAGTTTAGCTTTAACGGCTGTAAATCCCTTTAATGAGTATGTGAATATGCGTACAATCTTAACCGGCCCTAACTTCACTACTAATAACTTAAGGCAAATTCCATTCCGTTCCTTTGGTTTAAACTTTACCTGGAAGTTTGGAAAGTTAGAATTTAAAAAAGAGGATAAAGACAAACCTGACAATAGCAATGGTGGCGGAAATCTGGATAATGGTTAGAAAATTTATATTTCCAGTTTGTCAATTACCATTAGGGCATTTAACAATTTATTCCAGGCAACTTGCCATTCATTGTGTGCATGGTGCAGTGCATCTTGTTGCTCCTTTGATAGTTGTTGTTTTTTTTCTTCAACTATTGCATTCATGGCCTTTAATGATTGCTGGTGTAGTTGATGAATGGGTTGTTCATTATTCTCCATCTTATAATATTTTGTTTAAAGTTACAATTTGTTTCGCATTACAATCAACAAAATTAGACTTAACAAATAAAAAGTTATTTTAAAATCTAGGTATTTTTTTCGTGCTACATTCCTGTATTTTTATCTATACTATCATCATACTTTATTATTAAACCTAATTTTTTGTGTAAAAATTTTAAATAATTTCACGAAAAGAATAAACAAAAAAGATAGAAATATTAAAATATAAAAAAAGTTAAACCTTTTTTCATGGTTAATCGTTGTAAAATAAAAAATCATTATGAAAGTAAAATTATTATCCTCTTTAATTGCAGTTGTTTTATTACTGAGCACACTTTCAGTAAAAGCTCAAAAAACAGTTGTAGGGGTAGCTGCTAGCTCTCCAGATCACACTACATTAGTAGCTGCCATTAAAGCAGCAGGTTTAGTAGAAGCTTTAGAAGGAAAAGGACCATTTACTGTTTTTGCTCCTACCAATGAGGCATTTAATAAATTGCCTGAAGGGACAGTGGCAAACTTATTAAAACCTGAAAACAAAGCAACATTAACGAAAATCTTAACTTATCATGTTGTGCCCGGCAAATTAACAGCTAAAGATGTTATAGCTGCCATAAAAAAAGGGAATGGAAAAGCAGAAGTAAAAACATTAGAAGGTGAAATGTTACAAGTAAGTTTACACAATGGAAAAGTAATGTTAACTGATGCAAAAGGAGGTACATCAATGGTAACTGCTAGCGATTTAATGGCTGGGAATGGGGTTGTTCATGTAATAAATACTGTTTTAATGCCAAAATAGGGTTTAAAAAAAGCAGCCTGAATATAATCGGCTGCTTTTTTTGTATTACGGTTATTATGATTCAAGCATAAATGGGTAACCGTAATCTACAGGAGGGTTAAATGTTTCTTTAATGGTTCTGGCACTTAACCAACGATATAAGTTTAAGATACTACCGGCTTTATCATTAGTACCACTTGCTCTGGCTCCACCAAATGGTTGCTGACCTACTACAGCCCCAGTGGGTTTATCATTTACATAAAAATTGCCGGCAGCATTTCGTAAACGTTCAGTTGCCATTACAATGGCAGAACGATCTTTAGCAATAATAGAACCGGTAAGTGCATAAGGTGAAGTAGTATCAACTAATTCTAATACTTCTTCAAATTCATTGGCAGGATATACATACAAAGTAAGTACAGGGCCAAAAATTTCTTCACATAAAGTAACATATTTGGGATCTTCTGCCAGTATAATTGTAGGCTGAATAAAATAACCTTCTTTTTTGCTGCATTCCCCGCCCACTAAAATACTTGCCTTTTTTGAACGCTTGGCGCCATCAATGTATGCTTTTATTTTATCAAAACTTTTCTCATCAATAACGGCGTTAATAAAATTAGAGAAATCTTCTACTGTTCCCATTTTAAAACTATTTACCCCTGCTATCAACTTCTTCTTTATTTTTTCTGCAAGATTTGATGGTATATAAGCACGAGAAGCAGCAGAGCATTTTTGTCCCTGATATTCAAAAGCACCGCGTAATAATGCAGTAACGGCTACATCAACATCGGCAGATTTATGTACTAAAACAAAATCTTTACCACCGGTTTCACCAACTATACGTGGATAAGATTTATAATTCGCCATGTTTTTACCAATTGTTTCCCACATTGTGTTAAATACGCCGGTTGAACCTGTAAAGTGTACACCTGCAAAATCGCGATGATTAAAACAAATTTTGCCTAAAACTGGCCCATCTACATAAATCAAATTAATAACGCCGTGAGGTAACCCTGCTTCTAATAGTATTCGCATAAACAATTGTGCGGCAAATACCTGGGTATTGGCGGGTTTCCATACTACAACGTTACCACACATAGCAGCCGAAGTAGGTAAATTACCGCTAATAGCCGTAAAGTTAAAGGGGGTAACGGCTACCACAAATCCTTCTAATGGCCGGTATTCCATGCGATTATGCATACCGGAGGCACTATTGGGTTGTTGTTTATATATTTCACTTAAGTAATGAACATTAAAACGTAGAAAATCAATCAATTCGCAGGCACTATCAATTTCAGCTTGAAATGCATTTTTGCTTTGGCCAAGCATAGTAGCTGCATTAATGTAAGGACGATATTTTGTTGCCAGTAAATCGGCTGCTTTCAAAAAAATGCCGGCTCTGTCTTCCCAAGGCATAGCTGCCCAGTCATTTTTAGCCGCCAATGCAGCATCAATAGCTTGTTGAACATGTTTTTCATCGCCCATATGGAAATAGCCCAAAGTATGTTTTATTTCATGGGGCGGATGTAAAGCAATTTTTTTATTGGTTTTTACTTCTTTTGAACCAATATACATGGGTATATCGGCTGTTTGTGCCTTTAATTCTGCTATTGCTTTTTTTAGTAATTCCCTTTCTTTGCTACCGGGTGCATACTGTAAAACCGGTTCATTTGCCGGCATTGGATAATGAAATGTGCCTAAACTCATGGTGCTTGGTTTTATAATGTAAGTGCAAGTTACTAAACTTGTTTTGTTTAATAAGTAACAAAAGGCATTGTTCATGTGAAGTATAAATAGTATGCTAAATAATAGTTTCTTTGTAAATGGTGAAAAATTTTAGGCCATACATAGCATCCTTACCAATAGTTTTTAGAATAGTAACGCATTTTATTATTAGTAGGCGTAAGGCCAAACAATTTGCCCAAACTACCATAGCACAAATTGAAAAAAATTATTGCCATGCTGTTAGTGAAAAAGTTAGAAAAAAAACAATTACAAGCTTTGCAATTTATAATCCCATTGTTTGTGATGCTTTCACCCAATTACATAAAAGATTTACTTCAAAAGAAGAACAAAAATTGTTGGTTTATTATTTTGTAATGGCCTCGATGTATGATGATTTTTTTGATCATCATGAAATGAGTGTAGAAACAATAGAAAAGCTAACTTTTTTGGGTGATGCTTATATGCCGAAAACATTAGATGAGATGTTAATTCAATCCATTCATCGTTATTTATTGGCAAGGGTAAATAATAAAACCGATTACTTGAGCTTATTTGAGCATATGTTTACAGCACAAAAAGATTCTCTTTTACAATTTAATGCTGATATTGATACTGAAACGTTATTGTCAATTACCCATCGCAAAGGCGGATATGCCGTTTTAATGTGCTATTACTATCTGCAAGTTGTGGGTAGTGAAGCAGAAAAAAAATGTTGGTATTTATTAGGCACCATAATACAAATGATTAATGATTTGTTTGATACATTTAAAGACAGTCGTGCCGGAATTTATACTTTTGCCAATCATTCCGATTCGGTTATAGATATTAAAACTGCGTATAACAATCAAGTACAACTTTTGAAGAATGCCATCCGTGAAGTAAAAGCAAACCCGAAAAATAAACGTTTTTTTAATTATACCTTAGCAGCAGTGTACTGTTTAGGTTTTTTGGCTATTGAACAATTAGAAAAAGTAGCAGAAAAATATGGAAAGAAGCTTCCAAATTTTACTGAACTTAGTAGAATAGATTTGGTGATTGACATGGAATTATACAAAAACAGAAAACGATGGATTAGTTTGTTTATGTTAGAAGGCTACTCACTGAATTAAATGTACATATGAATTTACCCATAGTTTTATTTGATGATGCAACATGGAGAGATGAATTTTATCCTTTTTCTGTAAATCATTCTATCGCTGACTTACGGTATGGCATTTATACCCAGCGAGAGCGATGGGAAAAATTAACAGACACTAAGGTTTATATTCAAACCATTGATTATTTATCAGCTTTGTATGAACCACCAACACAACCCGAAGCTGTTTTTGTTGCTGCGAATGTATTGCCTAATATGGAATTAATAAATTCTCTGCAACAATTATCAAAACAGCAGGGTTTAATTTATGCAAGCGAAAAAATTGCCTATAGAGGTAATTTAGAAGAAGCAAAAGCTTATTTTAACACAAATTCAATTAGTACCTCTGAAAAAAATATTGCTTTCAATGGAACGTTAATCTGTATTAATTCTGCCATTGATTTGCTTGCCAAAAATTCTGCTATTATTGCATCCGATTTTCAATTTGTTATTGCTAAACAGCAAAACAATATAATCCATCCTTCTAATTATGTTGAAAATGCTGAAGGTATTCACATTTCTCCCAATGCAACATTAAAAAATGTGAGTTTGAATGCTGCTGATGGGCCAATATATATTGCAGATAATGCTTTAATTATGGAAGGTTCATTTTTACGTGGCCCCATTGTTGTAGGCAAAAATTCTGTGGTTAAAATGGGAGCAACAATTTATGGCGGAACATGCATAGGTAATAATTGTACAGTAGGGGGGGAAGTAAAAAATAGCATAATTATGGACTTTAGTAATAAAGCACATCATGGATATTTAGGCGATAGTATTATTGGTAACTGGTGCAATATTGGGGCCGGTGCCAGTAACAGTAATATAAAAAATAGTGGTGAACAGGTTACTGTTTGGAATGATAGCCTAAAAAAGTACAGTCCACCTGTGCAAAAATGTGGTGTGTTAATGGGCGATTATACCCGTATTGCCATTAATGCGTCTATTAACACTGCAACAGCTATCGGCATTGCTTGCAATGTATTTGGAGTAGGTTTATTGCCGCGTCATTTCCCACATTTTTCATTTGGTATTGAAAAAAAATATACTATTGAACAGGCTTTAAAAGAAATTCAGCAGTGGAAAGGCTTTAAAAATTCTTCCACTACAAATCAGGAAATAAAAGTGTTACAGCATATCTTTGAACAACTTACATAAATGTATTTTATAATTAATTTTTTTCAACCATGCGCAAACAAATAGCAGCAGCTAACTGGAAAATGAACTTAAATGCTGATGAAGCACATCAATTATTATCTAAAGTACTTCATACTAAACTGGAACTTAAGCCCGGCCAGGAAATTATTTTTGCTGTTCCTTTCCCTTATATATCTATGGCAGTTAAAAAGTGTGCTGAGCATAACAACGTATTTGTTGCCGCACAAAATTGTTCAGATAAAACATCAGGCGCCTATACCGGAGAAACTTCTGCAATTATGTTACAATCCGTTGGTGTGCAGTATGTGATAATTGGCCATAGCGAAAGAAGAGAATATTTTAATGAAACCAACGAAGTTTTAGCTAAGAAAATTGATCAATGTTTAAGCCATGGTTTAAAACCTTTGTTTTGTTGCGGTGAACCGCTGTCTATTCGGGAAGAAGGAAAAGAAAAAGAGTTTGTTGCCGAGCAGTTAAAACAATCGTTGTATCATTTATCTGCCGATCAATTGCAACAAGTTGTAATTGCCTATGAACCCATTTGGGCTATTGGAACCGGCAAAACAGCTACTACACAACAGGCTCAAGATATGCATGCTTTTATTCGCCAACAAATTGAATTAAAGTATGGTCATCATATTGCTCAAACCATTTCTATTTTGTATGGTGGAAGTGTAAAGGCTGCAAATGCAAAAGATTTATTCTCACAACCTGATGTTGATGGGGGTTTAGTTGGTGGTGCTTCATTGAATGCAGAAGAATTTATTACTATTATTCAATCGTTAGATTAATGCCTATTAAACGCAGTGAGGCAATGCAGCCGCTTTCGCGGCAACACCACAATGCATTATTGTTTTGTTTGTTATTGAAAAAAGGTATAGCCAAAAAGGCAGACAATAGTGTAATGAAAGACTTTTGTATTTCTTTTTGGGAAAACGATTTAATGCATCATTTTCAATTGGAGGAAGATTTGCTGTTCACTTTAGGAAATACATATCCTGTGCTGCAATCCGGCTTAATTCAAATGAAAGATGAGCACACGGCGTTACAACAATACATGAACCAAATAAAAATACATGTTACCTATGCTATTTTAACGGAATATGTGAATTTATTGGAAAAACATGTACGTTTTGAAGAACGGATTTTATTCCCGCATATTGAAAACACAATCAACAGTAACATCTTACAACAAATTGGAAAAGCCTTAGTACAGGAAGAAGAACATAATTGTTTGCAATATCCGATTCATTTTTGGGAATAAATATTTATACAAATTGAATATTGAAGGTAGCCGGTTCGTAATCATCTAACTTATCTAAATATAAAATGGTACTGTTTCCATCTTCTGATGGATGATACATGGGTTTGAACTTGGCACCATATACAAATTCTCGATAAGTGTAGGATGTTCTTGTTACAACTGTTGAAGAAAAGCTTTCATCAAATCCTTCTAAAAATACCAACAACTCGGTTTCTGCTGCTTCAATATCCTCTTTTTTTAGGCCATAAAGCGGGCTATCATGATTAATTGGATGAACCAAAGTCCAGTTAGACATTAGGGTAGATGCTTTGTTTATATCTAAAGCGGCACTAAAAAAGCGCGTTTTCACAACACCTTCTTCAAATACCTTCATTGATATGGTAAAACGAGCCTCTGCATTTACTAAATAATTTTTGGTGTAAGGCACTAAACGCATCATTAGCGCAACGCCATCTTTAAATGGCGCAAATAAAGCATGCGCACTATATTGAATGTAGGCTTTAGGACGAGCAAAACGTCCATACATTAAGCCTGTTGCAATGGCAAAACTTAATAGCCCGCAAAGCGCTTCTAATGAAGCAACAAAACTAGCCATAAATCCGACGGGACTAATTCTTCCATAGCCTACCGTTGTAAATGTTTGTGCACTAAAGAAAAATGCTTCACCAAATTTTTCATTGGCCGAATGTGTTTCAATTCCGCCTAAATGTTCTAATCCAATCCATAAATAAACACCGGCAAACAAAACATTAATTACAATAAAGAATATAACAACAATCAACAAAAAACGCCAAAGCGGCATGGATAATAGCGCATGATAAATATTTAATCGCTCAAAAAAACGCATTCCCTTCACCTGCAAATTAGGCGATCCATCCCTGTTTAACATTCGCCCACCAACCAAGCTGCTAACGGTACTTAATCCGGTATCTGTTTCGCTTTTAGCCTTTTTATTAATATGTTTTAAAAATAGCATGTTAGCCAATAATTTATTATCGAAAATAATGTATTTATGCAGTACACCGGGTTTATATTTGAACCAACAAAAAGTTACAGTACATTAAAAAGTGCAAATTATTTATCGATGAATATTACCAAACAATTAATGCAACAAATTATTGCTAGAACTTTTTTGGTAATTAGTTCTTTACTGGTAAATATTTGTTTAGCCCGATTTACAAATGCTGCTGAAATTGGGGTACTACTTTACATTACAGCAATTGGTGCATTCATTGTATTGGTGGGCGGAATGAGTTTAGAAAGTGCTTTTACTTATTATTCAGTGCAAAAAGCTATATCAAAAAAACAAATAATTACCCTAAGTTTTTGGCAGTTAATGGGTGTAATATTCCTATTGATACTAGTGCAAATATTCTTTCCTCAATATTTTGAAAATATTAGTCATAATTATCGTGTTAGCTTTTATGTTTTTATTGCCGGAACACTCATGACAAACTATTTTACGGCGGCTCTATTTGCATCACAGCATTTCATATTACCTAATTTGTTACAAACTGTTGGAAATATAGCATGCATTATATTTATTAGCATTTTATATTTCAATAACAAACCTGCCCAAGTGCTATTTAAAACCTATTTCTATTTTGCAGGATTAAATGGCTTATTATTGTTTATGGCTTTGGTGTTTATAAAAAATGAGCAAATATTTAATAACCAACAAGTAAAAAATAAGCAGCTCATTTATCGTTATGCATTACAAGCATTAGGCGCTAATTTATTATTCTTTTTGGTGTACAGATTAGACTATTGGTTTGTGCAGAAATTTACCTCAGCCACTGATGCGGGTAATTATATGCAGGCATCTAAATTAGCACAAATATTTATTTTAATACCTCAATTTATGGCACCCGTTATTTTTAATGCATCTGCCATGAAGCAGGATAATAAACTTCCGGTTTTCATCAACACAATTATTCAACTTTTTTTTCTTTTTTTTCTTCTTGTTGCTTTACTATTGTGGTTGTTTGGGAATGCAATTATTATAGTAGTGTTTGGCAATAGTTTTTCGAAAGTTGCTAATGTTATGCTTATTTTAATGCCCGGATTGTTTTTCTTGGCGGGGTTAAACTTGCTTTCAGCATACTTTAGTGGACTGAATAAAATATCCATCAACATAAAAGGCGCTGCGATGGCAGCATTAATTACTTTGGTAGGGAATATGCTTATTATACCTTATTATCATATTCATTGGGCTGCAGCTATTACTTCATTTGCCTATGCAATTGCAGGAATGTGGTCGTTGTATCATTTTAAAAAAATGAACGTTGATGTATTTTTTTTCAAAAAGCTTGACTGGCGAAAGTTTACATTATTTTTTCGAACAAAATATTAAAGTATGCAGGTATTGTGGTTAGCAAGTTGGTACCCCGATGCGTTTGAGCCTTATAATGGCGATTTCATTCAACGTAATGCCCGTTCCGTTGCTGAGTTAATGCCAATAACTGTTATACATGTTTTACAGGCCGGAAGCAATATTCATTCAAAATATAAATTTGAAATTAACAAGCAGCATCAACTGGAAGAATGGATTGTCTATTTCTCTTTTAAACCTACGCCCATCAAAAAATTAAATACTTTGTTATATCAACGTGCCTATGTGCAATGCTATAAAAAAGTTTTGAAGAAATATTTGTCTACTTATGGGAAACCTGCAATTGTGCACGTGCATGCACCATTTCGTGCCGGAATGGTGGCTAGAAAATGGTGCCGAAAAATGCACCTACCTTATATAGTTTCAGAACATGCATCTATGTATGCTGAAACAGCAATTGATGGCTATTTCGAAAAGCCTTTTTGGTTTAAAAATGCATTACTAAAAATAATGCAACAGGCAGCAATAGTAACCAATGTGTCATTCACTGTGGCAAATGCCATACAAAAAATATTCAATTTGTCAACCGTAACAGTTGTTCCCAATTTGGTAAATACCCAATATTTCCAATTTAAAGCTGAACCTCAACCCAATAAGTTTACTTTTTTGCATGTTTCATCCTTGTTGCCACAAAAAAATGTAAATGGAATTTTAAAAGCATTTGCCCTTTTAAAAAATGAATTTCAGCAATGGCAATTAGTAATTGTTGGGCCCAAATCGTCGGTTATTGAAGCTGAAATTGAGCAATTAGAATTAACAACATATGTGCATTTAACTGATACCGTACCTTATGAAAAGGTAGCCACCTACATGCAACAAGCCAATGCATTGGTTTTATTTAGTTGGCAGGAAAATGCACCATGTGTCATTTTTGAAGCCTTATGTTGTGGGTTGCCCGTTATTACATCATCAGCCGGTGGTGCAGCCGATTTTATAAATGAAAATAATGGAATAATTGTACCACCGGGCGATGAAATGGCTTTATTGAATGCTTACAGGCATATTCTGCAAGAATATTCAAAGTTTAATCGTTTTGCCATAGCTAACTCTGCTGGAAGGAAATTTGCACAATCGGTAATTGCATCGCAAATAGTGGCTTTATATAAGCCTTTTTTGGGGTAAGAAGATAATTTAAATGTAAAAAATACAGGTAGTTACATAGTTGACTGCTATCCTTATATCTTTGCAGTTGTATGAAGAATATCAGAAATTTTTGCATTATTGCCCATATTGACCACGGAAAAAGTACGTTGGCTGACAGATTGTTGGAAGAAACAAAAACAATTGGTTCTAGAGAAATGATGGACCAGGTACTAGATGATATGGATTTAGAGCGTGAAAAAGGAATTACCATAAAAAGTCATGCCATTCAAATTAACTATAATCATAAGGGTGAAGATTATACTTTAAACCTAATCGATACCCCCGGTCACGTTGATTTTAGTTATGAAGTTAGCCGCGCTTTAGCAGCTTGCGAGGGTGCATTATTGTTGGTAGATGCTACACAAGGTATTCAGGCTCAAACCATTAGTAACCTTTATTTGGCTATTGAAAACGATTTAGAAATTATTCCAGTCATCAACAAAATTGACATGGATGGGGCTATGATACCCGAAGTAACCGACCAAATTGTTGATTTAATAGGCTGCAAGCCCGAAGAAATTTTGTTGGCAAGCGGTAAAACCGGTATAGGCATTCAAGATATTTTGAATGCCATTGTTGAAAGAATTCCACCTCCGGCAGGTGATGAAAATGCCCCTTTACAAGCCTTAATTTTTGATAGTGTATTCAATAGCTTTAGAGGTATTATTGTTTATTTCCGAATAATGAATGGTACTTTACGTAAAGGAGATAAAATTCAATTCGTTTCAACCGGAGAAAACTATATAGCTGATGAAGTGGGCATCTTAAAATTAAACATGGTACCCAAAGATGCTTTAAGCGCAGGCAATGTAGGTTATATAATTACTGGTATTAAAAACGCAAAAGAGGTTAAAGTTGGTGATACCATCACATTAGCTGCCAATCCGGGTGAAATGATTCAGGGTTTTGAAGAAGTTAAACCCATGGTTTTTGCCGGTATTTACCCCGTTAATACAGATGATTTTGAAGAATTGCGGGAATGCATGGAAAAACTGCAGTTGAATGATGCATCACTAACATTTGAATTGGAAACATCCAAAGCACTTGGGTTTGGTTTCCGGTGCGGATTTTTGGGATTGCTACACATGGAAATTATTCAGGAACGTTTAGAGCGAGAATTCAATCAAACAGTAATTACTACCGTTCCTAACGTAAGTTTTCATGCATATTCTACAAAGGGAGATAAAATTATAGTGAACAATCCCTTTGAAATGCCCGACCCTACTCGTTTAGACAGAATTGAAGAGCCTTTTATTAAAGCACAAATTATTACTTTACCGGAATATATAGGTAATATTATGACCTTATGTTTAGGCAAACGAGGCATTCTTGTTAACCAATCATATTTAACCCCAACAAGGGTTGAATTAATTTTTGAAATGCCTTTAACTGAAATTGTATTCGATTTTTATGATAAGCTGAAAAGTAGTACACGTGGGTATGCTTCATTCGATTATTCCCCAATTGGCTATAGGGAAGCAGATATTGTAAAAATGGATATTTTATTAAATGGTGATAAGGTGGATGCTTTAAGTGCATTAATTCACCGTAGTAGGGCACAAGATTTTGGTAGAAAGCTTTGTGAAAAATTAAAAGAATTATTACCCAGACAACAATTTCAAATTGCTATACAAGCAGCCATTGGAGCTAAAGTTATAGCCCGAGAAACTATTTCGGCCATGCGAAAAGATGTAACCGCTAAATGTTATGGTGGTGACATTAGCCGTAAGCGTAAATTATTGGAAAAACAAAAAGAAGGGAAAAAACGTATGCGCCAAATTGGTAATGTAGAAGTACCTCAGGAGGCTTTTTTGGCTGTATTGAAAATAGATTAGTGATACCTTTATACTTATAAATACAAAGGCTGTCTTTCTCTTTTATTGAAGACAGCCTTTTTTCTATCATTTCATAAAACCTAAAATTCAACGATTTTAATGTTGAGGTTGATAGTATAACTTGACGAAAACTAATAGTTAGGCGCTATACCAATGTAATTATGTGGAGTAATAGACTTCAATTGCTTTTTTAATGCTGCCGGAATTTTTAATTCATCAATAAACTGATGCAAGGTTTTCTGATTAATTCCTTCTTTGCCTCTTGTCAAAGCTTTCAAAGCTTCATAAGGGTTGGGATAATTTTCTCTTCGTAAAATAGTTTGAATAGCTTCGGCAACAACAGCCCAGTTGGCATCTAAATCGCTTGCTAATTTTGCTTCATTCAAAACCAACTTACTCATTCCTTTGGCAATTGATTGAAGGGCAATCATGGTATGTGCAATAGGTATACCTAAATTTCTTAATACTGTTGAGTCAGTTAAATCGCGCTGCAAACGTGAAATGGGTAATTTATTCGCCAAATGGTTGGCTATAGCATTAGCCATGCCTAAATTGCCTTCCGCATTTTCAAAATCAATAGGATTTACTTTATGAGGCATTGCAGACGAGCCAACTTCCCCTTGTTTTGTTTTTTGTTTAAAGTAATCTAAACTAATGTATGTCCAAACATCTCTACAAAAATCTATTAATATGTTATTAATGCGTTGTATAGCATCTAAATGAGCAGCCAAACAATCGTAATGTTCAATTTGGGTGGTAAACTGTTGGCGTTGCAAGCCCAATTTTTTATCAACAAATTCATTCCCCAGTTGAATCCAATTTTTATGAGGGAATGCCACAACATGCGCATTAAAATTACCGGTAGCACCACCAAATTTAGCAGTATAAGGAATTTGCGTAAATAGTGCAATTTGACTATCTATACGTTCTACAAAAACCATCCATTCTTTACCCAACGAAGTAGGAGAGGCAGGTTGCCCGTGAGTGCGAGCCAGCATTGAAATTTTTTTCCATTGTTGTGCCTGCTGTTTTATCTGCTGTTTTAAGTTGAATAATGCCGGCAAATATTCTACTTCCATGCAATCTTTCCAACTTAAGGGAATTGCAGTATTATTTACGTCTTGAGATGTTAAACCAAAATGTACCCATTCTTTTAACGGGCCTACACCTATTTTATCTAATTGTTCTTTTATAAAATACTCAACTGCTTTAACATCATGATTGGTAGTAGCCTCTAATGCTTTAATATGATTGGCATCTGCTAAGCTAAACGAATCAGCTATATTCTGAATTTTCTTTTGTTGTGCTGCGGATAACTTAAAAAATTTTTTTTGCGCAAGAAATATGAAATAAGCTACTTCTACTTGTACGCGATATTTCATTAAAGCAAATTCCGAGAAATAACTATCCAATGAAGCCGTTTGTTTTCTATAACGTCCATCAATTGGCGAAACAGCGGTAAGTGAAGTAAGTTCCATGTAAAAATAATTTTCCGGTTGAAGAATGTTTTTAAGTTTTATTGGGTTTGTTACAGATAACCGTTCAAATAATCATTCACTTTAAAACATATACCTGTTAAAACAGTGAATTTTCTTTTCTTTGCATGCAAAAGTAAACGAATTGGACAAGAGAATAAGAGTTGGGGCTGTAAGTTATTTAAATACCAAGCCATTATTATATGGTGTAAAAAAGAATGCAGCACTGTTAGAACAAATAGCATTGATTGAGGATTATCCTGCAAGTATTGCCAATATGCTATTAAACGATGAAATTGATGTAGGCCTGATTCCTGTTGCGGTTATACCCAAAATGAAGGCTTCTTATATTATTACTGATTATTGCATTGGTGCAGAAAATGATGTTGCCTCTGTTTGTCTTTTCAGTGAAAAACCCATTGAAGAAATTACCCATGTTATGCTCGATTACCAGAGCCGAACTTCTGTTAATTTAGCGAAAGTATTGTTGAAACATTACTGGAAAAAAGAGGTGATTTTTGTAGATGGCGGCGTTGATTTTAGAGCGCAAATAAAAGGTACTACCGCCGGGGTTGTAATTGGCGATAGGGCATTAGAACAAAGAAAAATTTCACCATTTATTTATGATTTGGCAGGTAATTGGATTAAAATGACCGGATTGCCTTTTGTTTTTGCAGCTTGGATAGCCAATAAACCATTAAATGAAAATTTTATTACCGAATTTAATAGGGCTAATGCTTTAGGAATTGAACATTTAAATGATGTTTTAGCCAAGATAAATTATAGTACATATAACCTGCATACCTACTACTCACAAAATATTAGTTATGAATTGACGGATGAAAAAAGGAAAGGTTTGGAACTATTTCTATCTTTACTAAAAACCGTTTAAGCATTTCTACATGGCCATTATTACTGTAGTAACCATTTGTTATAATAATTTAGTCGAGCTTCAAAAAACTTGTGCTTCAGTTGATAAACAAACTAATGTCCCTTTTTGCCATTTAATTATTAATGGTTCCACTAACTATGATATTGCCATTTGGCTTTCTGCAACTCAACAGCCTTCATATCGCCAATGGATAAATGAGCCAGACAAAGGCATTGCAGATGCATTTAATAAAGGCGTTAAACATGCAGCCGACGGATTTATTCATTTATTAAATTCCGGAGATATTTATGCAAATGACAATGTTTTATTAGAGATAAATAATTTTTTAGATACTCATCCCAACATTAGTTGGATGAGCGGAAAGATTATTATAAAGCGTGCACAACATTGGGTTACCGTTGGTAAGCCTTTTGATGCAAAAAAATTATACAGAGGAATGCGAAGCATTGCACACCCAACTTGGTTTGTGAAAAAAGAAGTATATGAACGTTGTGGTTATTTTAATATGCAATACAAAATTGGAATGGATTATGATATGCTTTGCAAAATGAAGGATGAACCTTATGCCTTTTATAATGCCCCTGTAACAAAGTTTGATGATACAGGCATTAGCTCAACACAATACTTAGCCTCTTTGAAAGAAAATATTGTTATTTATGAAAGCCATTTCGACTTTTCACTTAAATGTCGTTTATGGCAATGGCGTTTAAAAATGCTGTATTTATTACTGCAAACAAGGGTTGGAAAATTTTTATTTCTTGTAAAGAAGAAATTAGGTTTAGAAAACCACTGATGTAGATTACATTTTTATGGCAATCCTTCCGGTATCATCCATTCTGTTCAACAATATTTGAATATTTTGCTCAGTAATGTATTCGTCAACGGCCTGCCGTGAACCCTTCCAAAAACCATAATCGTCAATAATTAAAACCCCGTTTTTATTTAATAATGGATAAAGGTGTATCATTTCATGCCGGGTTGAGGCATACCAATCAGTATCTAATCTTAATAATGCAATTTGATTGGGTATATAATTTGGAATAGTTTGCAGGATATCGCCTTCTATAAAATGAATATTTGCTGATGGATATGCAACATTCGCCAAATTCTTTTTTACTTCATCTAATGTTGAATAAGCCCATACAACACTTTCCGATTTGTTGTTGGCTTCATTTTGTAATTGATCTGCAGCATTTCTATTCAATGAGTCTTTATCTTCTTCTGTTGGAGGCGTCATGCCTGAAAAAGTATCATATAAATAAAGCTGTCTGTTATTAATACCTAATTGCAATAAAGTTTCTGCAATGGCCATCATACTGCCACCTTTCCAAACGCCACATTCTACAAAATCACCGGGAATATTATGTTGAATAACATATTTAACAGCCTCAATAAGACCAAACAACCGTTCATTGCTGGTCATAGTGTAAGGTCTTACTTTTTCAATAATTTGTATGTGAAAGGGTTCAAAATCTAATGGGTAAGGAGATTGTTTAGCCTCTAAACCAAATAATACTTTGAAGGCTTTAATGGGTTTAAAAATCATTTTCTACGTTGTGTTGAATGGATGCAAGTTAATGTGGGGGATGGGTATCGAAAAATTTTTTTATTGTAGTAATCATTTTTATTGCGGTTACATCGGCATAAGGAATGTTTACTACATATTCTAATTTCTTCATAATTTTTACATCATTTTTTTGTACTGCATCATCTATTGTATGCGGATAAACTGCTACAATATTGTTACTGAATGCTTCAGGATATGGAGCAAATCGGCCATATTGCGATCCATTAAAAACACCAAATGTGGTGGTGTTTACAAGTGCAGCCAAGTGTATTGAACCAGTATCAACGCTAATTAAACATTTTGCATTTTTTAAAACCAATAATAATTCCGGCAAGGTAGTTTTATTGGTTAAATCTTTAAGGGGATGATTATATTGTTTTACAAATGATCGGCTGTATTGCAAGTCATTTCTTGAACCACAAACTAAGGCCATCCAATTAAATCGTTCATATAAATAATTACTTACTTCTACAAAATTTTCAGTAGGCCAAATTCTTTTCTCATGGCGTGAACCGGGAAATATAACGAAGTAATCATGATAAATTCTTGAAGTAACATTTGAATGTATAATATTAATGGGGAAAGTTGGCTTAAAAACTTCACTGGTTTTACCTGTTACAAATTCGGTAAATGCTTTATTTCTATAAAATTCAAATACCGGTTTTTGCATTTCAGGCATTAAATATTTGTATAATCTAAAATCATACAACTGTTCATAAGATGCATAATTCTGCTTATTTCTAAACATACCATAAGTATTTTTAGCTTTAGCAGCTTTTACAATACTATCATCAATTCGTTTGGCACGGCTATATATAGGATTGATTACGATGTCATATCTTCCCAAATAAATATTTCTCAAAAACTTATATCGGTAAAGCATATTGGTTTTAAATGCATTCTTATGCAACCAAATACTATTAGAAAAATAATTTTTTGCTTGCAGATTAAAGAGTGTTCTTATCGATGTATTGCCCACAAAGTCAACTGCATAATTTTGTAATAAAGTACATTGCACCATTTCAGCAATAAAAGATTGCCATAAAACAAAATCACCAATCTCATCAGTACGTACAATTAGTGCTTTAGGGGTTGTATTTTTTTTTCTTCGTCCGGTAATGGCAAGTATTAAAACCAAGTCATATACCAATCCTTTTAAAAAATTAAGCATGGCATTTAAGGTTTTACTAGGTTAGGTTATTTATTTTTCCCCATCCATTTTTCAAAAAGCTGATGTGCATCGGGTGTTAGTTTAAATATAAATATACCAACTATGAATAGAATAGAAAAAATTGCCGAGCGAAATATAATGCCCGTCCATCCAATCATATGGTTAAATAAAAAATAGCTTATAAAAAATGCTTCAAAACCTAATAAAATGGCTATTATCGTTTTACCATTAAAGGGCTGCATTTGAAACTTTCTTCGTAAAAATTCAAATCGTATGAAATTATAAATTGTGTAGGAAGCCAATTCACCAATGGCAGAGCCAATAATGCCATAATGTTTTATTAAAAACCAGGTTAATGGAAGGCGCAGCGTTAATAAGATAACGCCGGAATTGAAATCAAATTTCCAATAGGTTGAGGTGTTAATTACCACATTATTTACACCGGTTCCTGCATCTATAATTCGTGCCATGCCTAAAATAAATAATACACCTAAACCCGATTGGTATTTGTTTTGCACATGCAACACTTCCATACTTTGCGATACATTTAGCCAAATATTACCAAATATAAAAAGCGCTAATAGTAGCAAATTAATACACGACCGAACATAGATTCGGTTAATTTCCTTGTAATCTTTATCCTTCCAGGCTTTGGCCAAATAGCCTGTTGCAATAGCTTGAATACTACGTTGGGGTACTTGTACCAAATTAGCCGCATATTGTGATAGTCCAAAAATACCTACCGAAACCAAATCCTGAAAATGTGCAATAAATACACTATCTACCGTTGCAGCAATGGAGCTTATTAGGGTTCCACCAAAAATAAAAGCCTGCATACTCAACATTTTTTTGCGAAACTTTTTGGTTACGCGGCTTATTTGAAATGGAAAATACAATTCTTTTCTTCTGCGTAAATACACTACCAACACAATAAATATGAATGTATATAAAAAGGTAAACAACCATACAAATGTGTTAAATGAAATTATTTTGAAATAAAATAGTAATATAAAAACCGTAGTCACAATGCGCATTACGGTTTCTTTTAAAAAGTTGGAAATAATAGTTTGATGTATGGCCCAACAATAAGCTTCTAAAACAGAAAAAAGTAGCATGCCTAAAGCGAAGGGAAACATAAGGTAATAAAAATCAACAATTAGTGGTGACTTTTGCTGGTAGGCATGTACAATTAAAGGTTGAAAATAAAAACCTGCTACCAACAAAATAATAAAACCGGTTAAAGCTGTACCCATTGCCCAAGTGACAATATCAATTTTTTGAGCAGGCAAATTGTCTTTATAATACGGATAGAATTTATAAATAACAGGAATAATGCCTAAACTGGAAAATATGTACATATTCTGCCCGAAATCAAAAAAAATGCGTGTTAATCCAAATTGTTCGGGAGTAAACGAGCCATTGGTTACATAAAAATAAGTGTTTAGTGCACCAACCAGAAAGCCGAGGTACACTAATATGCTTGAAACAATAGTTTGGTGACGTATACTACCCATAATAATTGATGCAGGTAAAAGCTATATTAAGCGCCAAATTTATGTATTCGATTAACAAATAAACGGATTAGGCCCTATATATTTATTCAAAACAAATTATCTTGCCAACTTAACTGTATTGATTTTTGTATGGTTTCAAACAACTTTAATCCATCATTTCGCCACCCACTTTACATTATTCGTAAAGGTTTATACAATAAAATTAAACAATACAGTGTTGAATTAAACGGAAACTTGTTAGACTTTGGATGTGGCGCTAAACCTTACCAAACTTTATTTACCCATGTAAATAAATATGTTGGGGTGGATTATGACAGTGAAGGACATGCACATCAAAATGAATCAATTGATTTTTTTTATGATGGGCATACTTTACCTTTTGAAACCCATAGTTTCGATAGTTTGTTTAGTTCAGAAGTTTTTGAACATGTATTTAATTTAGAGGCAATTTTACCTGAAATAAACCGTGTGCTAAAGCCGGGTGCTAAAATTTTAATTACTTGCCCATTTGCATGGGAAGAACATGAAATACCGGTTGATTATACCCGATATACCCAATTTGCTTTGCATAGTTTATTGCAAAAAAATGGATTTCGTATTTTAATAACCGATAAAAATGGTCATGCTACTGCCGCTTTACATCAGATGTTCATGGTGTATTTACACGACGATTGGTTGAATCGTGTTTTTATTTTATCAAAATTCAATTTTTTTAAGAAAGTGGTGCGGCAGATAATGATACCCTTTTTAAATTTATTATTCATTACAACAGAAAAATTATGGCCGGTAAATAGACGGCTTTATTTGAATACAATTATTGTAGCGGAAAAAATTGAAGACTGTTTTAAACAATAGCAATTCATGGAAAATGGTTTGAAGAAAATGGCATTTACAGTTTGCTCGGCTAACCATTTAGCTTATGCAAAAACTATGGCCGATAGTTTAATACAACATGCACCTGATTATACCGTAATTATTGGGCTAGCTGATAAAAATAATAATCGATTTAAAGATGAGGATTTTTTACCTCATCGCATTGTTGAAGTGGAATCGTTGGCTATTCCGAATTTTGATGCAATGAGTATTCAATATAATTTAATTGAACTGAATTGCGCTTTAAAACCTTTTATTGCACAATATATTTTTAATACAGAATACCCTGATATTTTACTTTACATTGATGCCGATATTTATTTTTACCAATCTCCGAGTGAAGCTGAACAAATTTTAAATGATAATGCAATAGCCATTACACCGCATTTTTTTACACCTATCAACGATGGTGCCTTGCCCATGGAACGTGATGTTTTAAGATCAGGTATTTACAATGCCGGATTTATTGCCATGAAGAAACACAGCATAACTGATAATTTCTTGCAATGGTGGGCTGAAAGGTTAACCAATCAATGCTTTTATAATTTTGCTGAAGGCATGGCTGTTGATCAAAACTGGCTAAACTTGGTTCCACTTTTTTTCGATAGAATTGCTATTATGCACCACAAAGGTTATAATGTAGCATATTGGAACTTACATGAAAGAAGTTTGGCCTTAAATAACAATCAAATATGGGTGAATAATGATGTGCTGCTTGTTTTTTTGCACATAAGCGGATATAAATTTGAAACCCCACAAATTTTATCAAGACATCAAACCAGATTTAACCTTTTACAACTACCCGTTTTAAATAAGCTCTTAGAAACCTACCGAAATAAGGTATATGAAAATGGTTACACAAAATATATTCATTTGCAATGTGCATATGCTAAAGCTGAAAAAAAATCAACCGGTTTAATGGCATTCGCGAATACAATACTAAAGCCGTTAGGGATTAAAATTACGAATGCATAATTTTTTCAATTTGTAAAACCATCACTACATTGTAGTCTATTTCGCAATTACTGCTAAAAAGTACTTTGTATTTTATATCGGAAATACTATTTAGTTGCTGAAGCATAAAATCATAGCCCATATGGGCATGAACGTGATATGGATTCATAGGTTGGCCAATATGTTTACATATTGCCTCATATTTAGGTTGATCGGGGAAAACCAAAATTAAATTACCACCACTCTTTAAAATTCTGATAAACTTGCATAATACCATTGCTGTGTTAGGTACATCCTCAATTAAGTGACTACTGTAAACGTAATCATATGTATTATCAGCAACCGGAATTTCATCATTAATTACATCGCAAGGTATATCTACTTTATCTTTTCCGGCATGGGCATAAGGCTGTGGATAATCAATGCCATCACATTCTGTTTTTTTAATTTTATCACCACCAAAACCAATATCGCATCCTTTACCTTCGCAAAAGGGTAATACCCATTTTCTAACTTTACTGGTTTCAGACTTATAATTGAATTGAATGCCAAACAAACGGGTTAAAGTGCCTTTAATTTTTCTGTTAACAAATGTTTCAAAATTCATAATTATTGGTTTAAAAGGCCTTTAAATGCATCAATCCTAAATTGAATAACGGGCCATGCTTTTGCAGGATGTCCTTGAAAAGTGTATTTGATTGCTAAAATAACCGATGCGGCTAACTTAAATGTATATTCAATATTTTTTTTAACAAAAGCCCAACGACTAATGGCTAAAACCCTTCTTCGTTCACCACGACCAATTCCACTGGCCACACGATACATGTATTCTTTTGTTAGTTTTTTTACTTCAACAACATGGTGTACAATAATTTGTGGATGATAATAAATTTGTTTGCCTAATGCTTGCAGTTTGTAAAAAAAATCTTTTCCTTCACCGCCAATACGCACAGTTCCGACAACGCCCGGTAACATTTCATTAAAACCACCTACCAACTTAAAGTCATCAGTTCGAATAATCATATTCGACTCTAAAGGATATTTTCCCGGGGCAAATACACATATTTCGGGGCTATAATCAAAATTCCCTACCAACGATGATACATAGTAACTCATCCATTTAGGTTCGCTTGGAATATATCTTGGAATAATTCTTCCACCTAAACCCCCTGCGTTAGGGTAAGCTTTAAAAAAATCAATAATTTTTTCTAAATAATCAGGCTCGGCTATGGCATCATCATCCATAAAACACAATAAAGCCCCTTTCGCCAATGCAGCACCGGTATTACGTGCATATGAAGCGCCTTGTTTGGGTTCATTCAAAGAATAAAAAAAATAATCAGCATGTGCTGCTATAAATGATTGACAAATAGTCTCTGTATTATCTGTAGAATTATTATTCACCACAATTACTTCGTATAAATTTTTATTGAAGGTTTGATGCACTAAACTACTAAGGGCAGCCTCAATATAAGCCGCACGATTGTAGGTGCAGATAACAACTGATATTTGAATATTATTTTCCATGCAAATTTTCTAAAATACTATGTGCATTTTGCGCAATATTACCCCAAAAAAATGCTTTATAAAAAGAATTCGGAGTTTCCTTATTAAATTTTGTAACTAGTATAATTGCTTCAGCAAAAGCATTCATGTCATTGTCTGCCACAATCCATAACTTTTCCTGCGCAATATTATTTGGAATTCCTCTACTGCCGGATGTAGTAGTAATGACTATAGTATTTTGCGCAAGCGCTTCAACTAACTTGGTTTTAATGCCTGTTGCCATTGTTCCGGGATGAATGAATGCATCAACGCCCAAATTCATTTCGTTAATATTTGTTACAAAACCTATGTATTTTATTTCAGGAATTTGTTCAAATGCATCTTTTAAAAAAGTGGGTAATGCAGTACCGCAAATAATAAGGGTAAAATTGAATTGCTTATGGCGAAGCAATGGAATTAAATGATGGATGATGTTTTGTAGTGCTTCAGAATTGGGTGCATAATTAAGTGTGCCATTAAACAACAACAAACAATTATTTTCAGCAATATTATATTTGTTACAAATAATTTTACGTACTTTAATTTTTTCAGTAATAGAAGGTGGAGATTGCTGAAATGTTCCATAACGAACAACTGCCACTTTTGAAGGATGTAATTTCCAATGCTGTATTGCATAGTGTGCATCTTCTTCACACTTAAAAAAGTTATAAGTACATAGTTGATGCATCCATTTTTCGTATTGTAAATATAATTTCCAATAGCTGCGGTTCAATAATTTAAAACGAAAGCCTTCAATATTGTGAGAGTGAATAATGTAAGGCAAGCCTGTGAAAATATGTAATAAATAGCCTAACCATCCCCAATACGAATGCTCAATAATGATTATTTGAATGTTGTTTTTTTTAATATATTGAATAAGCGCAGGTATTTTTATTAAATTGGCAATGCCTCTACGTTGAACATATAAATGGTTGTATTTATGTTCGAACGGGATATCATTCCAATTATTATTCCCGGCACAAGCAATGAATATTTCATCAAAATGAGCTAAAGATTTATAAAAATCTACAATCCCTTTTTGCCCACCCATTGCTGCCGGGAATACTTTGTACGAAACAATAGCAAGTATTCGCATACTATATTTTATTCAGGCTTACTATTCTTTAGCCTGAATGAATGAACAATAGCAGCAATGATTAATATCCATACCAATGCTGATGCACCAATTGCAATCTTCGTACTATTATAATATGATGCAGGTTTAAATTCAAACACAATTTCATGTTTACCTGCAGGAATTGACAAGCCACGCAAAACATAATTTGTTTGAATAATAGGAACTTCCTTGCCATCAATATAGGCTTTCCAACCTCTGTTATAATAAATTTCACTAAATACGGCAAAACCATTGCTACTGCTGTTCGATGTATAATGAATAATATCATTATCATTTTTTACCAATTGAATACTGGCAGCAGTATCGGTTGTATTCGTATAAGTTACCAATGACTGTTGTGCCGCATCAATGATAGCAGTATCTTTTGGTGTAAAGTTGTTTAATGCTTTCATTACCGCAGCCGGACCGTTTACAAATTGTACGGTTTTTACAAACCAACAAGGACCTAATGCTTCGGGATTCAATTGTACCTCGGGTTTATTGGTAGCAGGATTATTAACAATAATGTACTTGGTATTTAGCATATTTAATACCTGCCTGTTCATAGGTTGTTTTCTTAGCTGGAAATTCAGTAAGTCTTCAACAATACTTAATTTGGCCGGATGATAGCCGCCAACAGAATGAAAATGATAGGAGGTAAGTGCATCGTTAAAAACATCTTGTGTTAAATTCAAAACCCGATAGTACGATGTATCTTTTAAAATTTGTTGATCTGCAGCGGAAGGTTTAAAATAAGCATCATCAATAGATTCTTCATCTTGGAAGTTTTTTTCACTGAAATATCTGCGATCAATACTTATGTTATCTGCGGCAATTAGTATAACTATTGCTGCAATAGCATAAGTAACTTTCAGTTTGTTTTTCAAATAAAAGAAAATAGTGGCGGCAGCCAAAACAACAAAAATAATAGAACGCAGCAAGTCTGCACCAAATAGACTTCTTCTATCTGAAACCAGCGCATTATAAATGCTATTGGCTTCAGTTGTATTACCTTGGGTTAATTGCGTAAAATACGTTTTTAAATTAGCGTCTGCCGGAGCAGCATAATCAAAACTAAAGTATAGCAATATGGCCAATACAAAAAAGGCACCTGTAATAATCAGCGTTTTTTTCAATGCAAAAATGGCAAAAGCTTTGTCTTTAGTATCGAAAAATAATTGTTGCAGTACCAATATTGCTACAAAAGGAAAAGTAAACTGAGGAATTACCAACGTCATTGTGGGTACCCTAAATTTATTGTAGAGTGGCAGGTGGTTGAATAAAAACTCGTTAAAGAACATGAAGTTTTTGCCCCAACTCATTAGCAAAGCCACTACCGTTAATATTAACAACCACCACTTATGTGGTGTTTTCAAATAAACGATTCCAAAAATGAATAATAAACATAAAACGGCACCTAAATATACCGGACCGCTTGTAAAAGGTTGATTGCCCCAGTAAGAAGGCATACTTTCGGCGAACTGAGCAGCCTGATCATCGGGTACCCCTTTTTGTTGCAACATTTTTGCAATATGTGAATCGGCATTCAGTTCACCACTAGAGGCACCACCATATACATCAGGAATTAATAATGTAAAACTTTCCGCTTTTCCATAACTCCAATTAAAGGCATAGTCAATGGGTAATCCGGCAGTTTTTCGAGTTGACGTAGCATTGGCAGCGGTATCTAAATTCAACGTGCCATTACGCATAGTGGCTTTTGAATAATCGTTAGTGGTAGCCAACGTTACTAAGTTACATGCGGCACCAATAGCCCCGGCAATAAATGTTAATATTAATGCTTTAACTAAATGTTTATAATCTTTTGCCTTTATCCATTGAATAATAAATCCCATGGTCACAAATGCTGCTATAATAATAAAGTAATAAGCAATTTGTAAATGGTTTTGAGCAATTAATAACCCACTAAATAAAGCGGTTAAAGCTGTTCCCCACCAATATTTTTTTTCATAAATAAGCCATATGGCTCCAACTAATGCAGGCACATATCCTAATGCAAGCATTTGTGTATCATGTCCTGCCGCAACAATAATAGCAGAAAAAGAAGCATAGGCATAACCAATACTTCCTGCTATGCCAATCCAATAATTGGTTTTAACCACTTGACTCAGAAAATAAAACGATATACACAACAAAAAGAAATAACCAATAGGTTTTGGTAAAAACAACATGAATAACGGATGCGCATATACTATAGAAACCGGATTGGCTGCTGTTAAAATAATTTGATAGGCAGGCATTCCACCAAATAAATTGTTATTCCATAAAGGATAACGACCATGGGTATCTTTATACTGAATTAAATCTTGCGCCATTCCCCGCCAGTGAATAACATCACTTTGTTGAAGCACCTTCCCTTCGAGGGTGGGTTTTGAAAACAAAACAGCTACAATTGCAAATAATACTATGGCAATAATATGTGGCAATAAATTTTTTAAAGCAACATTTTTCATGTGGTTGTTTTTATTGTTTAAAGAAACCAATGTATGTTTAATTCATATTATGATTAACAATTACAAGTTGACATATTATATGTAACATTGTTTTTTTGCAAAAGCAAATTAATGGTATTTTGAACGAAATTTTATGAAACAGCAATTTTTATTCTTAAACCAGGTGGCTTTTATTGGTAATATAGCTTTTATAGTGACAATGATTATGCATTATAGCGGCCCTATATTTCAGAATAAAGATTTAGAAAGTTATTGGTTGGTTGCAGGGCATGCGGTTATTATATTAAATATTTATTTGCTGTTAAATTTAATTTTTAAAAGAAGTTTTATTCAATTGGCGCCAAAATGGTTAATAGGCTTTAATGGTAGCTTATTATTATTGGAAGCAATTTATTTTTTAAGCCTTTAAATTGTAAAATTTAATTTAGGCCTGTTTGGAAAATTCATTTATCAGCATATTCACAACAACTTTATCAATTGGCAAGTGAACAGTTTCGCTGGTTAATGCTGATAACGGAATCCATCTTAATCTCTCATACTGGCCATTGGTATCGGCAATTTCCTCCGGTGTAAAATCAAACAGAATTGACGTGGTTTTTAAATTTGCTATATCCTCATCAAGGGCGGAAACTTTATAGTATATTGATATTATTTGATCAATAGTGTTGAAGGCAGATATTTGAAAAAAATCGGTGGTGTAAAAATGTTCTTTGAGTGTAACGTGTAAACCGGTTTCTTCTAAAAACTCACGTTCTAAGCAAGAACGTGTGCCTTCTCCTAATTCTAGACCACCGCCCGGAAATTTTGTAAAATAATTGCCACGAATAAATTCATCACTCACCAAAATTTGGTTGTTGTGTATGAGTAAGCCGTAAACCCTAATGGTGAATTTTTTAGGCTTACTCAGTTTTTCGTACGCAATAGGCTGGTGCATAATTTTATAATTTTTTTATAATTCAATTTCGCCTTTAAAAACATAAGCGGCAGGGCCGCATAACCATATATTCGAAAAATTTTCGCCTAATTTATCAAATTCCACTGCCAATTTACCGCCTAGAGTATTTACTTCAATACGGTTAAATCCGGCATCATTATGTGCAAAAATCAAAGCAGCCGCAGTTACGCCTGTTCCACAACTTAATGTTTCATTTTCTACGCCACGCTCATAAGTTCTAACGGTAATGGAATCCTCATTCACCATTTCCACAAAGTTTACATTAACGCCTTCTTTTTCAAAGTCTTTACTAAAGCGAATGGAGCGACCTTCTTTAAACACTTCGTAATTATCAATGTCTGTTACAATTTTCACATAATGAGGCGAACCGGTATTCAATAAAAAATCGCCATAATAATGTTCAATATTATCAACATTTTTCATCTGTAAATCAACCCAACCATTTTTTTCAAAATGCGCTTCATGTGGGCCATCAATGGCTATAAAATGGTACTTTTCTTTTTTTAAACCAATATCATTAGCAAATTTCACCAAACAGCGTCCTCCATTACCACACATGGTACTTTCATTACCATCAGCATTATAGTACTTCATTTCAAAGTCGTAGGTATTGCTTTGATTTAATAACATTAAACCATCTGCACCAATACCAAAACGCCTATTGCAGAGAAAATTAATTTGTTCGGTAGTTAAAGTTAATTTTGTTGTTCGGTTATCAAGTATAATAAAATCGTTACCGGTGCCCTGATATTTATAAAAATTAAGTTGCATATAATTTATAGTGTACTTATAATAGATAAAGCTTTTTTAATTAAGTTTTCAACTGCCAGTGCTCCATCTTTACTAAATTCTTTTTGTATTCTATTGGCCACAATTACGTTAACCGATAAACACTGATGACCTAATAGTTTACCCAAACCATATATGGCACTGGTTTCCATTTCAAAGTTACTAATTCGATGTTCACCACTGCTAAAGCTGCTAAAATTATCTACTAATCCCGGATTAGCTAATCCTAACCGCAAAACTCTACCTTGTGGGCCATAGAAACCTGGGCAGGTAACGGTAATGCCATGGTGAAAGCCTTCAACAAAATGTTTTAAAATACTAATACTTCCTGTGGCTATGTAAGGTTGAATATTTCCTGATAATTGTGTGTGTACAATAAAATTTTTTAGAATTTGTTGTTCTGCCTCATTGGCTTGATAGGGATAATAATGCAATAAGTTATCTAAACCAAGTCCATGGGTACCTACTACAAAGCTATCAACAGGAATATCGGCCTGCAATGCCCCTGAAGTACCTAACCGAATAATTTTTAGTGATTGTAAATTAGATTTAATGGTACGTGTGGTGAAATCAATATTTTTTAGTGCATCTAATTCATTCATCACAATATCTATATTATCCGGCCCAATTCCGGTAGAAATAACAGTTAAACGTTTTTTGCCAATATATCCGGTGTGTGTTACAAATTCTCTGTGTTGTCTTTTAACTTCAATTGAATCGAAATGTTTGCTAATTTTTTCTACACGGTCAGGGTCGCCTACTGTAATAACGGTATCGGCCAATTCATCAGGTGTTAAATCAACATGGTAAACAGCACCACGTTCATTAATAATAAGTTCAGATGGAGCAATTGTATTCATAATTTTTTTTTGAAATTGCAAAATTAGAATTTTGTATTTAGTTACGATGCTTTATTTTCGCAACCTGAAATAAATGGTCCTGTGGCCGAGTGGCTAGGCAGAGCTCTGCAAAAGCTTGTACAGCGGTTCGAATCCGCTCGGGACCTCTAAACATAAAAGGATTACGCTGGTAATCCTTTGTTTTCTTTATGAAATATACACAAACCATTGGAATTATTGCCGCCATTTTAATGATAGCTAACTGCTATTTACCTTGGATATATATACCTTCAGTCAATTTAACATTAAATGGTATTCATGGAACTGTGAACGACCAATTTACTTTTGGTCAACAAATCATTTCACAAGTTTTTTTCTCTGGTTTGCTAATAACAGGCTTTTTACTTCCCAAAGTATGGGCAAAGCGTACCAATATTTTCCTTGGATTTATTAATATGGCCTGGGCCGTAAAAAACTTTGTTTTATTTTCAATATGTAGGGCAGGAGAATGCCCACAAATAAAAATGGGGTTATATATTACTTTAATTTTAGGTGCAATTGTATTAGTAATGACATTGTTACCTAAATTAAATGTACCTGTTGAGCGAAATATTCGTTGATGAATTTAGCGTCTTTATTATTACCCTTCAATTAGTTTAGCTATACCAAAGGCAGCAGCTGCTGCAGCAGCACCAATCATCATTACACGTAAACCTCCCAATAATGGTGGAATGCCGGTAATTTTGCTTTTAAAATATCCGAAAATAAATAAACATATTAGAGTTACTATTACTGAAATTTTCAATCCATTAATTGCTTCACTAACGAAAAAATAGGGGCTAAGGGGTACAAGACCACCTACGATATAAGACAAACCTATATTAAAAGCACTTTTTCTAGCCCTTTTGGGGTCGGGTACTTCTAAACCCAATTCGTGCTTCATCATAAAATCAACCCAACGCTGCTTATCTTTAATAATTTCTTGTGTAGCTTCTTCTTGCACTTGTTCACTTAGCCCCCAATTTCTAAATACAGAACGAACTTCTTCAATTTCAACTTCCGTTTTATTTTCAATTTCCCAGAATTCCTTCTTTATTTCACTATTATAATGGTCAACTTCTGTTCTGCCTGCCAAGTAACCTCCTAAGCCCATGGCGATTGAACCTGCAGCAATTTCTGCTATTCCGGCTACCCAAATTAAGTTAACCTGATTCCCCACTGCACCACTTAATCCTGCAGCTAATGCAAAGGGAACTGTAAGACCGTCACTCATGCCAATTACAATGTCTGTCAATAAATCTGAACTTTGTAAATGTTCTTCTTTGTGGTGCAAATGGGTATCTAACATAGGTTAAAAATAAATAAAAACACTATTGAAATTGTTGCAAAGTTGTTTTAATAATTTGAATAGCTTCTTTTAGTTGTGCTTCCGTAATAATTAAAGGAGGAGCAAAACGAATTTTGTCGCCATGTGTCGGTTTGGCTAATAAACCATTTTCTTTTAATGCTAAACAAATGTCCCAGGCAGCATCTTCATTGGCATGTTGAATAACAATGGCATTTAATAGACCTTTACCACGTATGGTTTGAATATGTGGGCTATTAATTTTAGCTAATTCTGATCGAAATAAATTGCCCATTTTCTCTGCATTTTCGGCCATTTTTTCATCTTTAATTACTTGCAATGCTGTAACGGCTACTGCACAAGCTAAAGGATTACCGCCATACGTGCTACCATGTTCTCCGGGTTGAATGGTTAGCATAATTTCATTATCGCAAAGAACGGCACTTACAGGCATAGTGCCTCCGCTTAAAGCCTTTCCTAATATTAAAATATCGGGGCGAACATGTTCGTGATCGCAAGCCAGCATTTTTCCGGTGCGGGCTAAGCCTGTTTGGATTTCATCGGCAATGAATAAAACGTTATATTCATTACATAAATCACGAACTCCTTTTAAATATCCATCATTGGGAACCACTACACCAGCCTCGCCTTGAATGGGTTCAACCATAAATGCTGCTACATTTTTATCCTGCAAAGCTTTTTCTAGTGCGGTTAAATCGTTGTATGGTACCAATTCAAAACCAGGCATGAATGGACCAAAGTTTTTATAGCTAGATGGATCGGTTGAAGCTGAAATTGCTGCGAGGGTTCTTCCCCAAAAATTACCTTCGGCAAAAATAATTTTGGCTTTATTTTCAGGTATACCTTTTCTTACATAGCCCCATCTACGAGCTAGTTTTATAGCAGTTTCTCCCCCTTCAACACCTGTATTCATGGGTAAAACCTTATCATACCCAAAATAATCGGTAATGAATTTTTCAAATTCACCCAATTTATTATTGTAGAAAGCCCGGGAAGTAAGGGTAAGTTTTTGAGCTTGTGCACTCAAACTTTCAATTATTTTAGGATGGCAATGTCCCTGATTAACAGCGGAATAACCACTTAAAAAATCAAAGTATCTTTTTCCCTCAACATCATATACAAAAACTCCTTCACCTTTTTCTAATACAACAGGCAATGGGTGATAATTGTGGGCACCATATTTTTCTTCTAAGTCAATAAAATAGCTACTGCTATATATTTGCTGAGTTAACATAACAATCAAGTTAAATGTAAATAAATTAAGATAGAATTAAAATTAAAGCCAATTACAGGCTAAAGCATAAATAAGAACAAACTAAAAAAGTAGAAATACTTTTACCCCAAGGGATGATCTAAAAAATCGAGGTTATATTGTAAGAAGCGTTTCATTCTGCGAAGCAAGTTACGAAATGCCTTGAATAAAACGGATGTAAATTCCTTTTTTTATTGAAAATGAGGTCATACGGTTGTTTTTTTCTTAATTATATAAATATTATTGCTAAATGTGTATAAAATGCATTTGTTTTGTCTACAAAATTTACATTTCCACGGCTTGTGTATAATTTGTATAAAAAAGATGAAATTAATATGGATATTTCATTTCAGTTTATTACCTTTGCCGTCCCGAAAAAAATAGCATCATGGCAAGAGTATGTCAGGTTACAGGAAAAAAACCATTAACAGGAAACAAAGTTTCACATTCAAACATTAAAACGAAGCGTCGTTTTCTGCCGAATTTGCAAACTAAACGTTTCTTTTTTGCAGAAGAAGACCGTTGGGTAACTTTAAAAGTTTCTGCTGACGCCATTCGTACCATTAATAAAAATGGATTGGCTACAGTGATTAAGCAATTAAGAGCCGACGGCGTAAAAATTTAATTAAACCAGTAAATTACCCATTACAATGGCAAAGAAAGGTAATAGAGTACAAGTAATATTAGAATGCACCGAGCATAAAGCCTCAGGCTTGCCGGGCACCAGTCGTTACATTTCCGTAAAAAACAAAAAAAATACACCGGAACGTCTGGAGTTAAAAAAATACAACCCAATTCTGAAAAAAGTTACTGTTCATAAAGAAATTAAATAATTATGGCAAAAGCAGCAAAAACAGCGATTAAGACCAAAGACCAAAAGGCCGCCGCTGAAGCAAAAAACTGGACTAAAGTTATTAAACCCGTACGCAGCCCCAAAACCGGTGCTTACACATTTAAAGAAGCTATTGTGCACAAGGATAAAGTAAAAGAATTTTTAGCTAAGTAGTTTTTTGCAATTAAATTATGCAAGGCTTTCCACAAATGGAAAGCTTTTTTTTATTCAAAATTTGTGTTGATTGTTGTTATTGATTGGATATAATGTATACACAAAATTTTTCTATAAATTTTAGTGTTAATTTTACTCACATTTACATTACTCATTGAAAGAATTTTTATGGGATTTTTTGATAAGTTATTCGGCAAGAAAGAAAAGGAAAGTTTAGACCAGGGACTGCAAAAAACCAAAGAGGGTTTTCTATCTAAAATATCAAAAGCCATTGCCGGTAAAAGTACGGTTGATGCAACAGTGTTGGATGAATTAGAAGAAGCATTGATTGGTGCCGATGTAGGTATTGATACCACTTTACAAATTATTGCACGTATTGAAGAGCGGGTTAAAAAAGATAAGTACGTTAATACTGCAGAACTAAATAATTTATTAAAAGATGAAATTCAAAATGTGTTAAAAATAGCTAATGAAAGTGAAAAACATTTTGAAATTCCAAACGATAAAAAGCCATTTGTAATTTTAATTGTTGGAGTAAATGGGGTAGGTAAAACAACCACAATTGGCAAATTAGCTCACAACTATAAAAAAGCGGGCTATTCTGTTTTACTTGGTGCAGCTGATACATTTAGAGCAGCAGCAGTTGATCAATTAACTATTTGGAGTGAAAGAGTTGGGGTTCCTATTGTAAAACAAGCTATGGGTAGCGACCCAAGTGCTGTTGCATTTGATACTGTTAAAAGTGCTGTTGCAAGGAATACTGATGTTGTAATTATTGATACGGCCGGCCGTTTGCACAATAAAGCACATTTAATGGAAGAGCTATCGAAAATTAAGCGCGTAATTCAAAAAGTAATTCCTAATGCACCGCATGAAGTAATGTTGGTACTTGATGGTTCAACAGGACAAAATGCATTAGAACAAGCTAAGCAATTTACGGCTGCAACTAATGTATCGGCTATTACTATTACTAAATTAGATGGAACTGCTAAAGGTGGGGTAGTACTAGCAATTGCCAATCAATTTAAAATTCCCGTAAAGTTTATAGGGGTAGGTGAAAAAATTGATGATTTATTGGTGTTTGATAAAAAAGAATTTGTTGATAGTTTATTTTCATGACAAAATTAGTAATTCCTAAAAGCAAAAAAGTTCGAAGTATTGATGACAACTTCGAACTTCTTCTATAATATTTCTTCGTGTTTTATTTAGAATGTATATCTGATACCTAAACCACCCCAACCGCCTTCGAAATAGGAATAACCTACTAAATTGAAAGATGGTTGCCAGTCGAAACTAACATTTAAAGGAGCTCCTTTAATTTTATAGTCCAAGCCCAATACACCATCAATGCCAATAGCTATTCCACTATTTCTATTAGGATAATCTCTTTCCCAATTATTGTTATAAGAACCAATATGAGCACCAGGGCCAACATACCATTTTAAGCCGGGAGCACCATTAATATCGCCATGTATTTCATACAAGCCTGTTAATCGAAAACCATACTGCCAAAAATAGCCTAAACCCTCAACAGCATTATTGCCATTTACAAAATGTTTTACAGAAACTGCACCGGGATAAATTTTTAAACCCACCGCTGTTTGATAGGAGCTACTTAAATTTTGCGCCTGCAATGAAGCAATACCAACAAATAAAGAGAAGAGGCTTAGGATGAATAATTTTTTCATAATACATATTTTTACAAAATTATCAAAAAATCGTGCCAATTTTTTGTGTATAAAACTTTGATGCTGAATAATTTTATTTCAAATTTTTCCTGTTAGTTTGTGGTATGCATACGTTTGAACAACTTACAGAATTATTTGGAAAGTATTTTTCAGCACAACAATTACCAACTTTACCTAAAAACTTATATGACCCATGTAGATATTTTCTGCAGTTAGGGGGAAAAAGAATTCGTCCGGTTTTTTGTTTAATGGGTAATGAGTTGTTTGGTTACATTCATGAAGATGCTTATAAAGTAGGAACTGCAATTGAACTGTTTCACAACTTCACTTTAATACATGATGATATTATGGATGAAGCCGAACTACGCAGGGGCAAACCTACTGTTCACACTAAATATGGAAATACTGCTGCTTTATTATCGGGTGATGTAATGATGATAAAAGCTTACCAATATTTAGAAAATATTCAAACAGAATATTTAAAAAACATTTTGCTTTTATTTAATAAAACAGCAGTAGAAGTTTGCGAAGGCCAACAATTGGATATGGATTATGCGCAAGATAATCGCATTGATTTATATGAATATATAAAAATGATTGAACTAAAAACATCTGTTTTATTGGCAGCTAGTTTAGAAATGGGGGCAATCATAGGTGGTGCTAGTGAGGGGAGTAGCAAACATTTATATGCGTTTGGAAAAAATTTAGGTATTGCATTTCAAATACAGGATGATTATTTAGATGCGTTTGGTGAAGCTGCAAAATTTGGTAAAGAAATTGGTGGCGATATTAAACAAAATAAAAAAACAGCTTTACTAATTCGTGCATTAGAGGTAGCGACAGATGCACAACGACTAAAGTTGAACAATGCTTTGAATAACAATGCTGATAATAAAGTTGAAACTGTTATTGAACTATTTCGTGAATGTGGCGTTCCTGAATGGGCAAAAGCTTTAAAAGAAGAATATTTGAATAAAGCAATGTATCATTTAGAAGAAGTTGCTGTTCAAAGCACTAGAAAAAAACATTTAAAAGATATTGCTGCATTTCTTATTCAAAGAGATTATTAGTGTATCTTCCTTTTTTTAATAAATAGCGATTGCATGTCGACCTTATTTCGTAAAAAATCAATTGACAAAATTGTTGCCGATTCTGAGGCAGGATTAACAGATGGCCATCATCAATCATTAAACCGCGTACTAACGGTAAAGGATTTAACATTCATGGGCATTGCTGCCATTATTGGTGCAGGAATTTTCTCAACTATTGGTACGGCAGCTTTTAATGGAGGACCCGGTATTGCATTTCTTTTCATTATAACAGCAATTACATGTGGCTTTAGTGCATTGTGTTATGCTGAATTTGCTAGTAGGGTT
>NZ_JBMFQT010000008.1:29982-146824 GCF_049968455.1 Hydrotalea sp. | reverse complement strand
CCTGTGACACCATCTACACCATTATTACCTGTAGCTCCTTGCGGACCTGTAGCTCCTGTTTGACCAGTAGCACCGGTTGCGCCGGTTGCACCATCTATACCATTATTTCCAGTGGCTCCTTGCGGACCAGTTGCACCTGTTGCTCCGGTTGAGCCATTTGTTCCATTCACACCGGCAGGGCCTTGTGGACCTGTGGCACCAGTTACCCCTTGTGCGCCTGTTTGGCCCGTAGCGCCAGTTACACCCATAAAAGATGCACCACTATTTACCCAAATACCACCAGATTTTTGATAAATATTTCCATTGGTGATATCAATATAAGTATCACCATTATTGCCTGTACCATTAGAAGGTGCTCCACTACCACTAATTACAGAGGCGCCGGATGCACCGGTAGCTCCTGTATTACCGGTAATACCTTGTACACCTTGTGCACCTGTGGCACCCACTGCACCGGTAGGTCCGGTTACACCAGTAGCGCCCATTAAAGATTTGCCTGAACTAATCCAAGCTCCACCCGATTTCACATAAATAATACCTGTAATATTATCAATATAAGTATCGCCATTGTTACCTAAAGTATTGGCCGGAGTACCGGAACCACTTAAAGCAGAAAATCCGGCCGCTCCTGTTGCGCCGGTTACTCCCATCAAACTATTTCCCGTACTTGTCCAAACCCCACCCGATTTGGTATATATAATACCCGTGGAATTGTCAATATATGTATCGCCATTGTTACCCAAACTATTGTTGGGCACTCCGGTTCCGCTTAAAGCAGAAGCCCCGGTTTGTCCTGTTGGCCCGGTTGCTCCTGTAGTTCCTTTTAAAGTCGCCCCTGAGTTTATCCAACTACCTGCATTTTTAGTATAAACATTACCTGTTACAATATCAATATAACTATCGCCATTAAAACCCAAAGTTGGTGCAGGAGCACCGGAACCAGTTAAAACATTAGCACCGGCTGTTCCGGTAGCTCCGGTGGCACCGGTAGCCCCGGTAGGCCCTTTTGGTGAGTTTAATGCATATAAAGCGTAAGGAACACTCAGCATTTCTGAGGCACCCATATTTATATAACCCTGGCCTAAATCTATTTCAGTTTGAATGTATTGTTGAAGTGGACTGGCCCAGTCAATATCAGTAAATTTAGCACTGGTAGTAGGTGTACCTTTACCAATGTCTAAATAAAACAAACCATATTGGTTGGTTGTAACGGTTTGTACCTCTTGGTATTCAAGGGTACGATTAGGGCTGGTTCCTAATAATATGCTGATCCGTACATTAATTTGCTGATTGCTCAAAAGGGCTCCATTTAAGCCGCGGGCAACCGCCTGATATTTAAAGGATTGCGGTTGTGCATAGGATACAGCAATAACGCCGATCAATAAGCAGAAGGTTAGTAAAATTCTTTTCACACTTCCAAGGTTTAAGGTTGTTATCTCACTACGTTTAAAATCTCATTAACAAATCATAATACAAAAATAAATGTATTTATAATAAAATGTTAAACGCTACAGTAGGTATTAAATTTTATATGACATTAAAATCACCCATTTTTATGAAATTACAAGCGCATTAACTTCAACTCTCCACGGAAATTTTTATCACTTCTTATTCTTATAAAGTAAACCGCACGTGCTAAATTGGTAACATCTAAATCCACATACAAGAAGTTATGATTAAAGTATTCAACGGTAGTTGTTTGAAGTACCCTTCCCAACGCATCAATGATATCAATGGTATAAGTTCCATTGGGCACATCTCTGAATCCTAATTTTGTTTTTCCATCAATGGTTGGATTAGGAAATAAAACGAAATAGTTACTGGAATCGCGATATATATTCTCTTGAATTTCAGGATCGGGTTGTTGAAAACCTGCTGTTATGGCTTTCCCTTGGAACACATTCGGAAATAAATCAGCTACAGGCTCTCCTACGGTAAAAGAAATGGCCACACTACCTTGGTTGGTATAACCGCCTGCTGTTGCTACTACCTGACGTTGAATAGATTGCGCAGAAACAGTGCTATTTACAGCGAAAATTGCTGCGAGAATAACGATAAAATTGCGTAGATTTCTATACATGCTTGTAGTGATTTGACTACAAAAATAATAAAAGTTTTCAAAGTACCAAATTTATGTAATAACTACACTAAGTTTATTTTAATTGTTACATTCATTTGAAGGAGGATAGAAACCCATCGAATTTTATAAAAGCCACCCCGAATAAGCAATTAATCTTCAATTATTTTAAGCCCATTAAAAAATAGATACTTAATAAAAAAGTCCGTGGAACAACAGTGAAACGCCTATTTTTCTTAACTTTTTTGGTATTTTTTTGAAATTTGTTCGACCCATGTTCGACACAAGCCCAATGAAAAGCAAGCAGAATGGGCATTTGTTCGAACAAAGGTCGAACTTGCCTCGAATTTGTCTCGAACCAGGTACCTACAAATGTCCTGTTACTAAATAGCCGTTTAAGTAGGACGAGAATAATTCTATTAAAACAGATCAGAATATGTAAACTAGTTAAAGATAATTAAATTTTACTAAAAAAACAAATAAAAAGGGGCTTTTTTTCCACAAAAAAAGAAAATATATCTCCTCTATCAAACTAAAAATTATACAAGAAAATAGATAACAACAAAGCAATATGTAATAGCTAATTTTAAATGATGCTTAAACCAATTGGCAATTGCTGAAGTTAACCTTTCAAATAAATTGAGCATATTTTAGCTTTCTTTTTTAAAAAACAAACATTTTTTGAAATTTGCCGAATTATTAAAAGCAAGCATACAATATATTTACATCATAACACCACATTTAACGGCAACCCTGATACCCTAATTATGAAAAAAAAAGTTACGTATACTATTTTACTTGGTATTTTATTGGCAACAACTATGGTATATTGGAACCATTTTTCTAATACTTTCCATTTCGATGATAGCCATACCATAGTAAACAATATATATATAAGAAGCCTTAAGCATATACCGAGGTTTTTTGTGGACGGCACCACTTTTAGTACATTGCCGCAAAACCAATCTTACAGACCAATTGTAAGTTTAACTTTAGCCATTGATTATTGGTTAGCAGGAGGTTACTTTCCATTTTGGTTTCAGTTAGATGATTTTATTGTTTTTTTATTGCAAGGCATATTGCTTTTCTATTTTTTTATTCAATTATTCAACTTGGTGCAACCCAATACCAAACGCAACATTTGGCTGGCAGCTTTTGGAGTAGCCTGGTATTTGTTACATCCTGCCAATGCGGAAACCATTAATTATATCATTGCCCGAAGTGACTTGCAATCGACCATGTTTGTAGTTTTAGGTTTTGTTGTGTACCAATATTGGCCAAAATTCAGAAAAAATTATTTGTACCTCATACCCATTTTAATTGGGAGTTTGGCCAAACCCACTGCTGTAATGTTTGCCCCCATTTTCTTCTTTTATTTGTTATATTTTGAATACAATCTCAATCTGCAACAATTATTTCAATCAAAACACAGGCAACAGGTTATTCTACTAATCAAAAAAATAATTCCTGTGTTTATAGTATGCGGAATAATGTATGTATTCATTGATAAAATGACCCCGCCCAGTTGGATTCCCGGTGGAACTTCTACACTTCAATATTTAATTACCCAGCCTTACATTATTGCACATTATTTTGGAATTTACTTTTTACCCATAGGGTTAAGTGCTGATACCGACTGGGGGTTACTACCTGGTATAACAGACCCTAGATTTATTGCCGGTATTTTATTTGTTGTAGCATTGCTTGTTGTTGCTATTATTACGTCATTTAATAAAAAATGGCAGCCCATTAGTTTTGGAATTTTTTGGTTCTTTTTGGCTTTAATTCCAACTTCCAGCATTTTCCCTTTGGCAGAAGTATTAAACTACCATCGAATATTCTTCCCATATATTGGCTTAATGATAAGTGTAGTATGGACAATAGGGTTATTTTTAGAACCATTGAAAATTTGGTTTGAAAAAAATGCATTACCTTATAAAACATCTATAGCAATTGCAGCACTTTTATTATTAGGTGTATATGCTTATGCAACTATCAATAGAAATAAGGTATGGCACACAGAAGAAAGTTTGTGGAAGAATGTAACGGAAAATAGTCCAAATAATGGAAGAGGATTAATGAATTATGGATTAACACAAATGAATAAAGGAGATTATGCTACGGCAGAAAAATATTTTATTCGGGCCTTACAACTATTACCTAATTATCATGCTTTACAAATAAATTTGGCTATCATCAATGATATTAAAGGAGACACTACAGCCGCTGTAACCTATTTTAAACGTGCATTAGCTTTAGGTCCGGCCTATCCTGAAAGTTGGTTTTTTTATGGAAGATATTTAATGAACCATCAGCATTATACGGTAGCTATCCCCTACTTACAAAAATCGTTGGAATTATCGCCTGCACAAATAGATGCCAGACTGCTCTTAATGCGTGCTTATAGTGAAACCGGTCAATGGTCTGCCTTAAAAAACTTAGCACTGGAAACACAAAAGTTGATCCCTGATAATGCTTCTGTTAAGGAATATTTGATTATGGCTGAAGCACAAAAAAATGGTTTAGATATGCAGGAAAGTTTAATTGATGCGCAACCTGATGCCAATAAATACATTGATTTAAGTTTAGGCTATTACCAAAAAGGGGACTACACTGGATGCATTAGAGCTGCTGAAAAAGCCTTAAAAATCAAGCCCAATTTTGCTGAAGCTTACAACAACATTGGCTCTAGTTACATTGCTTTGAAAGAATACAAAAAAGCCATACCTGCATTAGAAAAAGCCATTGAACTAAAACCTGATTTTACAATTGCAAAAAACAATCTTCAATTTGCGTTAAGGGCACTAAAAAATTAGTAGCCAATATTTATTTTTGTTATAAATTTTATTAAACTTTTTAAACATATTCATAAAATGAACGAAACTAACTCAAACAGCAATATGGAAAACAATGCCATCAACCCTTTAGTAAAGCGAATATTAATTATTGCAGGAGTTGTTATTGTAATGGCAATACCAATAGCCATTTTAATTTCAAGTGCACCGAAAAAAAATAATTATACCTTAGAAAAATCAAATACAGATAGTCTTAGCAATTTATTGGCCAGTCTTGAAAAAGCAGTCAATGTTAATCCGAGTGCTGCCAACATATTGGCATTATCAGCTGCATACATTAATGCAAAAATGCCCGGAAAAGCCATTCAACCCTTACAAAAATTAATTAAAAAAGAACCCAATAATGCCAATGCCTATAATAATTTAGGTGTAGCCAATATTATGTTAAAAAATTATACATTGGGTATTGATGCATGCAAAAAAGCCATTAGCCTTGATACTAGTTTTCAGTTAGCAAAAAATAATTTAAAATGGGGCTTAGATGAAAAACAAAAAACCATTAATATCATCAATACCTTATTGACAAAAACACCCGATAAGCAGGACCAGGCATTTTACATTCAACTGGGACTTTTATACATGCAAGTAGGAGAATATAATAAGAGCATAGCCATTTGGAGTGATGGATTGAAAAAGTATCCTTCTGCAAGTTCCATATTTTACAATAATATAGGCACAGCGAAGGTGTTCCAAAAAGAATATGATAAAGCCATTGAAAATTTTAATAAAGCCCTTGCTGCAGATCCTAATAATCAACTAGCTAAAAATAATATAGCATGGGCGCAGCAAGAAAAAAATGATAATAAACCAGAATAATTTAAAATAAAGTCAAGAAATTTTTTCAAAGAAGTTATAGATGAATTTTTTAAGGGAAAATACATACATATAAATTATTTATTTTGTATGTATAGTAATTGGATGTTATTATTCTTTTACATTTATCAATCAACCATTAATAGGAACAGATGATGCGAATATTTTATTTGTTTATGCTAAAAATTTTGTACATGGGAATGGTATTGTGTACAATGTTGGTGGAGAACATGTTGAAGGATTTACTTGCTTCTTTTATTTTATAATTTGCAGTGCTTTTTATCTAATAACACCTAATCCTGAAGTTCTAATATTCTTTTTTAATTTAATTTTATCTATAATAAGCATATTGCTTATTCAATATACAATTCATTTAATTTCTAAAAAATTAGCTTTTTCAAAAAAGCTTAGGATTTGTTTACAAATAGGATTTTTAGCTTGGTTAATTAGTAATCCATTATATTTCGGATGGAATGTCATTTCATTAATGGATACAGGCTTATATAGTTTTATACTTATAAGCATTTTTTGCTACTTTATACAATTACTATTTGATAGCGATATTTCCAAAGAAAAAAAAGCTATTTTACTTTCCCTACTCCTTATCACACTCATTTTAACAAGGCCTGAGGCTATTATTTGGGGAATTGCTTTTATTACCTTGTTTGCTTTTATCATTCATTTACAAACAAGAAATTTTAATAAAACAATAAAACTAATCATACAACCAATTATTGGCTATACAGTTAGTTTTATAATTCGCACAATATTCCGACTTATTTATTTTAAATATCCTTTCCCAAATACATTCTATGCAAAGGTATCAGCATCCTTTGAACAGACGATAAGTGATGGATTCAATTATTTTGAAAATTTTATAAAACAATATGGTGTAGTATTAGTTATATTTTTAGCACTTAGCACAACCTTTATTTTAATTGAATACATAAAAAATAATACCAGTATTACATTTTTATTAGGTTTTATAATAATTCTAATTACATAACTGGTATAACAATTCCAATTTTAGAAGGTGCGGATCATTTTCATGGTTTTAGAATGTATCAACCAATTTATCCTATACTGTATTTTATATTTTTGATTCCATTATTTTATTTTACAAAGAAATCGTTTTATTACACCTATATATTTTTGATTGTGGGGGGAATTTGGATTTCAAAAAACATCTACCAGAATTGGCTTTATTTTAAAAATAGCCAAAATTTATCTGAATCAGTAGCTAATTATCAGTTTAGTATTTCAAATGAGTTTTATATTGCTGCTAATGAAAGAGAAAATGGGAAAATCTTATCTATCATTTTTGAAGATTCATTGCCAAAAATTGGATATGGCTCAGCAGGTGGAATAGCCTATGGATATAAAGGAAATATAATTGATATGATGGGATTGAACAATACCCTTATGGCTCATGCCAATACCATAAAAGTTGGTCCAAAAGGACATGAATCATTTGATAAAGAAACGTTCTATGAATTAGCACCTGAAATTTTGATGGCACAAACATTCAAGGCGAACATGATAAATTTACAAGGAGCTAATGATTATTATACAAACCCAACTACGTGGGATAATATGATATTTAAAAACATATTTAATGATTATTCCTTTAAGGAAAGGTATCAATTAGCTGAAATCATCAATAAAGGCTTTCCTGAATATGGTTGTGTTGGTTATTTCAGAAAAGATTATTTAAATTATTTAAATAATCAATCAAAATTCATTGTTCAACCCTATGAATAATAAAAATCGGTTAAAATTTTAGAATCACAATAGTTATTTTCGAAGACATTTATTTAACTTTTTTCAAATTAGTTAGCAATTATATTTGAAAAATTGATATCACTAGCAATTAGTTTCTTTACAATAAGGAAAATTGAAAAGATAAATAATACAATTACCGGAAGAATATGATTAAATCGAATTAAGAATAAGCTGATAGCGGAAATTTCTTTCCCTCTAAGTAAAAAATAAAAATTGGGTAAACTGCTAATAAAACAAATGAATAGCAATAACGGAATCCACTTTCTGTAAAATACCTTTCTGTTATATTGCAATACAAAAATGCCCAATACAGGCGATAATGAAGCATATTGATATTCCCAAACAGTATTATAACTCAGAAAAAAAGTAAGCGAAATACTTACTGATAATAAGAGGGCTAACTGGTATTTGGTTTCTTTATTTTGAATGAAAGGTATCAAAAATGAAAGAAACAAAGTAATGTATATGGGAAGTTTATACCAACCAGCATTTAATGGATAGCCTAATAATGTATCGAAAAAAACAGGGAATGAAAAAACATCTATATGCATTAATCTATAATCACTTTGTGCAATTAAGTTGAACCAATGTATGCTGTTGTCTTTCATATAAGCATTTAGCACAAATTGGTTTTGATAAATGTTCATATGCTGTTTAACAAAATCAGGATTGGATAAAAGATAAATAATATTTTTAAATCCAATTGCCTCCGGATTTAGAAACGGTACAACAATAAAAAGCAAGGATACTATTCCGTAAATGATTAAACTAATAAATGTAGTCTTTCGTGTTTTCTTCAACAATAATAATAATGGCAACATTAATAAAACAATAGGTTTACTGAAAAAAGAAATTAATAAACCCGCCATTAAATATTTATTGGCCAATTTTTCATTATGTTGGCTATTAATGGGTAGAGAAAAAAGATGCAAAGCCAAGAAAATAAATGTTAAAGCAAGAATTAATGGTGCGTGCATATTGCCCACATAAAACATCCAAAATATAGGGAGACCGAATAACATTAAAAACCAAATTAACCGCTTTGATAGTGTATTGGATGCTTCCTTAGCCATTAACCAGGCTGCCAAAACCATGAGCGAGAATGAAAACAATACGAAAAGCCAATAGCTGGTCCATGGGGCAAAGAATGCAAACCAACTACACACAAATAAACCAAATGCAGGATGACCTAAATACCAGGTTGCATATGGACCATAAGGGGCTCCTCCCCACGTATCAAACATACTTATCCCTTCCTTCAAATTTAAAAATGTTTTGGGCAAAGCAAAATAGTCAATACCCTGTACATGAAGATTATCTGAATCATAAAAAAAAATATTAAGCCATCCGGTTTTTAGTGACAAAAGCATAAAAACACACCATACAATAGTCAGTAGTGGCAGATACTGTATTAAAAAAAATTTAATCTTATTATGCATTAAGTAAAAATTAGCACATTTATTTTATCCATTTGAACCTTAAAGGCTGAAAATAATATATTCATGAAATCTCATCCAATGCCCTTAACCATGCTTCAAGCAATGGCATTTCAGATTCACCAATGTATTGCCGCTGCACCAATGCTTCATAACAACGTTTTAAATTATCCCCTAAATTATTGGCACCACCTTTTAATGATAAACATTCTAAAGTTTTCTTTATTTCATTATTATGTAAATACCCGGGTACCTCATCTTCAAAATCACGCATTAAATTATGTTCATTTCTCTCCTGCCATACAGTGGGTGCATAAAATAATACCTGCCAATTATTTTCCCATGCAATTCTTTGGGCAATAAAACTGCGCCAAATATCAGTCATTCTAAAACTACAATAGGAAGGTAAATACAATAATGGAAATGCCTCTTTATACCATACCGTATTCTGACTATTAAATGGACACCAAGTATGTTTACCCAATGCAATTGGTGCATTATGGTTGAACTGAATACGTTCATCATTTACTAACCTATATATTGCATCAACATCCGGATTATCATTGGCTAAACCTTGCTGTATTGGAGCATTAATATTTTGTAACTGAGCCTTTGAAAAATCAGCACTATCATCCAAAATACAGTCTAACGGTAATCCCCGAGGCCAAATATTCTTATGGGTGAAATATTGATAAATATTCACCCATTTACCAGTAACCTCATAATGAAATTGAGTACTTGATTGAGGAAAAAAATTAAAAAAATTATCATTCCCAAAATTATCATCGTCAGTTTCAATAATAACGGTACTACCTTGCTGTATAGCTTGTAAATAACCCATATTCTTCCGGGCATAGTGTTTTACAGGCAATAAACGTGAGAAAGAATTATGTATTCCATGTTGTGCATCAATAGATAAAAATTGGCAATTGTCAATAAAAAAATCATTGGGCGATTTAGTATCCCCGACCACAATAAAATTTACCGAATGCTGTTTACACATTTGTGCATAGCTTTTTAAAACCGCATTGGGTGAAGCAATGGATGTTATGACTAAACTAATTTTTTCACTCATGAGTTACAATTGATTAGGATGTTTTTGGGTAAACCGATTAGCAAAATAATGCCACAAAACCTGTAATGAGTTTTTTATGGCTTTTTTAGAAACACTGGGTGAGGGTGCCTGATAGTGAATGGGGATTTCAGCATACTTTGACTTGCGTAACAAGTACCTGATTTCAGTTTGATAAAAATGAGCTTTAGACAATAAGGGATACTCAATTATTTTTTTAACAATCGCTGCATGAAATCCTTGATAACCCGATGTCATATCATACATTTTAGTTCCTAATAAAACATTAGATAAAAATGTACCAGCTCGCGATAAAAAAACTCTAGATGATGGCGATTTGACCATTGAGCCACCATTAATAAACCTACTGCCAAAGGCACATTCATTTCCTTCATTTAATACCCTTAAAAACATGGGAATGGCTTTAGGATCATGGCTCATACCAGCATCCATCTCTATTATGATATCATGTCCGTTTTTATAGGCTTCTTTATAACCACGTATGTAGGCATCCACTACATTCTTGTTTTCAGGTGCATAAACTGTTATAAAGCGTTCATCCGTTGTTGACAATTCTCGACAAAGTTCCAAAGTTCGATCCTTTGAGACAGTATCAACTACCAAATAAACGGTACCGGATTGTAGTCGGTTTAATACCATTAACAGTTCATCAGTAAATAACTTAAATTCTGACTCTTCATTAGCCATTGGTATTACTACAGCCCAATTATTATCATAATACATGAAAGGTAAATTTATTTTAAATTTTCAATTTCTCTGTTTTCTAACGCCAACTTTAAATGTGCTATTTCTTGTGATAGCTTTCGAATGTTGTTTTGTAATTTTGAAGCCACCACGCTTAAATGCAACAAATAAATAAAAATAGCAAAAATAGCTCCGGTAAACACCAAGTTGGGTGCTTCAAACACACCCAAAAAATGAGCAATTACATCAAGCCCTCTTCGCCAAAAGGAAAAAAGCATAATGAACAGTGTACATATTAACCACACAATGGCATATTCTTCTCTTAATTTTCCTTTTACAATTAAGCGGAAAATATAAACTAAGAAAAAAATATTAACAACGATTGTCAGCAATTGTATGCGTATCATGGTATAACGTTTAATGACGAATAAATGTGAAAAACATTCCTAAACTAACTTTAAAACTATAATAAACAGAGGCAGATTTCCCGATTGAAGAAGTTCCACCCTGCCGTTCTCGCATTTGAACAGACACTTCTTTTATCTTTAAACCCGCTTTAGCAAATAACACCAATGATTCGGGCTCCGGATATTCATCGGGATAATTATTGGCAGCCAATGCAATGGCGTTTTTATTTAATAACCGAAATCCGGAAGTGCTGTCAAAAATTTGATTCCCCGTAAATATTCGGTTTAACCAATGAAAATAACGAATACCCAAACGGCGTATAAAAGAAGACTGAAACCCATTACCGTTACCTATAAAGCGTGAACCAATTACCACATCAGCATTATATTGTTTTTGGGCATCGAGTAAGGTAACTACTTCAGCAGGAGGGTGCTGCCCATCACCATCTAACTGAATAGCGAAATCATAGTGATTGTTAAATGCATATTGTATACCTGATTGTACTGCACCACCAATTCCCAAATTCATAGGTAAATCAATTACCCAAGCATTCATTTGCTTAGCTACAGTTACCGTATTATCTGTTGAGCAGTCGTTCACTACTATAACATCTACCTTATAAGGTTCGGGAAATGTAGTTTTTGCCACCTCCCTAAGTAGAGCCGGTAAAGCAGCCTCTTCATTGTAGCAGGGAATTATTAGCAGTACTTTCTTTTGCATCATAAATTAGGTGGCAAATAACTAAAAAAAATTGTCATTTCAATAATAAGCAATTTTTTGAATAATATAAGCACTGCATTAAAATTCTAAATGCGCTACCAAGCTTTTTGTAATGACCAATAATTTAAACCATTCAATAAAAAAACGGCCGGCGCATTCCAGTTAATGGCAATCTCATTGGCTGCATAGGCTTTATCATTATCTGTATAAGCTGTTTCAGGATAATTATTCGGGTATATTTGTCCATCTTGCCTAGAGGGATTAGGCCCGCCTACCAATAATCCAGGAATTGGTGCCTGAATACCATCGGCTATAGATGGCCGATGATGTGGATGCATAGGACTTTTGGTACCAAAACCGGTTATATAACAATACCCTGTTGCATTACGACCTAATAAATAATCGGCATTAGATAATGCACCATTCAAATAACGCCTTTCCCCTGTAAGTTGAAACACTTGTAATAACCACATGCCCTGGTTAGCAGCTACAGCATTACTGCCCCATATAAAATCATTATTCGATTGCCCCATAACGGTATGCATGGCCATATTGCCGTGTTGCAATAAATAATTGGCAACTTCAATAGCTTGCAATTTACAATTTTGAATAAGTGGTTGTAAAGAAGCAGGCAATTGATTTGCATGGTTTAATAATGAAAACATGCCTAATGCTGCTACTTGATTCCATGAGGGAATGACAGCAACAGTAACTTTATACTGCAGTAACCAATTGATATAAGGTTTATCTTTTGTACTGATAGCCAATTCTGCTGCTGCCCAAAACCATTCGTCCATTAAGTGGGTATCACCATAAGCACCGGTTGTAACTGCAGGTTTAAACTTAGCATTCATGGCAGTTTGGTTATAATCTAAGTTAGGATGCTGCTCAGCCCACTGCCATGCTTTAACTGCAGCCTGTTTACATGAGTCGGCTAAATGAGGCAAACGATTGTTTTGCCATTTTGCAAAAATCCCTGCTGCCTGTGCCATTACTGCTGCAAAATCAAGAGTGGCTGCTGTTGTTTTCTCAATTACGTAACGGGGTTGGGTTGCTGCATTTGGCATAACCATTCCATCAAAAGCAGCATTGGTGCATTTATGATATACGCCCCCATCAGTATCCTGCATGGTGAGCATCCAACGTAAATTGTACAATAGTTCATTAATAATGTCGGGCAGACCATTGCCTGTTTCTGGAATATTGGTGGTAAGGGTATCGAAGTAACTAGCATAGTGCGCATAAGCACTAAGCAATGTGTACATAGTAATGCCGGAATTTACCACATACTTGTTATAATCGCCCGCATCATACCAACCACCGGGTGTTGCAATAGTTGAACCGGCAGGGCGCTCATTAGTGGATGCAGACTCATGTATCAAAACAGCATTATCCGGATGTCCGGCAGGTCTAGCCCATACACCTGCATATTGCGGTAATAAGGGCATGGAAGCACGTTGATAATAATAACCTTTTAAAACAGCTTTACCAATTGTATTAAAAGGCAGCAAATGAATAATTATTTGAGGTTTATTGATTGCACCGGGTACAATTAATTGAAACGTACCCACTTGTTGGAAAGCAGAAAAATCGGCCAATTGAACAGGAATATTATTGGCATACAAATCATTGCGGGTAGGCTGCAATTGAGCAGAAAACAAGGTATCAGTGCCCGAAATATTGGTGATGAAAAACTTGGTGCCATTGGTAATATTGAATACAGCAGCAATTTTGGGTGCATTTATTTGATAACCCACCTGATTAACTTCAATGGTTTGTGCTTTAACAGTAAATGATGTTAGTAAATAAACTAATGAAATAATGATACGAGTATTTGACATAGGAAAAAAATGATAGATGCGACAATTATTGCAGCAATTTACTATAAAATATGCTAGTACTAACCGAATAAATGCTGATATGGAATGCTAAAAGCGCATACTAACAACTTATGCTTATTTTTGCAGCCCAACAGCCGCCAAAAGCATTACAGTATAAGTGTGCGACGCAACGGAAGTTGAATAAAGTGATACAGATGACTACAAAAAATTATAACAGATTGTTGGTTACCGCTGCCCTGCCTTACGCAAACGGGCCTGTACATATTGGGCATTTAGCAGGTTGTTATTTACCGGCAGATATTTATGTGCGCTACCAGAGGGCGCAAAAACGCGATGTAAAATTTATTTGCGGATCGGATGAACATGGTGTACCCATAACCATTCGTGCCATGAAGGAAGGGATTACACCACAACAAGTGGTTGATAAATACCATGCGTTAATTAAAGAAAGTTTTGCGCAAATGGGAATTGCTTTTGATATTTTTTCAAGAACATCGAACCCCATACACCACGAAACAGCATCTGCTTTTTTTAAGAAACTATATGACGATGGATTATTTGAAGAAAAAGAAACTGAGCAATTTTTTGATGAAACTACCCAAACTTTTTTAGCAGATAGATATATTATCGGCACCTGCCCTGTATGCGGCAATCCCGGTGCGTATGGTGATCAATGTGAAAAATGCGGAACATCATTGAGTCCTGAGCAATTAATCAATCCCCGTAGTACACTTAGTAATGCCATACCTGTAAAGAAAAAAACAAAACACTGGTATTTTCCATTACAAAACTATGAGCCTTGGTTAAAAGAATGGATTATTGATGGACATAAAGAATGGAAGAATAATGTTTATGGACAATGCAAAAGTTGGTTAGACAATGGCTTACAACCCAGAGCTATGACAAGAGACAGTAACTGGGGTGTAAAAGTACCCTTACCTGATGCAGAAGGAAAAGTATTATATGTTTGGTTTGATGCACCCATTGGCTATATTTCTGCTACTAAGGAATTAACCAATGAATGGAGCGATTATTGGTGTAGGGAGGATACAAAGTTGGTACATTTTATTGGGAAGGATAACATTGTTTTTCATTGTATTATTTTCCCTGCAATGTTAAAGGCGCATGGCAATTTTGTTTTGCCCGACAATGTACCAGCCAATGAGTTTTTAAATATTGAAGGAGAAAAAGTATCAACATCACGCAATTGGGCGGTATGGGTACACGAATATGTAAAAGACTTTCCCGACCAACAGGATGTACTACGCTATGTATTGTGCGCCAATGCTCCGGAAACTAAAGACAATGATTTTACCTGGAAAGATTTTCAAGATAGAAACAACAATGAATTGGTTGCCATTTTGGGCAATTTTGTTAACCGAACTTTTGTATTAATGCACAAACTTTGTAACGGTAAGGTACCTCCGTTACATAAAGATATTTTAGATGAAATTGACAACAGTTTAATTGCGGATATACAGACTGCTAAACAAAAAGTTGAAGACAACATTGAACACTACCGTTTTAGGGATGCATTGTTTGAAGTAATTGATTTGTCGAGAAAAGGGAACCAATATTTGCAAAAAAAGGAGCCCTGGAAGAAAGCCAATTTGTTAGCAGAAGATCCTACCAATCAGCACCACATTGACAACTGTTTGCATTTAGCTTTACAACTTACAGCCAACTTAAGTATTTTAATCAATCCCTTCCTACCATATACTGCAGCAAAAATGTTGCATATGATGAAAGTAGTACCTAAAATGTTAGAATGGGAAAATGCAGGAACCTTAAATTTATTACGAACAGGATACACATTAAGAGCACCGGAATTGTTATTCAAAAAAATAGAAGATGAAACCATAGCGGCACAAATTGAAAAACTAAAAAGTGAAAGTAAACCCATGCAAGAAAAAACCAATGAAATAACACCCATTGAATACAAACCATTGAAACCTGAAATTACCTATGACGATTTTGCTAAGTTAGACTTCAGAGTTGGTACCATTACCGCAGCAGAAAAGGTGGCTAAAGCCGATAAGCTATTGCAATTAACGGTTGATTTAGGTTTTGAAACACGAACTATTGTGTCGGGCATTGCACAGCATTTTACGGCTGAAAGCATTGTAGGCAAACAAGTTACTGTAGTGGCCAACCTAGCCCCCAGAAAAATGCGTGGCATTGATAGCAATGGCATGATACTAATGGCCGAAGACAGTAAAGGAAAACTGCACTTTATTAATGCAGAAGACACAACAGAAAATGGCAGTGAGGTAAGATAGATGAAAAAACAGTTTATTAAAATAAAATGCCGCTCTTAATATAAACGGGGCGGCATTTGTGTATGTAAAATCAGGTATTATGCTTTGTCGTAATGGGCACATTCTTTTAGTTCTTTTTCAGAATAGGCTAACCCATATTGTTTTAACACCTCATCGGGCACACCATTCCATTGATTAGGTACATTGCCCATATAACCAATATCTTTTACACCCATTTCGGAAGTATAAAAGCCGGTAACTACCAAATCACGCATTTTATTGAAGAAAGCTACTCCCTGCGACATTTCGGGCTTGGCTTTGTTTGGATAAGCAATAGCATCTACCATTTCAATTTGTTGTTGTGGTGTACAATCAACGAAAGCATGGTTGTATTTATTTAGGCATTGCATATCTAACCAACGCAGTCCACCCCTAAGAGGCAGTTGATGTTCGGGCATATCATTTACAATGAATTCAATGAATTCAGGCACCTTAGCTTCTGTAGCACTACCACTTACTTCATCTTTTGGTATAATAATGTCTGAAAGTACCCGAATGGTTTTCATTTCATGATCGTCAAAAAATTTTTCTGCGGCTACCTTTTCATAGTGTTTAATTTCTTCAGCCATTCTGTCGGGGCCAAGAAAAGGGTTAGCACTAACCGAAGATGCATCTGTAATTTTTTTATCTGCATTTTTACAGGCTTCCACCAATACACCTGCTGATGCTCCGGTAATGAGTAATGCTTTAATGGATTTTCTTCTGTCCATACTTTAAATATTTTGTTTTTTCATTTGGTCAATAATGTATTCACTTGCACGCATGGATAATGCTAAAATGGTCCATGTAATATTCTTGTCGGCTTGGGAAACAAACTGTCCACCGTCAACACAAAACAAGTTTTTACAATCGTGTGCTTGGCTCCACTTATTGAGTGCCGAAGTTTTGGGATCATTACCCATTCTAACGGTACCGGCTTCATGTATGATATTTCCGGGATTAGCTAAGCCCCAATTATTCTGTGGCCCGTTATCACCTCCCCAGGTAATGATAGCCCCCATTTGGTGCATTATTTCCTGAAAGGTTTCATGCATGTGTTTGGCTTGTTTAATTTCATAATCGGTATAAGTGGTATTAAATCGTAATACCGGAATACCATATTTATCCACCACATTCGGGTCAATTTCACAATAGCTATCTGCTCTTGCAATAGCCTCACCTCTTCCGGCCATACCAAAACTAGCCCCATAAAAAAAGCGAACGTCTTCTTTCAAAGAGGCACCATACCCACCCGCCTCTTTTGTTTTTCCATTCACAGCAAATCTGCCATTTTGCGATTGGATGCCCATTCCTATGCCATAGGCAGGTTGTTGCATGCCCCCCCAATATTCAATATGGTAACCACGGGGAAAATCTAACTTTTTATTATCTAACCACCAAGGTGTATACACATGCATACCTCCTACTCCATCTTCATTATAGCGTTTTCTGCCAAATAATTGTGGCAATACTCCCCCCATACCAGCACCGGTAGAATCGTGCAAATATTTACCAACCACATTGCTACTATTCGCTAATCCGTTAGGATGGCGTTTTGATTTTGAATTCAATAATAGTCGAGCACTTTCACAAGCACTAGCGCCTAAAATAACTACCCTGCCTTTTACCTGATATTCCAGCAAATCGGTTTTATTCACATAAGAAACACCCGTTGCCAAACCATCATTCCCGGTTAAAATTTCACGAGCCATAGCATTGGTTATTAAATCTAAATTACCTGTTGCTAATGCCGGTTTAACCAAAACCGAAGAGGAAGAAAAATCGCCATAGACTTTACAACTTCTATTGCATTGTGCACAGAAGAAACAAGCTCCTCTATCTTTATTAATAGGTTTGGTAAGTATTGATAAACGAGAAGGTATTACCGGAATATTTATGCCTCCTGCGGCTTTCTTCAACATTAATTCATGCAAGCGCGGTTTGGGTGGAGGTAAGAAAATACCGTCGGGATCATTAGGCAGTCCTTCATTTGTTCCAAACACGCCAATTAGTTGATCAATTTTATCATAATAAGGTTTTACATCTTCATAACCAATTGGCCAATCATCGCCTAATCCATCAATACTTTTCCGTTTAAAATCTTTCGGACCAAAGCGTAATGAAATTCTGCCCCAGTGATTGGTTCTTCCACCCACCATTCTTGCTCGCCACCACTCCCATTTAGTACCATTTGCATGCGTATAGGGTTCTCCATCAATTTCCCAACCCCAGTAGCAACCATCAAAATCACCAAAAGGGCGAAATTTGGTACTGGCGCCCCTTCTTGGTGAATCCCAAGGGTTTTTTAATTGATCGGAATTGACTGCCGGATCATAATTAGGACCTGCTTCCAACATACATACTTTTAAACCCGCTTTGGCTAACACATAGGCAGCCATACCACCACCTGCACCTGAGCCTATAATAATTGCATCATATTGCTTTGGTTCTTTCTTAATTTGGAGTTCACCCATAAATTGTTCGCTTTTTTAGGTTTGAATTAGTTATTTGAAAGTACGCATTTTAAACTATTCAAGCATGAAGCCGATACTATATTTTGCAAGATTGTGCATAATTTGATTTTAGACAAAAAGTGATGAATAACCAAAAACTATTTCATCATTCATTTATAATACTGCAACTTTATTAGTATGAAAATTTGGTGTGTTTTATTTAACAGCATACAAACCTTGCAACGGTTTTGCAATAACGCATAATAGTTTACATATGAAAAAGATAATACAATTAACCTTTACCTGCTTATTGGTAGTTTTAGTAAAAGCGTCTGATACAACTTATGCTGAAAAATTAGGATTTCCCAAAGGTGCCAAAATTGTTATTTTACATGTTGATGATGCGGGCATGAGTCATGAATCGAATGTTGGAGCCATAACTGCATTAACAAAAGGGGTTGCCACTTCAACTAGTGTTATGATGCCCTGTTCATGGGTGCCGGAATTTGTGAACTTTTTAAAAACACATCCGCAAATAGATGCAGGGTTACATTTAACATTGACCAGCGAATGGAAAAATTATCGTTGGGGACCCCTGAGTGGTAAACCCACAACACCCGGTTTGGTTGACAAGGAAGGATGTTTATGGAATAGTGTAGCTGATGTAGTGCAACATGCTGCTGCCACTGAAGTAGCCACTGAAATAAATGCCCAACTTCAACGAGCCCTTAATATGGGTTTTACACCAACCCATGTTGATACGCATATGGGAACCCTTTTGGCCACCCCTGATTTTGCAAAAGTGTATGTTCAATTGGGCATACAAAATCATATCCCCGTTATGTTACCGGGTGGACATGCAACGCTCATTGCAAAACAAATGCATGCACCTACAGCACTTATTCGGCAAATGCAATACATGGGCAAATTATTGTGGAACGCAGGTCTACCGGTATTAGATGACTTGTACAATGAAAGCTACGATTGGGTAAATCCGCCCAACACTTTACAAAATGATAGTTTATTGCAAACATTTAGAACCAACCAATATATTAATGCCTTGAAAAATCTTGAACCAGGTGTAACCATGGTGATTATGCATTGTACTGCTAACTCGCCCTTATTCCAATTTATTTCGGATAGCGGCCCAACCAGACGTGGTGATTTATTGGCCATGATTGACCCTCGTTTAAAGGCATTTATTAACCAAAATGGCATTATTTTAACAACTTGGCGTGAACTAATGCAACGCAGAGGTCAATTAGCAAAATAAATAAAAAAATTAACATGCCATCCTTCTTTTTGAAAAAATTAGTTGCATAGCTAACTATTTTTTATTTAGCTTTGAAAAAACTTCATTTAGGTAAGCTATGGAACTGACATTAAGTGTTTTATCATAGCATTTACAAAAATGTATGTATAATTTTTTGCATAACCTACATTAAAAGGGTATGCTAAAAATGCCCACTTAAAACAATAAAAGTGTAAACCAATGAAACGCATTATTAAGAAAGTTGCCGTATTGGGCAGTGGAATTATGGGCAGCCGAATTGCTTGCCATTTTGCCGGAACAGGAGTTGAAGTACTGCTGTTAGATATGCTGAGTAAAGATGCCGGTGACAACCCTAATCCGCTAGTAAGAAATAAATTGGTGAATGATGCATTGCAAACTGCATTAAAAAGCAATCCTTCACCTGTTTACACCGCCGATGTTGCCAAAAAAATTACTACAGGGAACTTCACCGATAATATGAAAGATATTGCTACTGCTGACTGGGTGATTGAGGTTGTAGTAGAACGTTTAGATGTTAAACAACAAATATTTGCCCAGGTTGAGCAGTATAGAAAGCCGGGTACGTTAATTACTTCTAACACCTCAGGTATTCCCATTCACCTAATGGCAGAAAATAGAAGCGATGATTTTAAGCAACATTTTTGCGGCACCCACTTTTTTAATCCGCCGCGGTATTTAAGATTGTTGGAAATTATACCTACCCCTTTTACTCAAAAAGAAGTGGTGGATTTTCTTTTACAATATGGCGACCTGCATTTGGGGAAAACCACCGTTTTGTGTAAAGACACACCTGCTTTTATAGCCAATAGAATTGGGGTATATAGCATTATGAGTATTTTTCACATTATGCAACAACAGGGTTTAAACATTGATGAAATTGATGCTTTAACAGGCCCTATTATCGGTCGTCCTAAATCGGCCACCTTCAGAACAGCCGATGTGGTGGGTATTGACACACTGGTAAAAGTTGCAAAAGGGGTTGCAGAAAATTGTCCGAATGATGAAGCTAATGCCATTTTCAAAATTCCTGACTGGCTTGAAAAAATGGTGCAGGAAAATAAATTAGGCGATAAAACAGGCGAAGGATTTTTTAAAAAAATAAAATCATCGTCCGGAAAAGATATTCAAGTAATTAACTTACAAACAGGCGTTTATGAAGCAAGACAAAAGCCAAAAATAGCTTCGCTGGATACCGCTAAACCAATTGAAGATTTAAAAGAAAGAATAAAATTATTACATAATGCTGCCGACAAAGCAGGAAATTTTTACAAAAGTTTTCACTATGCTTTGTTCTCTTACATCTCATTCCGCATACCGGAAATTTCCGATGAATTGTACCGCATTGACGATGCTATGAAAGCAGGTTTTGGTTGGGAAATTGGGGCTTTTGAAACTTGGGATTTATTAGGAGTTGCAAAAACCTTGCATGAAATGAAACAAGCAGGGTACAAAGTAGCTAGTTGGGTAGAAGAAATGCTGGAGGCCGGCAAAACATCATTTTATTGCTTGGAAAAAGGGAAGAAAAAATATTATGATATTTCTTCTAAGACCTATCGCTTTTTACCGGGAGAAGGTAGCTTTATTGTGTTGAGCAATTTTACTGATGGATTAATTTGGAAAAACAATGGATGTCGCTTATATGATATAGGTAATGATGTAGCAGCATTAGAATGGAGCACCAAAATGAACAGTATTGGAAGTGAAGTATTGGAAGGCATACAAAAAGGCATATCCGTTGCTGAAGAAAAATTTAAGGGTTTAATAATTGCCAATCCGGGTGCCAACTTTAGTGCCGGTGCAAATGTTGGAATGATATTTATGTTGGCAATTGAACAAGAATACGATGAATTAGACATGGCCATTCGTATGTTCCAAAACACCATGATGCGCGTTCGTTATTCGGCAGTACCCGTTGTTAGTGCACCGCATGGTTTGGCCTTAGGTGGCGGTTGCGAATTAAATTTACATGCCGATAAGGTTTGTGCTGCAGCTGAAACTTATATTGGTTTGGTGGAACTGGGTGTTGGTTTAATACCAGGTGGTGGTGGAACCAAAGAATTTGTGTTACGGGCAGCAGATGAGTTGCACAAAGATGAACCGGAACCCAATACTTTAAAAGAACGTTTTTTAACCATTGCTACTGCTAAAGTGGCAACCAGTGCTTTTGAGGCGTATCAATTGGGTATTCTTCGGAAGGATAGAGATAGCGTAATTTTAAATCCTGACAGAAGAATTGCTGCAGCAAAAAAAGCAGTAATTGATTTATTTGATGCCGGATACAATATGCCTGTTCAAAGAAAAGATATTACCGTTTTAGGCCGTTCTGCCTTAGGTGCATTATTGGTTGGCATTAATTCAATGAAACGGGCAGGCTATGCAACAGAACACGATGCCTTAGTTGCAACCAAACTGGCTTATGTAATGTGCGGTGGCGACTTAAGCGCTCCTACTCAGGTTTCAGAACAATATTTATTGGATTTAGAACGCGAAGCCTTTTTAAGTTTGTGTGGTGAAAAGAAAACCCTTGAGCGCATTCAAAGTGTTTTAAAAACAGGTAAACCAGTTCGCAACTAAAGCTTGGAATAAAATTTATAAAGTATAGTTTAGTTATACATGAAACAGGAAATTATGCAAATGGCTTTGTTGGTAAAAGATTACGACGAAGCCATTGCTTTTTATACAAAAAAATTACATTTTAAGTTAATAGAAGACATCGCTCTTTCAGATACGAAAAGATGGGTAGTGATTGCTCCACCAGGCAGTTTGGGTTGTAGATTATTATTAGCAAAAGCTGCCAACGAAGAACAATTGCATTGCGTAGGCAACCAAACAGGCGGTAGAGTGTTTTTATTTTTGCATACCGACAATATTCAACGGGATTATGAAAACTTATTGCATAACAAGGTAAATATTATTAGTGGCCCACAACAACAACCTTATGGTACGGTATTGGTGTTTGAAGATTTGTATGGTAATAAGTGGGATTTAATTGAAAGAAAGGATTAAATAAAATACGCAATATTCCCTCTTCAACACATAACAACTTACCATTATTGAAAATAGGCTATCAGATAATAGCCTATTTTACATTGCGAATTATTGGATAGAAATAATCAATCTTTTAATTTGTTAACCCTTACATTCAAGGTTTTATTGTACACCATTATTATCAACTGCTACAACAGGCGTTGCACCTAATTTTTTAATAACCTGCATTACTTTAATGGCGGTGCCTAAGTGTGAGGTGCTATCCCCATTTATAACAACGGAAGGCTTATCTGTTTCTTTGGCTAAATAAGCTTGTAACTGAGGTTCTAACTGATCAAATGGTACTAATTTTTGGCCAATGTAAATATTCTGATCTTTATCAACTGTTATTACAACTGTTTGTTTGGCTTTGGTATCGCTTTTAGCTTTTGGATTCGCTACTTTAATTACATTAGGATTGGCAAGGGTAGATACGATAAGGAAAAACAACAGCAGAATAAACAAAATGTCGTTTAATGCACCGGTATGCACTTCAGCTTGTCTTTTTCTTATACCCTGGCGAATATTCATATTAAATACTAATTATTTATAAAAATGTTCATTTTATTTGTTGCAGATGCAGTGTGCGACGCAACAGGTGATGCCCAATGTGCTGCAGCCGATAACATAAAAATTATTTGGTTGGTTCTTGCAAAATATCAATAAACTCGGCGCTGGCTACTTCCATTTTGTTGGCAGTTTTATCAATTTGTGTGCTTAAAAAATTATAGCCAACATACGCTATTAAACCAATAATCAAACCGGTAGCACTGGTAACCATTTTAGTATATATACCACCTGCAATGGTGTTTAAAGTATATTCACCAGTTGAAGCAATACCATAAAATAATTGCACCATACCTACAATAGTACCTAAGAAACCAAACATAGGAGCAATGCCTGCCACTAGGGAAAGAATGGATAAATTTCTTTCCATATTGTACATTTCTAACTTGCCCACATTTTCCATACTTTTTTCAATTGCATCAATGGGTTTACCAATACGTTGTAACCCTTTATCAATCATTTTAGCAACCGGATTGGGAGTATTTTTTGCCAAACTACGAGCAGCAGAAATATTACCCGATAAAATATTATCGCGTATAATATTCATAAAATTAGGCTCAATTTTAGAAGCTTTTCGAATAGCAATTAAGCGTTCAAAAAAGAAAAAAATGGCCAAAACCAATAAAAAATATAATGGATACATTATGAAGCCGCCTTTCTGCAACATATCCCACATTGAAATTTTTTCTTCTACCGGCGGTATACTTGCGGCGGTTTTATGTAATGAATCAACAATTGGTGTTGTTGTTACTTGCAACAAATGAAACATGCTATTATTTTTTATGATACCACTAAAATATAGGTTAAACAAACTTAACTGGGTACTTGTGTATAAAATTGTGTTGAACCTATGTTTTAGCAAAGCTTTTACACATTTCGGGTATGATTATGCATTTTTTGTTGTTGTAATGGGCACATTATTTAAGTTGTTTTGTTATTCTTCATTTGAAGCATAGCCATAATTTGTTGCATATTTTTATCCATGCCTTGTGGGCTGCCATCTAAGAAAATTACATTACCCTTCCCTGCTTCTGCAAAGTTTTTAATGGCTTCTGTCCACATGCTGAATAAAATTACATTGGTATCTAAATTAGCCTGTTTCATTTGTTCGGCTGCCTGGCTCATACCACGGGCTACTTCTTCACGAAACAAAGCAACACCCTGACCACGTAAGCGAGCAGCTTCTTTTTCAGCTTCGGCTGAAATTTTGATAGCGTTCCCTTCTGCTTCAGCGGATTTAGTTTTAGTAATGAGTAGAGCTTGGCCTTCATTTTCTGCTGCAGCTTTTAAATTATTACTGGCCACTACTTTGCTCATGCTCTCCATTACAGCTTTATCGAATGTTATATCATTAATTTGAAGGTCTTGTAAATGATAACCCCAATCTTCTAAAGAATGATCAATTTGTTCTTTTACATATTCCACAATTTCGCGCCGTAACAATAAAATTTCAGCCTGACGTTTGGTAGCTACATAAGCACGAATTGAACCCTCCACAGTTCGAATAAGTGCTTGCATTAAATCACGATCACTAATAAATTTAAATGCTACTTTTTTAATAGTTTCTTCTTCTGCATTAATAACCGAATAGAGTAACATACTTTTAAAATACACGTTGGCCTGATCTACTGTTACAGCCTGAAATTCTAATTCGACTGATCGATTTTGTATACTTACAATTTTATAAATCTGTTCTAAGAAAGGAATTTTAAAATTTAGGCCGGGACGCAATATCCTGCGGTACTTACCAAACATTGTAATTACCGCAATATTTGCCTGTTGTACAGTTACCAAACCGAAAAATAAAATAATAATAATGATGATGAGCCACCAAAGTGAAACCAAGATTTCCATAATGTAATTTTTTTTGAAGATAATATAATATTTGGAAATGTATGTATGAGTGGAATGGATTTAAAAGAAAATAAATGTAATTGCCAGCAACATAATATTCATTGAGAAATATAATGATAATGGTTAAATGGCACATGACACTCGTCATATTAAAAAAGGCTTATAATTTAAAAACCTAACATTGGTCATAAAAAAGCAAAGAGCAACAAATGAAACTTTGTATACATAAAACATCACACTATGAAACAAGTTACAAAAAAAAGAATAGAACAAACCTCTTTATTAGCAGGTTTTCTCTTTTTAGCCTTAATTACATTTCCGGCATTATTACAAGCGCAAACCAATAATTGGAATGCTCCTGCCTCTGCCAATCAGTTAAAAAACCCTTTGGCAGGAAATACCACTGTTTTAAAAGAAGCGAAAAAATTATACACTACCAACTGTGGCCCCTGCCATGGCAATAATGGTAAAGGCGATGGAATTGCAGCAGCTGCCCTAAATCCCAAACCTGCCGATCATACTTCAGCAGCAGTACAAAAAGAATCCGATGGAGCGCTTTATTGGAAAATGACTGAAGGTCATACTCCAATGCCTTCATATAAACAAGCCTTAACTGATACACAAAGGTGGATGTTAGTGAATTATATCCGCTCATTAGCAAAAAGGAAATAGAATAAGTAAATGATTTTATGCTAACCTTAAAACAACATAATTATGAAACAACATATTGCATTAAAGCGGTCAAGATGGTTACTTGCTTTAATTGTATTAACTACTTCGCAACTTTATAGCCAAACTTCCGGTAGCTTAGATTCTTCTATTTTAGATAGGTTGAATACACTAGAACAACAAGTAAATTACAAAAAGCCAGGGAATGACCATTTTATGATGGTAGGTTTAACTACTTTTGGTTTTGCTGCCAGTAAAAACACTAATACTTTGAATGGTGTTGGAAGTACCAGTAAAAACAATAGTTTCCCGGATGCCGACAATTTTGAGTTTAGCCCTATGTTTTTATGGCGCCATGGAACAAAGTTTTTAATGGAATTTGAACCGTCTTTCAACAACAATGGCTTAAGTGTAAACTGGGCTGACGTGTCTTATTTTGCTGCACCCAATTTAATTATTAGAGCAGGTTACTTGGTTTTACCATTCGGTACTTATGCAAAAAGGGAAGCTGCAGGATGGATAGATAAACTTGCAACAGACCCTATGGGAATTGCCGACATGACGCCTACAGATTATGGTGTTGAGGTAGAAGGTGGTTTACCACTTGGAAGTATGAAACTGAATTACGATGTAGCGCTAAGCAATGGCAACCAACTATTAGGTGATGGCACATTAGCCAGTGGAAATATTGTAGATAACAACAACAATAAAACAGTTACTGCCAGAATTGGTTGGTTACCCTTTTCAAACTCTTCATTAGAACTTGGCGTATCTGGGATGTTTGGAAAAGTTGGTGATATGGGTTCACCTTATGCAAATGCGGTTGGTAATATGTATGCTTTTGATTTAAATTATGTAAAAACATTTAGCCCTGTTTTATTAAACATAAAAGCACAGTATAATATTCAAAACATTACTAATGAAAATTTCATAAACCCTAATGATAGTACTCAAAGCTATACTTTTAACAACCACACTACTGCAGGTTTTGTTCAATGCTCAGTAAGGCCAACAGAAGCAAATAATTTTCTGAAGAATTTTGAATTGGCCGGTAGATATACAAGTTATAACTTACCAGGAAATTCAACTTTTGGTACAAACCAACATACAGTAACAGTGGGGTTAGATTATTGGTTAAGTTGGAGAACTGTATTAAAAGCTACTTATGAAACCTATACTGGCAAAAGCACAGCCAGCAAAGTATTAGGTAGTTATAATGGTTTAACTAATACCAATACATTTTATTTGCAATTCTCTATACAACTTTAAAAACAAAAGCAATGAAACAGTTTTTATCAATAAAAAAAATTACGATAGCCCTTGTAGCAGTTTTTTCAATTGTTGCGGTGTTATCCATAAATGGTTGTGCACCAACAAAAGCCGTTGCAGCAAAATCGGGTGCACAATTATGGGCTGAAAATTGTCAGCGATGCCATAATACACCATCACCCGCATCTTATTCAGCGGAACAATGGGAAACCATTGGAATGCATATGCAAACCAGAGCATTAATAACAGAAGCAGAACGAAAAAAAATAGTAGATTTTTTAAAAAGCAGCCGTTAAGCACATAAATTTAAAAAGCCGGAGCATTATTTAAAATAATGCTCCGGCTTTTTTTATATTATTTTATAACATTACAAATTAGATTGAATAGCCGCCTCAAAATCACTTTGTGCTACAATACCATTTTTTCTAAATACTTCTTTGCCATTTTTATACAAAATAAAAACAGGTATCGCAGGCAAATTCATTTGTTTCATAATTTCAGCTTGTTGGCCTGCATCAATTCGAATAATATTTAATTTTGATCCATATTTTTCTTTCAAAGCATCTAATATGGGTTGCATTTTTCTACAAGGAGGGCACCAATCAGCTCCAAAATCTACTAACACAACGGAACCACCCTGTTGTACCATTGCTTCATATTGTTGCATAGTTATTTGTGCTTCTTTTGATTCACCCACTAAAGGTTTCCCGGCTTGGTTCCATGCTTGAATGCCACCTGCTAAGTGATATACATGCGCATATCCATGATTTCTAAGCCAATCTGCTGCAGCAGCGCTTCGCACACCGGATAAACAATAAACATAAACAGGTTTGTCTTTATCAATACTTTTAACTCTTTCCTGAAACTGAGTAGGTATTAACCAATCTGCCTGCAATGCATGTTCAATATGCCCATTGGCAAATTCACCAGTTGTTCTTACATCTAAAATTTGAACACCGGGTTGTTGAATTTGTTGCTGAAAAGCATCTGTACTTAATGCTTCATTACTTTTGTTTTGAGCTTGACAACTCATGAAAATACCCACAAATAAGGAAAAAATAAGCAGCTTATAAGTTTTCATATTTCTAATTTAAAGTTTTTTCTTCCCAAATTTCACAAAGATGTACCAATGTTTCTACTCCTAATTGCAAATCTTTTACACCTACCCATTCTTTTTTGCTGTGTATTGCCTGCATACCGGTATATAAATTGGGGCAAGGCAAGCCCATAAAACTTAAGCGACTACCATCAGTGCCACCACGTATAGGTTCTTTTCTTACAACAAGTCCGGTACGTTGGTATGCTTCTTCTGCATATTCAACCACTTTGGGATGATGTTGCAATACTTCATACATATTGCGATACTGTTCCTTCACTTCCATTTCAAAACTGGCTCCGGCATGGCAACCCACAACAGTTTCAGCAAAATGTTTTAAACGGTCTTCATATTTTGCCAAATTGGCTGTTTCAAAATCTCGAATAATGAAATCGATAGTAGCTTTTTCTGCTACCCCTTCCATTCGAACAGGATGAACATACCCTTGCTTTTTTTCGGTAGTTTCGGGACTCCATTCTGCTTTTGGTAAAATAGACAATAACTCACCGGCAATTTTTAATGCATTCACTAATTTATTTTTTGCATAGCCCGGATGCGCACTTACTCCATTAATAGTAATGGTTGCAGCATCTGCACTAAATGTTTCTACTTCTAAATGCCCTGCCTCTCCTCCATCTAAAGTATAACCATATTGCGCCCCTAAATATTCAAGATTAACATGTTCAGTACCACGTCCAACTTCTTCATCAGGTGTGAATAAAAGTTTAATGGTTCCATGTTTGTGTTCGGGATGTTGCATAATGTATTGTGCAAATTCCATAATGATAGCAACACCGGCCTTATCATCGGCCCCTAACAATGTAGTTCCTGATGCAGTAATAATATCACTTCCAATATGTTCTTTTAAGTAGGGGTATTGTTCAATAGTTAATACCTGTGAGTTGTCATCGGGTAACACAATGGGATTACCGTTATAACTTTTGTGTAATATGGGCTTTACATTTGTACCACTGCAATCAGCACTGGTATCAATATGAGCACAGTAACAAATTACGGGTACTTGTTTATTTGTATTGGAAGGAATTGTGGCATACACATAACCAAACTCATCCATTTTAGCATCAGTAATCCCCATCTGTTGCAATTCAGACACCAATAGTTTTGCTAAATCTTTTTGTTTTTCAGTTGAAGGGAAACTATTACTTGCGTGATTACTTTCGGTATCAATTTGAACATAACGCATAAATCTTTCGGCAACGGTGTAATGATAATTCTTTAACATATCCAATCAATTTTATAGCAATTTACATATTTATAATGCAGTATACCTAATTGCAGCAAAAGGCTTTAAAACATTAACGCTTTTATAAAACAAACAGCCTCCTGATAAGTTGCAGGAGGCTGTTATATAAAATTATTACCGTTATTTATGGCATGATAATTAAAGGGCTGCCACCTGAAATTTCTACTAATTCTAAATCAAAAATCAGGTCTTTACCAGCTAAAGGATGATTAGCATCTAAAACTACTACTTCATCTTTAAGCTCTACAATTACTACAGGAAAATTTTGTCCCTGACCATTGCTCATATTTAATTGCATTCCTACCTCGGGGGTTAAATCGGCAGGAAAACGGTTTTTAGGAAACTCCATAATCATTTCCTGTTGCACAGGGCCATAAGCTTCACTTGCAGGAATATGAATAGTTTTCTTTTCACCAATCTGCATTCCGGTTACACCTTCATCAAAGCCGGCAATAACCATTCCACTACCTACTTCAAATTCAAGTGGTTCACGACCTTGAGATGAATCGAATGTAGTACCATCTTCTAATCTTCCATGATAGTGAACTTTAACGGTGTCACCTTTTTTTACTTGTTGCATTGCTTTCTAAATTTTTTAATGGTTTAAGAAATTAGCATTTGATTGATATAGCCAATTGTTTTGTGTTGAAAGATACATACAACCTAAAAAAAAGGCATTGAACACTAACTTCAGGCGCAAATTACGGCTAAGCAACAGAACAGACAATTAATTTTCGTTAACTTTCCTCCAATATATTATCATTCAATAACTTATAAAAAATTCAATGATTACGAAATTTTGTATTTATATGCCAACGTTTGCTTCAAAAAAACTTGCTTTTTCATTTTGGACATTGTATAGAAACTCAATGCTCATTGTTGGAATGACGCTTCTGTGCATTGGCGGAATTAGCCAACCCAAAAATGACATATTGCCCGGGGCTTATCAAACTCAAAACTATTTTAAATGGTTGAAATATAAACGTGTAGCATTGTTTGCTAATCATACTGCCACAATTGAGCATAAACATTTAATTGATACACTCATAAATGCCGGTTTTCATGTTGTAAAAGCATTTGGACCGGAACACGGTTTTAGAGGCACTGCTGATGATGGCAAAGTTATTAATGATGCTATTGACCCTATTACTGGCATCCCAATTATATCTTTATATGGCAACAAAAGAAAACCGACGCCCGAAGATTTGCAAGATGTGGATGTGATTTTAATTGATATACAAGATGTAGGTACCCGATTTTATACTTTCATTTCATCGGTGCAGGAAATATTAGAAGCCGCATTTGAAAATAACAAATCAGTAATTTTATTAGACCGCCCAAACCCTAATGGCTTTTATGTAGATGGCCCTGTATTGGATACTACTTATAGAAGTTTTGTAGGTATGCAACCCATTCCCATTGTTTATGGAATGACCATTGGAGAATATGCGAATATGTTAATCGGAGAACATTGGCTTTCAAAAACGGCAGACCGTAATTTTTATGAACATTATGCACAGCATGAGTTTTCAAAATATTTGCCTTCATTTTTAATTGTACTTTGTAAAAATTATGACCATACCAGCAAATACCAATTACCGATTCCGCCGTCGCCCAATTTGCCGGATATGGCCAGTGTTTATTGGTATGCCGGCAATTGTTTGTTTGAAGGAACTGTATTGAGTGAAGGTAGAGGTACGCCGCATCCATTTTGTTACATTGGGCATCCCAGTTTACCCGATACCCTATTTTCCTTTATTCCTAAACCCGGCCCCGGAGCGGCCAATCCTAAATTAAATGGTCAAACCTGCTTTGGTTGGAATTTATTTGCACCTGAACAAGATGTTCTAGCTTCTATCAACAATCAATTACCCATTCAATACCTACTAAAAGCCTACCAATTATTTCCCGATAAAGCACACTTTTTTATTTTGCCCAAGAATGGAGATAAAAAAATGAGTGGATTTAACCGATTAGCAGGCTCTGATGAATTAATGAACCAAATAGAGGCTGGTCTAAGTGAACAAAGCATTAGATTGAGCTGGCAACCTAAATTGCAAGCTTTTAAAAAAATTAGAAAAAAATATTTATTGTATAAAGATTTTTAGTGGAGCGGAAAACGGGACTCGAACCCGCCACCTTCAGTTTGGGAAACTGATGCTCTACCGGATGAGCTATTTCCGCTTATGATGGCAATTTACAAAACATTTGCATGTACTACATTTGCAGCATGCAAATTTCCGACATTAGAATTATTTTCATGGGCACACCCGATTTTGCTGTAGCATCATTGGACGCCTTAATACAAGCAGGTTGTAATATAGTTGCCGTTGTAACAGCCCCCGATAAACAAGCAGGACGTGGGATGCAATTACAACAAAGTGCTGTAAAGCAATATGCTTTTTCAAAGCAGATACCTGTTTTACAACCTGAAAAATTAAAGAATGAAACCTTTATTGCTACTTTAAAAGCTTTACAACCACATTTGCAAATTGTAGTTGCATTTAGAATGTTACCTGAAATAGTGTGGAGCCTTCCACCTATGGGTACAATAAATTTACACGGCTCATTACTACCACAGTACCGTGGTGCAGCACCCATCAATTGGGCTATTATTAATGGAGAAACTACCACTGGAGTTACTACATTCAAATTGCAACATGCTATAGACACTGGAAATATTTTATTGCAAGAACCAATACCGATTTTACCAAACGAGAATGCAGGACAATTACACGATAAAATGAAAGTGATTGGAGCAGCATTATTGGTAAAAACTATTCAACAATTAGCGTTTGGGACATTAAAAGAAATTCCTCAATCTGAATTAACTAAATCGGCAGCACAAAGCATAAAACATGCGCCAAAAATTTTTACAGAAACCTGTTTAATTAATTGGGAACAACCTGCTGAAAATATTTATAATTTAATTAGAGGCCTATCACCCTACCCCGGTGCTTTTACTTATTTAGATGGCAAGAAATTAAAAATTTACCAAGCTACAATTGATAACGCATCCCCAAAAAATATTCCACCCGGCACTTTTGTAACAGATGGTAAAAGCGAATTAAAAATTGCAGCACTTAACGGATGGTTACATATTGCCGACTTACAATTAGAAGGCAAAAAAAGAATGAATGTTGCTAGTTTTTTGCGAGGTTATCGACATTTATTACCATAGCCATTAATATTGAACTGTAACGGGAAAAGTTTTATCTGCCATGCCTAATACAGAGGCAGCAGCATTACTCAACCGCAATAACAAACCATTATCTTCTTTAATGTTGGGTAATGCACCCAACACTTTTGCATACACTACTTTTTGGTTGCTTTCAATTTTAACAATTGTTCCCTCGGGAATATTATTAATCAATACATAATATTTCTTATCCATCCATCCACTGGCAGTTTTAAAAACAGAAGCGTTACCCACAATTGATTGCCCGGATTGTTTGTAATATTCTGTAAAAAAGCCTGTAACAGGAACATCATCAGCACTCACACTAGTATTGCTTACATTAGTTACCTCTTTTTGCGAAGTAGTAGAAGCAGCAGAGTTTATAGCATTGTTTGATACATTTTGCGTTGAAGGATTTGATACTTTATTCGTATTATCAGAAGTTGCAACCTGTGTTGGTGTTGGTTTTGTTTGTGCAGGCAAAGCACTTGCGTTATTTACGGTATTGACAGGTTCATTTGTAATGCTTAAAGTATTAGTGGCAATAGGTGTTGTAGTACTTGCTCCAATACTTAACTGTTGTCCTGTATGAATATTGGTAGAGGTTAAATGATTCCATTCTTGTATTTGTGCAACAGTTACTTTATATTTTCTACTTATTGCATACAACGTTTCTTTAGGCCCTACAACATGCATAATAGGTTGAGTATTATTTTGAGGCTGTAAATTTTGTGTTGCTTGTGGAGCAGTAATTTTATTGGCAGTATTAGCAGCAGTTACTTTATCGCCTTTAACGGGTATTTTTACTTTTTCTCCAATGCGTAAAACGCTTTTACTGTTCATGCCATTCAATCGCATAATATCCCCAACTGTTGTATGGTATTGATGCGCTAAACCTGATAAGGTTTCCCCATGTTTTATTACATGCACAATTGTGCTACCTGTTTGTGCCTTTAATGAAACAAACAGTAACATACTAAAAGAAAAAATGCTTGCTTTAAAAACAGATGTAACAGTCATACCCATTTATTTTTTCAACTTGTTGGTAAAATTAATCTTTTAAAATTCTCCATTCAGATGGATAATAGTTATTGACCCGATTGGGTAAAACTTTTACCCATCCCAATCTTAATCCACAATAGCTTACCACATTCCAACCCATTTTTCCATTTAATTCTATTGGTTGTTTACGCAAATATGTTAAAGCTTCATTTAAATTTAGTTCAATTTGGTTTACAGATGGTAATTGTAGCAAACTTAACGCCAATTCGTGCGAAGGAATAAAATCTTTTCCTTTTAAGCTACCCAAATTAATACCCGCTTTTTTTATATACAAATGTTTTGATACCCTTAATAGTGTCTGCCAGTACACTTTCGAAATAATTTTAAAGGAATCTTCTTGCAAAAAAAACTGATAAGAATCCGGTATTTGAAACATTGCTACTAAAGGATCTGTTTGTTTTGCCGACGGAGTAGCAATAGTTGCTTCAGACCAATTTTGGAAAACACTTTCAGTAGTATTAGGGTTTTTAAATGCGGCTACAAAGAATCCCTCACCTTTTACTTTATCCGGGAAAAAACGATATCCCCAGGCAGATTTCAGTGAAGATTGTACTTCAACAATACCCCACTCAGGTTGAATTTGCACTCGAACGCTTTCCAACCCATATTCATTACACAAATAGTCTGTTATGTTTTCGTCTTCCTCTAACGAATAGGAACAAGTGCTGTAAATAAACAATCCACCCGGTTTTAAACATCCAACAATTTCCTTACTTATTTTTTGTTGGCGGATACAACATGCCGCAACATTTTCAACACTCCACTCTTCAACAGCATTTTTGTCCTTTCTAAAAAGTCCGCTACCACTACATGGCGCATCTAATAATATTACATCAAAAAACTGTGATAGTCTTTCAAAATGGCGAGGTTCATTGTTGGTAACAATTATGTTATCAGCTCCCCACTTCACTATATTTTCACTTAATATAGCTGCACGTGATTTTATAATTTCGTTGGCAACAACTATTCCATGTTTAAAATATCCAGATAGTAATGTTGTTTTTCCACCGGGAGCAGCACTAATATCTAATACAGTTTCAGTTGTAGGCTTTGGAATAATTTGATTCAGTATTGTTTCAATAAACATGCTACTGGCTTCTTGTACATAATAAGCACCGGCATGCAATAATGGATCGAGCGTAAATGATGGCCGATTAGTTAAATACCATGCATCATTAGCCCAAGGTATGGAAGCTTTTAATAATGTAGCAAATGGAATTCCCTTTAAATATTGTTTTTTATAAGGATTAAACCGAATAGAGGTTATACCCTGGGTTTGTTGATGTGCAGCTAGAAAGGCCTCTGCATCAAAACCCGGCACCCCTTTTAATGAATGAATGAATGCGGTAGGTAACACTTGGCGAAGATAAGCGGCAATAAGCTATAAAAGGAAAGGGATTTAGTTTTTTAACTAAATCACCATATCCTAAAAAAGTTTAAAGCGATTTGATTTCATTAATCAAATCTTGCAAAACTTTTTTCCCATCACCAAATAACATGGAAGTTTTGGGTTGATAAAACAGGTCGTTCTCTATACCTGCGTAGCCTGGTTTCATGCTTCGCTTATTTACAATTACTGTTTTGGCCTGTTCAACATCCAAAATAGGCATACCATAAATGGGTGATGATGGATTATTTTTTGCAGCAGGATTCACCACATCATTAGCACCTAATACCAAAACTACATCGGTTGATTTTAAAGCATCATTGGCTTGTTCTAATTCAAGCAATTTATCATAACTAACATCGGCTTCAGCTAATAATACATTCATATGCCCCGGCATACGACCGGCAACGGGGTGAATGGCATAGCCAACTTCAACACCTTTTTCTTCCAACAATTTTTCTAACTCATGGCAGGTATGTTGGGCTTGAGCAACCGCAAGACCATACCCGGGCACAATCATTACCTTACTAGCATAACGCATTACCATTGCCGCATCACTTATACTAATTTCTTTATAACTTCCTCCAGTAGTTCCTGTATTACCACCACCGGTGGTTTCTTTAGCACCAAATGACCCGATTAACACATTGGTTAAACTACGGTTCATTGCCTTACACATTAAAATAGTTAACAAAGTTCCTGCAGCCCCAACTAAAATACCACCTGTAAGCATGGCTTTATTGTTGTAAAGAAAGCCACCGCAAGCTGCGGCAACACCGGTAAATGAATTTAGTAAGGAAATAACAACTGGCATATCAGCACCACCTATGGGCAATACAAATAGCACTCCGTAAATTAATGCTAATACAACCGTAGCAATGAAAAAATAATCTGCATAAGTATTTACAGCAAAGAAGGTAATAATGGCTAAAATAATTACCCCTGCAAATATTAATAAGTTAATAGTATGCTGGGCTTTAAAAATTACATCTTTAAAACTACCATTTAGTTTACCCCAAGCTATCATACTTCCGGCAAAAGAAACACTTCCAATAATGGATCCGGCTACAATAGCTAAATAATGACCAGGTGCAACTCCTTCAGAAAAATGAGCAAAATTCATTTTTTCTGCCGCTCTAAAAACATAATCAAATTCAATTACTGAAATCAATGCAGCACAAGCTCCACCCATGCCATTAAAAAAGCTTACCATTTCTGGCATTGCCGTCATCTTTACTTTTTTAGCAGCCACTACTCCAATAATAGCGCCGATAATTAAAGCAGCAAAAATCCATGGATAATTATGAAGGGGTAGCCCCTCTTCATCTTTGTACAAAAAAATAGTTCCAATAATTGCAACAAACATTCCTGCAGCAGCTACTAAATTACCACGACGCGCAGTAGCAGGACTAGATAACATTTTTAAACCAATAATAAAAGTAACGGCAGCAACTATATAACAAATGGTTAAAATATCAAACTTCATAACGAAGGCTTTAGTAAATATTATTTTTTCTTCTTAAACATTTCCAACATTCTGTCAGTAACTACAAAACCGCCTACTACGTTTAATGTGCCTAGAATTACTGCCAAAAATCCTAAAACAAGTGCCAAATAATTATGCTCTGAAGCACGCCCCATTACTATAATGGCACCGATAATGACTACTCCATGAATTGCATTAGCACCACTCATTAATGGTGTGTGCAATACACTCGGTACTCTTCCTATAATTTCAATTCCCAGAAATATCATTAAAATAACAATATAAATCATTTGCTGATTAGCAGATATCCACTGCAATGTTGCTTCCATACTTTAAAAATTTGTTTAAATTAATTATTTAACGATAAAACACGGTCATTCACAATTTTACCGTCATACGTAATACAACAACCTTTCACAATATCATCATCAAAGGAAATATTTAAATTGCCTTCTTTGGAAATTATTAATTGTAAAAAATTAAAAACATTTTTACCATATAATTTACTAGCATCAAATGGCATATTACCGGGTAAATTACTGTAACCCATAATAGTAACGCCATTTTCAGTAACAATGGTTTCATTGTTTTTAGTTAGTGGTGTATTACCACCTGTAGCTGCAGCTAAATCAACAATAATACTTCCGTTACGCATTTGTTGAATCATAGCCTCGGTTAATAAATGCGGTGCTTTTTTACCCGGTATTTGGGCTGTAGTAATGATAATATCAGCTTTTTTCGCTGCTTCAGCAATGCGTTGCTGTTGTTTTTGCTGATACTCGGCTGATTGTTCAACTGCATAACCACCGGCCTTCGAAGCATCAGCAGCTCCTTCCACTTCAACAAATTTTGCACCAAGGCTCATCACCTCCTCTTTCACGGCAGGCCGTGTGTCAAATACTTCAATTACAGCTCCTAACCGTTTAGCCGTTGCAATAGCCTGCAAACCTGCTACACCAGCTCCTAACACTAATACTTTAGCCGGGGGTATGCTTCCGGCAGCAGTAATGAACATGGGAAAATATCGGCCATAATTAGCGGCAGCCAATAAAACTGCCTTATAGCCTGCAATATTTGCCTGACTACTGAGTACATCCATACTTTGAGCACGAGTGGTACGAGGTATAGTATCTAAACTAAATGTGATTAAATTTTTATTAGCCCACAATTGCATTTCCGCATAATTATACAGAGGTTGAAAAACACCTATTACAACGGTGCCGGGCTTTATAATCTGTAAATCGTCGGTCGTGAGGGGGAGAATGCTAAAAATAATTTGGGCCTTTTGTAAAATTTCCGTTCGTGTATGTATGGTAGCGCCTGCTTGCTGGTAAACTTCATTGGTGGCATAAGCTGCTGTACCTGCATTTTCTTGTACCCAAATTTCAATATTCAACTTTAATAATCCAGCTAAATGTTCGGGCAAAAAAGATACCCTGTTTTCGCCTGTCGGTTCTTTCAATATCCCTGCTATCATGTGCATTACATTATAAATCAAATTTAGTTGTTTTTATAATGCATTTCCCGATTTTTATACGAAGGGTATGCTAAATTTTACTGAATTAAAAGAGGGTAATTATACAATAAAATGCAACGGCATTGCAATAGGTAACCACTCGAAAAAGTGACCTATTCCCAGATTAATCTTCGCCCTAAACATTAAGATAATCAAACTTAATAGCGAATGATAAAATGCTGCTTTTGTTTAAAAGCTTTTTTAAAAACAACTACACCAACAAAAAACAAATCAATAGTTGCGCATACAGCATCATGGTTTTGTATAAATTGCCATGCCTGCTCCATTTCTTTACTCCAATGTATATCATCAAAAACAAAAATGGTTTGTTCATTAATCTTTGGCAATAATAAATGAAAGTAATTAAGCGTCGGTTCAAAACGATGATTACCATCAATAAAAGCAAAATCAACGGTATCTAATTGTTGCAGTAAGTTGGGTAATACTACATCAAAATTTCCAACCAAAGAATGTACATTTTTTAACCCTAACTTTTCAAAATTTTCTTTAGCTAACTCAGCAATAGCAGGAGCTCCTTCTATCGTATAAACATTGGCATTTGAAGCTGCTTTGGCCATATATGCCGTAGTTATACCCAATGAAGTACCTAATTCAACAATTATATTGGGTTTATAATGGGTAACCATTTTTGCTATTAGTGCACTATACTTAAATGGTTTTAATGATGATTTTGCAACGGTGGCCACTTTACGTGTATTCTGTTTTATTACTCGGGAACCGGCACCAAAATCTTCAATTTGAATGAATTGTTGGTTTTTTTTTAACTGACGTCTTATATCTTCAATTTCATTATACGAGTATGTAACGTTTTTTTTGTTTAAAACTTGTTGGGTAAAATCAAAAACAAATGGAGAATGTATTCCATGGCCTTTGCCATTTTTTGCATTTAAAAGATAGTGTATATATTTTAAAGCCAATTGTTTTTTTGAATACATAGTGTGGTTGCAGAAAATATTATAAATGTTGCAAAATAGTATAGTAAAATCAATTCCAGCTAAATACGTTCCCAGCATTGAAAAGAATATGCATAAGCATGCTTCTCATCAATCGTAAAATTTTCTTCAGATGACAACTGCCATTCCTTTGAACTAAACATGGGGAAGAATGCATCTGCATCATCAAATACGGAATGCACACGGGTTATATACATTTTATGAGCCATGCCAATAGTTTGGGCATACACTTCACTACCTCCCAATATCATTATTTCTTTATAACCTTTCTCAAGAGCTTTTTGAACAGCCGCATCAATACTATGTACTAAAGTAATACCGGAAATATTTATATCAGCATTTCGAGTTAGCACCATATTCCATCGGCCATTAAGGGGCTTATTTTCCAATGCATTCAATGTTTTACGCCCATATAAAACAGGCATGGCCCATGTTTTATTTTTAAAGAACCTTAAATCGTTGGGTAAATGCCACAATAAAGCATTGTTTTTACCAATAGCATTGTTTTCGGCGGCAGCCACAATCAACGTAATAGTAGGTAAAGATTGTTGAGTAGTTAATTCGAATTTATTTTGCACAGGCTTTCTTTAATTTAAACTGCAATTGGTGCTTTTATTGCCGGATGAAATTGGTAATTTTCTAATTTAAAATCATTGTAATCAAAATCGAAAATATTTGTAATGTTAGGATTTAATTGCATGGTAGGCAAAGGATAAGGTGTTCTGCTTAATTGTAAATGAGCTTGTTCTATATGATTATTATACAAATGCACATCGCCAAATGTGTGAATAAATTCACCTGGTTGTAAGTTACATACTTGTGCTATCATTAAAGTTAGCAATGCATAAGATGCTATATTAAATGGGACACCTAAAAAAACATCGGCACTACGTTGATATAGTTGACAACTTAACTTACCATTGGCTACATAAAATTGAAACAAGGCATGGCAAGGCATTAAAGCCATTTTAGGCAAATCGGCTACATTCCAGGCACTAACAATTAAACGCCTACTATCAGGATTGGTTTTAATTTGTTGAATTACGTCAGTAATCTGGTCAATGGTGTTACCTTCAGCACCCTTCCAACTCCTCCATTGATGCCCGTAAACAGGTCCCAACTCGCCATTTGCATCAGCCCACTCGTCCCAAATTGTTACACCATGCTCATTCAAATATTTAATATTGGTATCGCCTTTTAAAAACCATAAAAGTTCATAGATAATACTTTTAAGGTGCATTTTTTTGGTGGTTACCAAAGGAAAACCCTCAGCTAAATCAAATCGCATTTGATAGCCAAAGCAACTTCTTGTCCCCGTGCCGGTTCTATCGTGCTTTTGTTGGCCGTTATCGAGTATAAATTGTAATAATTGATGATATTGCTTCATACCGCAAAATACAAACTGTACAGCAAAGCAAAAGATAGTTGTATTTAAATGTTTAAAACCTGTGAATATTCTAACAATCTAGTCCCAAACCTTCCATTATTAGTCTTTTGTTTCCAACATTTTCCTAAATTTAATTTCTAAGGGAATAGGTATTCCGATACCAGCAATGAGCATGAAAATTAAATCGTCCATATGAAAACTAATGCACTTAGCCAATATTGTAACAACTTGGTTATTAAAATCAATGCGCAATGGTCGATTGAAGAAGTTTGGCCTACACAAACTGCTTTCTTTAAAAAAACAGAACAATGGCTAAATAAGCCCATACAACAAATTATTATTTTTAGTGAGCAGGAAGTTTTTATGAATGAATTAAAAAAATTTAAGCTTTCCAATAACAAAACTGAAAGCTTTCAAACATTCATTCTGAATGAAAAAAAGAAAAAATTTGCAGCAGAATTAATTATTCAAAAAAAATTTAAAGCTGGTAAAATCAATCATTTTATTATAAATGTGCAACAAATTCAGTCTTTGCAATCAAAGCCGAAATCATTTCCTGTTCCATTATTGCTAAGAGAAACTATTTTAGATAATATACATGCTGCAATACTCATCCTAAATAAAAACGCCGAAATTACTTACTTAAACAAAGCAGGAGAAAGAATAACCGGATACAACTTTGCAACAATAGCCAACAAAAACTGGTTTCAATTATTCGTACCAGAAAATGAACGCAAACAAACTATTGCAATTTTTCAAAAACTAAAATCCGGGGAAGAAAGTATTGATCATGAAAATGAAATTGTTACGAAACAAAAAAATACAAAAATTATTCAATGGAAAAATACAGCCATATATTCAGGTAAAACTTTTCAAGGCACATTAAGTATAGGTATAGATGTAACTGAAATTAAAAACGCCAACGAAGCTATTAAGCAAAGTGAACGTAAATTTCAGTCAATTACAGAAGCCATTCCCATAGGTTTAACTATTTGCGAAGTAAATGGCAATGTGTTATACATGAATAAAGCATTCAGACAAATATTTGGTTACAAAGTATCGGAAATAAAATCAGTACACGATTGGTTTAACAAAGCATATCCCAATAAAACAGCTGCTGAAAAAGCGAAAAAAAGATGGAACGATCATGTAAAAAACATTCAAGAAAAAACAATTGAGGATACAATTGAGTTAAAACTGCTGACTCAAAAAAGAAAAGAAAAAATTATTGAGTTGAAAACAACTTATAATAACGGATACATATATCAGATTTTTATTGATTTAACTGAAAAAAGGAAACTGGAAGCAGAAGCAAAAGAACAGGCATTGAAATTTAAGCGCATTATTGAAAACTTTCCTATACCAATGGCCAGTTGCGATTTAAATTATGACCTTCTATTTACCAATAACAAATTTGAGGAGGTTTTTGGATACAAAATGGAGGAGATAAAAAAATACCCAGCATGGTTCAAAAAAATTAAATTCAACACACCGGAAGATGAAGCAAAACATGATGAAGAATTTTATGGTTATTTAAAAGCCACAAAATCTAATCCCGATAAAATTGCACCTGTGCTTTATCGTCAGATTTATAATAAAAAGGGAGAATTACGTGATATTAACATCACTTTCAATTTATTTGACAATGAACTTTTTGCTGTTTTAGAAGATGTTACCGAACAAAACAAATACATAAAACTATTACAGGAAAGTGAAGAGCGATTTAAGGCATTAGCACAAAATATGCCCATTGCAATTGGAAGCTACAACACAGACGGTTCCGTAAATTTTATTAATCAATATTTCATTAAAACAATTGGATATACTGCTGAAGAATTACCTACTATTGAAGCTTGGTATGCCAAAACACAGCCCGATCCTATAAAACGGCAACAATATTATCAGCATTGGGTATCATTAATTGAAGCATTTAGTAAAAATCCTCAGCAAGAAATACCATATGTAGAAAGTGATATTACTTGTAAAGATGGAAGCATTAAAACTTTTAGTTATTTATTTAGCATTTACAAAAAAACAGTTTACATCATTTTTGTAGATATTACGGAGAGAAGAAAAGCAGAAAAAGAATTAATGGCCTCGCACATACAATTACAGCGCTTATCAGCACATCAACGCCGCACCAAAGAGGCTGAAAGAAAATACATAGCCGAACACATACATGATACCGTTAGCCAGCCTGTGACAGGTATTAAAATTGATTTAACGGTAATTAAAAATAAGCTATTGAAAACACAGCCAGAGTTAGCAGATAAATTACAACATAATATTGAAATTGCTAATCAAGTTATTTTATCTACCCGAAAAATGGCAACCGATTTAAGACCCAGTATTTTAGACGATTTTGGCCTTGCTGCTGCCATTGAATGGGAATGCAGAGAATTTGAAAAAAAGACAGGCATTCTTTGTTTTTTTGAATATGATAATAGTCTAAAAGAGGAATCATCAGAAATACAATCAAACCTATATCGTATTGTGCAAGAAGCCCTCAATAATATTGATAAATTTTCACAGGCTACTAAAATTACAATTGAATTATATAAAAAAGACAACAATATCCATCTCTGTATTAGCGATAATGGAAATGGCCATGAAATTGAAGAAAAATTGAAAACATTAGCAATTATTGGAATAAAAGACAGAGCCAGAAACTTAAAAGGCAGTTTTAATATTGAACCCAACAAAAACCGCGAAGGCAGCCAACTATTACTTACTATCCCTTTAAAAACGCATAATTAGTACTTTTTTACTACAATTTCTTTCTCCAAATAACGTTAAAGTGTAGAAAATATACTACAATTAAATGATGCGAATAGCTATTGAATACTAAGCATATTCGGCTTTACTTTGTTATACTAAATGCAAATACCTATCGAGAAGCTTTTTACTCCAGCCCGTCTTTAAAACCGATTATCCTTACATCTTATTTCTATGAAAATAGAAGCACTATTTCCTCCACTGGGGGAAATAGATGCTCTGCCAGTACGGGATAAAACAATTTACTCGTATTAAAACAAAAAGTATGATTATTACAAAAAGTGAAAGAAAGTACATGGCTAAGAATTTAAAAGTATTATTAATAGACGATTCAACAATTATACTTACCGTAATGTCAGAGGTATTGTCAACCGTGCCTTGCGTTTCTTCTATTAAAACTAGCTCGGCTCCTGTACAGGCATTACAAACCATTGAAGAATTCAAGCCTGATGTTTTATTGTTAGATATTAATATGCCGGGAAAAAATGGCATTGAGGTATTGAAAGAAGTAAAAGAAAATTATCCGGAGGTAAAGGTTATTATGCTAACAAATCATTCTACTGAATATTACAGAAATACCTGTTTCAATATTGGCGCTTATCAGTTTATTGACAAAGCCAATGAATTCGATAAAATAGCTCCCATAATGGAAAAAATAAGTACCGAAACAGGGGGAATTTTAAATGCAAACTAATTGCCAAAAAAAATAAGCAACCTAATTAACATTAAGCATGAATTGTTGCAGCTAATTTTCTGCGCTTCAACTCTTTTTTAATTAATAACAACTCCCGATTAGTTTGCCCACTTACACTAGAATTTTCCTGCGCTCTACGCATTAAATATGGAATAACATCTCTAATAGGTCCAAATGGTAAGTACTTACTAATATTAAAACCGGCTTTGGCGAGATTAAATGTTATATGATCACCCATGCCATATAATTGTGAAAAATGTAAATGTGCATGATTATGTGATAACCCTGCTTTATCTGCCACTTCTGCAGCTAACAAGTTACTGGCTTCATTATGAGAAGCGACAATAACAGATATATCGTTAATGTTTTCAATACAATATTTTACTGCTGCATTAAAGTCGTTATCGGTATTTTCTTTATTCAATTGAATGGGACTCTCATAACCCATTTGTTGTGCTCTGGCGCGCTCTTTCTCCATATAAGCCCCACGTACCAATTTTAATCCTAATACAAAATTTTGTGCTTTCGCTATTTGATGGGATATATGCAAAAATTTCAATCTATCGTGGCGGTATAACTGAATGGTATTATACACCACAGCTTTTTCTTTATTAAATATCTCCATCATTTCCATAGTAAGCCGGTCTATAGGATCTTGTATCCAAGTTTCTTCCGCATCAATTAAAACACCAATATTTTTTTCTGCAGCCGCATTACAAATAGCATACATTCTGTCAACAACCCTACTCCATTCATCCATTTCAGATTCATTATCATGAATGCCACTTCTTAAACGTGGCGCCTCATTTAATTTTTGCAACAACTCAAAACGAGCTATTCCTGTAACTTTTACACTAATAAAAGGTATGTTTGTTTGAGTGCCGGCGTATTCAATTGTTTTTATAAATGATTCAGTAGCATGGTCAAAATCCGACTCGTTTTGCTTACCTTCTACCCCATAGTCTAAAATTACCTGAACGCCATATTTTGATAATTTCTCTACTACCGGTGCAGTTTGTTCCAAAGTTTCACCACCTACAAATTGTTTAAAAATAGTATTCCTTACAATGCCATGTATGGGCAAACCGGTCTTCATTAAAAAGGGAGTAACACGGGTTCCTATAGGCACAAAAAGTGGGTAGCCCATTGTTGTAAATAGGAATTTAGCTTGTTTTAATTCTTTATCGGTTTTATAGGCAAATGCTTGTTCCGTATTTTCGAATGAAATTTCCATACTAACAATTGTTCGTGATGCGAATATCGCATGCAATTGGTAAAGTAAAAAATGAGAAATGTTTTTTAAATCAAAATTTACAATTAAAATACATTTAATCGCCTATTTGTATGATTTAATGTGTAAAAATTGTGCATCTTAATTTATTACTATTTATAATATTTGAGTAGTGCCATCAGCATGGGCAACAATTACAATATTCGCCATATTAATGAATAGCCCATTTTCCACCACACCAACTATTTCATTTATTTGCTGATGTACATTTTGTGGGTGCTCTATCAACCCAAAATCGGCATCTATGATAAAATTATGATTATCGGTTTCTAATATTTTCCCCTCTTTGTTTAAACGAATGGCTGTATTAGCACCTAGTTGCTGAATTTTTCGCATGGTAGCTTCATAGCCAAAAGGCACTACTTCAATAGGAATTTTAAATTTTCCTAATTTTTCAACTACCTTATTTTCATCTACTATAATGATATAAAATTTAGTAGCGGCAGCAACAATTTTTTCGCGAAGTAATGCGGCCCCACCACCTTTGATGAGTTGTTTATCATTGGTGGTTTCATCAGCACCATCAATGGTAATATCAATTGTTTGTATGTCTGAAAAATTAGTCATTGGTATGCCCAATGATCGAGCAAGTTCATCACTTTGAGTAGAAGTGGCGATGCATTGAATAGATAATCCCTGCTGAATTCGTTTGGCCAAAAATTGTATTGCCCAATAGGCAGTACTGCCGGTTCCTAAACCAACCACCATACCATTTTTTACATATTCTACTGCCTTTTCAGCAGCTAATTGTTTTAATACAGTTGCATCCATTACACAAATATCAGGCTTCTTTTTCGTAAAGTTATTTTCATTTAAATTAAAAACACTGAAAGTTTGAAGCTATCTTAAAATAACGCATCCTATATTTACATTAATACTGCATCATGTACATCATAATTTAAAAAGTATGAAAATTCAAAATATAGCTATTTACAAATATTCTATACCCATGGTGCCATTCACAATTGCCACAGGAACCATGCATTATGCACAAAATATTCTTATAAAAATTTTTACAGATGAAGGTATTATTGGTTGGGGCGAATGCTCCGCCTTTCCTATGATTGTAGGTGAAACACAAACCAGTTGTTATGCACTGGCAAAGGATTTTGCATACATTTGGAAAAATAAAAACCCTCTTGACATTAAGAAAAGATTACAAGAATTGCACAATCATGTAGCCGGCAATTATACCATTAAGAGTGCATTTGATATGGCTTTGTATGATATAGCTTCCCAATATCAACAACTTCCTCTGTATGCTTATTTAGGTGGAAAAAATAAAACTATTGAAAGCGACCTAACTATCGGCATTGACACCCCGGAAGCAATGGCAAACAATGCTGTTAGTTTTACACAAAAGGGTGTACGTTGTATAAAAGTAAAACTGGGGAAAAATAAAGAGGAGGATATTCAGCGCATAAAACAAATTCGAAAGGCTGTTGGTTATCTACCAACTATTAGAATTGATGCCAACCAAGGCTGGGAACCGGCTGATGCAAAATTTATATTAAATAAATTAGCCGAATATAAAATTGAATTTTGCGAACAACCGATGGCAAAATACAATGATGATTTATTACCCGAACTATGCCAACAATCAACCATTCCTATTATGGCCGATGAAAGTGTATTCACCAGTAAAGATGCTAGCCGCATTATCAGAACTAAATCTTGCCATTCTATCAATATTAAATTTTCTAAAAGCGGTGGAATTTTAGAAGGATTAGCTATTCATGATTTAGCTTCTTTATACCATATTCCCTGCATGATGGGTGGCATGTTAGAAAGCCGCTTAGCATTAACCGCCATGGTACACTTTGCTGTTTCACAACCCAATATTCACTATTTTGATTTAGATACCTGCCTTTTAGGACATTTGGAAGATCCGGTAATAAACGGAGTTAATTATAGCAATGGTATGCTGCTAACAGCCACTGAAGAACCTGGATTAGGTGCTACCGTTGATGAAAACTTTTTAAAAACACTGGAAAATACCACTATTTAATGCTATAACAATTATAAAAGCAATAGCTTACATTATCTTCGCAGCCAAATAATTACCCATGCAAGGAAGAACAGCCGGCAATAGTTTCACCGTAATGAATGAATTAGTATTACCCAACGATACCAACAGCTTTGGTAACTTAATGGGCGGCAGATTAATGTATTGGATGGATATTGCTGCCGCATTGGCCGCTATGAAGCATAGTAATACGCCATCAATGACGGCTAGTGTTGACAACATTAGCTTTAAAAACCCCATTAAGCTAGGAAACATTGTGCATATAGAAGCCAAAGTAACCCGTTCGTTTAATACTTCTATGGAAATACATTTAAAAGTGTGGGGAGAAGATAGTGTGCACCAATACCAATATGAAAGTAATGAAGCTTATTTCACATTTGTTGCATTAGATCCCAACGGAAAACCAAGGCCTGTTCCACCTATAATTCCTGAAACTGAAGAAGAAATAAAATTGTATGAAGGGGCTTTACGCAGAAGACAGTTGAGACTTATTTTGGCAGGCAAAATGAAGCCCGATGACGCCAATGAATTAAAAGCATTATTCAATAAATAAAATAGTTAGATATTTCTATGATGTGCACCTTTTAACATATATTTTTTGCTTTGTTCAATGGCATCCATTACTTGTTCTAAAATATCATCAACACTATCTTCATAATTGATAACCAAAGGAGATTTAAAAGTAATGGATAATTGAACGCCTCTTTTTTTCATTTTTAAACCCTTTTTATTAAAAGCACGCCAAAAGCCATTAATAACTACGGGCACAACAATGGGTTTACTGTTTTTAATAATGTGTGCAGTGCCTTTTCTCCCCGGTGCAAATGGCTTGGTGGTTCCCTGAGGAAAAGTGATGACCCAATTTTTTTCTAAAGCTCGTTGAATTTTTCGTGTATCTGAAGGGTCTAGATTTCTGCGAATTTCAGTTGATTCATGTCGCCATGTGCGCTTAACAGTTAATGCACCCGCCAAAATGAACAAGCGTGTTAACCAATTGGTACGCATGGTTTCTTCTGCCGCCACAAAATATACACGAGTAAAAGGATTTAGTAAATAATAAGGGATACCCAATTTATTTTTTTTCCCCCATTTTATTGCACAAAATATATGAATAAAAACCATTACATCTGCAAAATAGGTTTGATGATTGCTAACGAATAACACATTTTTTTTGGGTAGTGACGCTACATGTTCTGTCCCCTCAATTTTTAGTTTGTTAAATATGGCAATTACAGGATAAGTAATGATGCCAATAATGGCATAAATAAGTTTACGCAACAATTTAATATGCTTTAGCTTCTCGGTTAAGGGCATGCACGTAGTTAGATTTTAGCAAATAAGCTGCACAATATAGCAATTGTTAAGATTTCTTAACATACCATAATTAGATTTAGAAAATTAAAGTTTGAAAAACATCTTGTACCAGGCATTGGAATAAATTTGCATAAAAAATAATGGCATTGAATACAGTTATTTTTGATATGGATGGTTTATTAATAGATAGTGAGCCATTATGGAAAGAAGCAGCAGACGAAGTTTTTGAACAGTACAATATTTATCTTTCAGAAGCGCAATACCATACTACTACAGGTTTACGTACACATGAATTTGTAAGTACCTGGTTTCACTTGTTTAAAATTCCGCAAACTGAAATAGCAATCGCAGAAAAAAATATTCTTAGTACAGTTGCAGAAAAAATTGCACAGAAAGGTAAACCTATGCCGGGTGTACCCTATATTTTTAATTTTTTCCAGTCTAGATCTTTCAAAATTGGCTTGGCTTCCTCTTCGCCAATGTTTATTATTGAACAGGTTATTGAACAATTAAACATAAAAAATATTATTCAAGCAACTGCCTCTGCTGAATATTTGCAATATGGCAAACCCCATCCTGAAGTTTATTTAAATTGTGCGATAGCTTTAAATGCCAATCCAACAGAATGTGTTTGTTTTGAAGATTCTTTTAACGGAATGATTGCTGCAAAAGCAGCTAGAATGAAATGTGTGGTTATTCCCATGTATCATCAGCAAAAAGAAGAACGTTGGGCAGCGGCTGATTTAAAAATAAGTTCATTGCAAAACTTTGGCACTTTACATTTAAATGGGTTGTAAAAATTTAAATTTTGCTAAAAAGTAGAAAAATATTTGGAATATGTTAAAATATATTTAACTTGCCTTGCTAATAAAAAAAGGGCCATCCTGTAGAAACAGAACGACCTCTAACGATTGCTTGCCATATGAAAATTCTTAGATTTTTTTTTAACAGAAGTTTTTCATGAACTTCTTAAAGATTTTGCCTCTAACGATTTGCCATTTTAACGATTGCTTCAATACCTTAACTCATCTTCACTATGCAAAAGTAAGATGGGTTTTTTATTACGGGAAATTAAGTTAGGCATGATTTTATTATGGTAAAAAATAAATAAATTGTGCCAAACCCGCATAAACAAAGCGTTTCACACAAAAAAATACATGATGCCCAACAGAAATTCTGATGCTTTATTCCTGCTGATTCAATCATTAGAAAAGTCGGAAAAACGGCATTTTAAACTATATATTAAACGTAGTTCAACTAAAGAAGACCTAAAAGTGGTTCAACTATTTGATGCACTTGAAAAAATGCAGGATTATGATGAAAAACTTTTATTAAAACGGCTAAATAATATTAGCAAACCTCAATTAGCCAATTTAAAAACACACTTATACAAACAAGTGTTAGCAAGTTTAAGATTGCTGAAAAGCGCAGACAGTATTGATTTGCAATTGAACGAACAATTAGATTATGCACGTATTCTATATAATAAAGGGCTTTTCTTGCAAAGTCTTAAAATTTTAGAAAAGGCAAGGGAAATGGCTATTGCAGCCAACAAATTCAACTTCATGACCCAGGTCTTATCGCTTGAGAAAAAAATTGAAACCTTGCACATTACACGAAGTATGCCCGGCAAAACAATGCAGATAACAGCGGAAGCTATTAAAGTTAGTGAACATGTTACACAAGTTTCAGCACTATCGAACCTTGCCCTGCATTTATATACCTGGTACATCAAAAATGGCCATGCTCGCAATGAGCAGGACGAAACAGACGTTAAAATGTTTTTTAAAGAAAACTTGCCTGCCCATGCTTTTTTATTAAAAGGATTTTATGAACGTTTATACTTGTATCAAAGCTATACCTGGTATGCATTTATTAGGCAAGATTTTTTAATGTATTATCGGTATTCCGAAAAATGGCTAACACTGTTTGATGAGCAACCTAATATGATTGCTGTAGAAACCGGGCACTTTATTAAGGGTATTCATAATTTATTAAATGCCCATTTCGATTTAAGAAATTATGAGAAATTTCAAATTACTCTGAAACGTTTTGAATCGTTTGCAAAAACTGAATTAGCTACCAGACACGATAATTTTAGAACGCAAACTTTCATTTACATCTATAGCGCAAAAATAAACTGGCACTTAATGACCGGTACATTTGAAGAAGGATTAACCATGGTTCCTGAAATGGAAACCGAAATGCAGAAATTGGAACGATTCATTGATGCACATCGTATTTTGGTTTTTAATTATAAAATTGCATCGTTATATTTTGGCAGCAGGCAGTTTGCTAAATGCATCGATTATCTGCAAAAAATTATTAATGATAATTTTTCGTTGCGGAACGATTTGCAATGCTATGCCCGCTTAATGCATTTGTTGGCTCATTACGAGTTGGGTAATTTAGATATTATGGACTCACTGATTAAATCGGTTTATCGTTATATGGCCAGGATGCAAAACTTAACCATTGTTGAAGAAGAAATATTTGGATTTTTACGTAGGTCATTCTATGCCGGAAAAGTTAAAATGCATGAAGAACTAACCATTTTATTATCAAAGATTAAGCACCTAGAAAAAAATAGATTTGAAACAAGAGCCTTTGCTTATTTAGATATTATTTCCTGGCTTGAATCGAAAGTTTATAACACAACAATGAGTAATGTAATTAATAATAAGTACCAACAAAGCAAAAAAAGAAGATATCAAATAACAAATTAAAAAACATCATTCACTCATCAATGATATTGATATATTCAAAGCATGCATAAATAAAAGCAAAAGCGGTTACTTCTAAATTTAGAAGCAACCGCTTTTTAAATATTCATCAACAAATTTTATTTGTTGTCTTTGCTATCGCCGTCTTTTTCGTCGCCTTCAAGTTTAGCACGAATATCAGCTAAGGCACCTAAGTCGCCAAGGGTAGCTTTTTCAACCTTGCTTTGAATATTCTTCACAGCTTTTTTGGTTTTTTCAGCTTCAGCTTTTGCTTCTTTCTTTACTGCTTCTTTTTCTTCTGCTTGTGCTTGTTCCCAAATTTTGCTATGACTTAACACAATACGCTTTTCATTTCTGTCAAACTCAATTACTACGAATTGTGCAGTTTCATCAGCACCTACTGATTTGCCATCTTCTTTTACTAAATGACGATTAGGAGCAAAACCTTCTAAGCCGTATTGTAATTGTACAATGGCACCTTTATCATCTTTACGAATAACAGTACCTTCATGTACAGTACCTACTCCAAAGGTTTCTTCTAAAGCATTCCAAGGATCTTCTTCTAATTGCTTATGACCTAATTGTAATTTTCTGTTCTCTTTATCAATTCCAAGAATAATGGTATCAATATAATCACCAACTTTTACATATTCACTTGGGTGGTTAAAGCGTTTTAACCAGCTTAAGTCGCTAATGTGAATCATTCCACCGATGCCGGCTTCTAACTCAACAAATACGCCGTAAGGAGTAATGTTTTTAACCAAACCTTTGTGCTTACTTCCTTCTGCAAATTTGGTTTCGATAGTGCTCCATGGGTCTTCAGTCATTTGTTTAATTGACAGACTCATTTTGCGAGCTTCTTTATCTAAAGTAACCACTTTAGCTTCGTATTCATCACCCAGTTTAAAGAATTCTTTAGCGTTAATAGGTGTATTAGCCCATGTAATTTCTGAAACGTGAACTAAGCCTTCAACACCGGGTTGAATTTCAAGGAATGCACCATAATCTTCAATATTCACCACTTTACCTTTCACTACAGCACCTTCTACTAAATCAGCCGGTAATACATCCCAAGGATGCGGAGTTAATTGTTTTAAACCTAAGCTGATACGTTTTTTATCATCATCAAAGTCTAAAACAACAACTTGTAATTTCTGATCCATTTTAACTACTTCAGATGGATGAGAAATTCTTCCCCAAGAAATATCGGTAATGTATAATAAACCATCTAAGCCGCCCAAATCCATAAATGCTCCGAAGTCGGTAATGTTTTTAACAGTACCTTCTAACACCTGACCTTTTTCTAATTTACTCATGATTTCAGCACGTTGCGCTTCAATATCACTTTCAATTAAGGCTTTGTGAGATACTACGGCATTCTTAATGGTTTCATTTATTTTAACCACTTTAAATTCCATTGTTTTACCAACAAACTGATCGTAATCAGTTACAGGCTTAACATCAATTTGAGAGCCGGGTAAGAAAGTTTCCATTCCAAATACATCTACAATTAAGCCACCTTTTGTTTTAGATGTAACGGTACCTGTAACCACTTCGCCGGTTTTATGAACCTCAACAATTTTTTCCCAGGCACGGAAAATACGAGCCGATTTACGACTAAGATGTAAGTTTCCATTACGGTCTTCTTTTTCAACTACCATTACTTCCACTTTATCGCCTATTTTTAAGCCTGGCATATCGCGGAATTCATTTAAAGAAACCAAACCATCACTTTTAAAACCAATATTAATTACAGCATCGGTTTTAGTTAAAGCAACTACATCACCTTGTAAAATTTCGCCATCTTCAATTTGTACGAAAGTGTTTTCATACACTTTATCGTATTTGGCTTTTTCGTCAGAAGTGTAAGTACTTACATTACGTTTGTCTACGCTCCAGTCAAAATCATCATGAGCTGTTTCTACAACAGGCTCGGTCACAGGTGCATTTGTTGTCGCTGTAGCTTGTTCTTGTACTGCTTCCTGAGCAGCACCAGATACAGGCTCCTGTGCATCAGCGTTTAATTGTTTGTTAATAATCATAATAATACCCGATTGGTTTAATTCGGGCTGCAAAAGTAGGCATTTTAGGCAGATAAAAGATTAAATTTAGGGGGTTTTTTATTTAGAAATTTGGAGCTTTTTTGAGTAGACTAAAAAATTATAAAATGAAAAATTCACAACACAACCAAAAGAAAGTTTTAATATATTTACTAACCAACTTATTTTGGTATAAACTTCAATTCAACTATTACATCATCTAAAACAATGAAAAAATGAAAAAAATTCTATCATTCTTTCTAGCGTTTGCGCTTATTACTAGTGTTTCTTTTGCTCAAGCTGCTAAAACAAAGCAACCTACAAAAACAAAAAAAGAAACTACCACTACTAAACAGGTACACACCAAAAAAGATGGCTCAGCCGACATGCGGTACAAAGAAAACAAGACACAAAAAAAACCGGAGGGCCCCAAGAAAAAAGATGGTACTCCTGATATGCGCTACAAAGCCAATAAAACACCAAAAAAGAATGGCCAATAAAATATTAAAATTAAATGCTAAACTGCCCACTAAAACAATGGGCAGTTTTTTATTTTATTGCCGCAATGATTTGGCAATGGCAGATGCAGCTATGAAGGCTGTTGTCCAGGCATTTTGAAAATTGAAACCACCGGTAACTCCATCTATATCCAAAACTTCTCCGGCAAAATATAATCCGGGAATTTTCTTACTTTCCATTGTATTAGCATTTACCTCATTTAATTGAACACCGCCTGCTGTAACAAACTCGTCTTTAAATGTTGTTTTACCTTGAATTAAATAACTATCGTACAGCAATTTTTTAATAAGTTGATTAATTTGTTGATTTGAAATATCAGCCCATTTAGTATGTGGATTTATTTGAACTGCAGTTAAAAAATAATGCCATAATCTTTCAGGGAATTTATACATACAACGGGTACCTATTGACTGCTTAGGATTGGTTGAACGATATGATTGTAATGAAGAGCGAATAGTATGCTCAGTCTCATTAGATATCCAATTAATATTGATGTTAAAATGGTAATTGTTTTCTGCCAACCACCTAGCGCCCCAAGCCGATAATTTTAGAATTGCCGGACCGCTAAAACCAAAATGCGTTATTAACAGTGCACCGCTTTGTTCTAATTTAGTATTAGCAACACGAACACATACATTTGGTATTGCAATGCCTGATAATTGCTGAATGGCATGCTTGTGCATATTAAATGTGAATAATGAAGAGACCGGCGGTACAATTGTATGCCCTAATGCGGCTATCCAATTCCATTGTTCCAGTTTAGGAAATCCACCGGTAGTTATACAAACATAATTGGCTTCGAATGTTTCTGAAGTATGTGTTGTTAATTTAAAAAGTTGATTAACAGAAATAATTGAAGTAATATTTTTATTCAATAGTATTCGAATATTATATTTCTTCGCTTCATTTAAAAAACAATTGATGATTGTTTCCGAAGTATTGGTAGAACTAAACATTCTTCCATCGGCTTCGGTAACTAAATGAACATTTCGTAATTTAAACCATTGAATGGTATGCTGTGGGTTAAACCAATGAAAGCATTTTTTTAGAAATTGGCCACCTCTTGGATAGTATTGAATAAGATCTGTTATATTAAAACAGGCATTCGTAACATTACAACGACCGCCCCCACTAATTTTAACTTTTGAAAGTACTTTATTTGATTTTTCAAGTATAATTACCTCTAAGTCCGGATTCATTTCAGCAGCATTAATAGCGCAGAAAAAACCCGCAGCTCCACCACCAACCACTACTAAAACTTTTTTATTGCCCATTTTTCATAGTCATAATTGAAAGAATCTCTTTTATACCATTCAAAAAATTACCTATCCGTATATTTTCGTTAGCGGCATGCTGATTGTCATCATAATTAGCAATGGGTAACGATATAGCCTTTGCGCCTAATTGTTGTTCAATAATAATTAAGGGTAAGCTTCCGCCTGTTAATGGCATGATGATTAATCCGTTAGGTGATACTTCATTAACTTCCTTAATAATTTGTTGCGACATTGGCCAATCTATGGGTGTTTTTTGTGCGTTATAGCCTGATCCGGTCTCAACCTTAGCAATAAGGGGATATTTCATCCTTTCTTCATTAGTAGGTTCATGGCTTATAACGTAGTACCCTTTACTTGTAATGTGTTGAATTACTTTCTGTTGTTGTTTTATATAATCATTTCCGGGAACCAATCGCAAATCAATACTAACTGAAGCAGTGGCAGGAATACTATTGGTGGACAAATTACCCACATGCCCACTGGCTATACCATTAATGTTTAAAGTAGGTAGTTGTATAGCGTTTATTAGCGATATTCCATTCATTTCATTTCCAGAGAAACCAAATTGTTCTTTTAACAATGCATCATTTTGCTGAATTTGATTCCAAACTTTTTTTTCTGCATTGGATATGGGTTGCACATCGCTATAAAAATTAGGGATGGTAACAAAACCGCTATCGTTTTTCATGGAAGCCAATAAATGTACCATATTCCAAGCCGGACTGGGTGCCCAATTACCATAATGCCCGCTATGTAATGGCGTCTTGCTTCCATATAATGTAATGTCCATGTGTGTGTCGCCACGTACACCAAACGACAATAAATTTTTTCCATTAGCCGGTTGTGGCCCATCACAAATTATCCAAACATCTGATTGTAATAATGATTTATAGTGAGCCAATATTTTTGCTAAATTGGGTGAACCGGCTTCTTCTTCCCCTTCAAAAAAGAATTTAACATTGATAGTAGGTAAAAGATTTTGCTTTTTCAAAGCAATGAATGCTTGTAGTATAGCCATTACCCCGGCTTTATCATCTGCAGCACCACGTGCATAAATTCTAAAATTATCATTGAGTTGTTTTAGCCATTCATCTTTCGTCAATGCCTTACCGCCATTATTAATAGCATTGGTAAAGAATGAGGGTTTAAATGGATTTAAACCTTTATACCATCCACTGCTATCAGCAGGCTGACCATCATAATGTGCATAAAAAACAATTGTTTGTGTGGCATTCGGCACCATTAACTCACCATAAACTACAGGTGGCTTTGTATTGTCCGTAAAGAGTAATAAGGTGTTTTGTATGCCTGCACGCTGCATAAATTGAAACAAGTAATCAGCATTATAAGCAAAGGCATTTTTTTGCGAAACAACATTAGGTATGTTTACAAAATCAATATACTGCTGCAAGATGGTTTCCTTATTTTGTTGAACATATTTTTGAAACCATTGCAAATCATTTTGAGCATTGGAAGCAAACCCAACAAAACAAGCACTGAGCAAAGCAAATAGGTACTTTAAATATTGACGCATGTAAGCCAATTTTCAATGAATGAAAAAACAAACAGAATTAAGAATAATAGCTTGTATTTAAATGTATATTCTTTTTTTCTACCGCTTCAATAATGCTATAATCAGATAAGATGAGTGGTTTATCTTTTTTCACGCAAACATCATGTTCAAAATGAACAGATACCTTACCATCACGGGTTTTTACAGTCCATCCATCTTTATCAGTATAAACATCTTTGGAACCTAAGTTAATCATGGGTTCTATAGCCAGTACAATATTCTCTTTTAGCTTAGGTCCATTACCTCTTTTACCATAATTGGGTACCTGTGGGTCTTCGTGTAATGAACGACCCAAACCATGACCAACCAATTCACGAACAACACCATATCCCATTTTCTTTTCAGTATGTTCTTGAATAGCAAATGAAATATCACCTACTCTGTTTCCTGCAATAGCTTTTTCAATGCCCTTATATAAACTTTCCTTGGTAATTTTTACAAGCTGCAAAACGTCTGCCGACACATCGCCCATAATAAAAGTATAAGCATGATCACCATGCCAACCGTTTAAAATTACACCCATATCAATAGAAACAATGTCGCCTTCTTTTATTGGATGATTGTTTGGGAAACCATGCACTACTACATCATTTACTGAAGCACATACAGAATAAGGATAACCATGGTAATTTAAAAATGAGGGTATAGCTTGATGATCCTTCACAAATTCAAAACAAAGTTTATCTATTTGCATAGTTGTTACACCAGGCTTTAAAAAAGCAGCAACCTCAGCTAATGTTTTACTTACTAAAAGGGCAGCTTGCTTCATGTATTCAATTTCCTGTTCCGTTTTTACATACATCATATTAATATTATTTCTACGTGACATTCTAAGTCAAAGTTAAATGTAGTTAGAGTATAAATTCGTGAATTGAACAACTAATAAAAAAAGAAAACCTGTCAGGCACAAGCCCAACAGGTTTATATCAATAACAATTAATAGCTTACATAACAGATGAAGTAATACTTTGACGACCTTGAATGCGACCACCACCGGACATTAAACCATCGTACTGACGCATAAGCAAATAGGTTTCTATTTGCTGCAATGTATCTAAAATTACAGCTACCATAATTAATAATGAGGTACCTCCGTAAAATGTACTAAATGCACTGGTTACACCTAATTTTTGTGCGAACCCAGGCATAATACCAACAATGGCTAAGAAAATGGCACCGGGCAAAGTAACTTTATCCATAATAGCGCCAATATAATCAGTAGTTGGTTGTCCGGGTTTTACACCGGGAATAAAACCGTTGTTACGCTTCAAATCCTCAGAAATCTGTTTAGGATTAAAAATTAAGGCAGTATACAAGAAGGTAAAACCAATCACCATAATGCCATAAATAAGCATGTACCATGGATTACTGTGATCGTTAAAAATTTTGATAATACCTTTTGCAGATTCAATATTGGTAAAAGAAACAAGCGTAGGTAAAAACATAATAGCCTGAGCGAAGATGATAGGCATAACACCGGCGCTGTTTACTTTAACGGGCAGGAATTGACGTGCACCACCAAATTGTCTGTTACCAATTATTTGCTTAGCGTAGTTTACCGGTATTTTTCTTACTCCTTGCACTAAAATAATAAGGCTCATGATAACAGCAACTAGGATGGCTATTTCAATTAAGAAAATTAACAAACCACCACCGGCTTTTTCACTTTTGGCAGAAAATTCCTGAATAGTTGCTTGAGGAAAACGAGCCAAAATGCCCACCATAATAATGATAGAAGTACCATTACCTAAACCTTTATCTTGAATTTTTTCACCTAACCACATTACAAATAAAGTACCTGCAGAAAGGGTAATAATGGTTGTAAATGTAAATACCGTTCTATCTAACAAAATGGCTTGAGCATAACCACCTTGAGGATTCGTTAAATAAGCAACATAAGCACCGGCCTGAAAGGCAGTAACAATTACGGTTAAATAACGCGTCCATTGGTTAATTTTATTTTGACCGCTGGTTCCTTCTTTTTGAATCTTTTGCAATTGAGGTACTAAGATGGTCATTAACTGCATAAAGATAGAAGCAGAAATGTAAGGCATAATACCCAATGCAAAAATAGAAGCCTGCGTAAAAGCACCACCTGCAAACGTATCAAACAAACCTAACAAGCCTTTATTAGCTGCATTAAGTTTGCTTTGGTCTAACAAATTAGGATCAATTCCGGGTAATACCACGTGGGTACCAAACCGATAAACTAATATTAAAGCCAACGTAATAACAATTTTACTACGTAGTTCTTCAATACTCCAAATGTTCTGTATGGTTTTAATGAATTTTTTCACAAATACTGTTGTTAATAGTTGAAAACCTAAGGTAAACTGTCTTAATTAAAAAATGCGCAGGGCAATATACGGTAAATTATTTAATTAGTTCAACAGTTCCGCCAAGTGCTTCAATAGCAGATTTTGCTTTTTCGCTAATGGCATTCACTTTAAAATTTAATTTAGATTTTAACTCGCCATTTGCCAGTATTTTAACTTTATCGGTTCTATTTACTAAACCGTTAATGTAAAGGTTTTCTAATGAAAATTCAGAGAAAGCATATTTTTCATTTAGGGTTTCAATTTGGCCTAAGTTGAAAACTTTATACTCAACTCTGTTAATGTTTTTAAAACCACGCTTAGGTAAGCGACGTTGAATAGGCATTTGACCACCTTCAAATGCATTTTTACGTTGGTAACCTGCACGGCTTTGACCACCTTTATTACCTTTTGTTGATGTACCACCTTTACCTGAGGCTTCACCTCTACCTAATCTCTTTTGCTTGTGTGTTGAACCAGTTGCTGGTTTTAAATTGTGTAGTTTCATGTTTGTTTGATTTTGTACTTATCGGGGAATCGCCCCTCGCATTAAAAAATGAACGCAAAATGGTATGTAATTTCATTTACATACCATTAAGCATAAATATTCAAAAATTATTTAACTTCTTCAACTTTAACCAAATGGTTAACTTTATTAACCATACCTAAAATTTGAGGAGTGGCTTCAACTTCACGAGTTGCGTGTAATTTATTTAAACCAAGTGCTACCAAGGTTTTCTTTTGCCTTTCAGACCGGTCAATACCACTTTTTATTTGTGTAATTTTAATTTTTTTCATAATGAATACAAATTTTAAACAATGCTTATGCAATTGTTTAGCCATTAAATACTTTGGTTAGTTTTAAGTTACGTTCTTTAGCAACTTTTACAGGTTCGCGTAGGTCAGTTAAAGCTTTAATGGTAGCTTTTACCACATTATGTGGATTGGCAGAACCTAAACTTTTTGCCAATACATCGGTAATACCAGCACTTTCTAAAACAGCACGCATACTACCACCGGCAATTACACCGGCACCATGAGCAGCAGGTTTTATTAAAACCTTAGCAGCACCTGCTTTAGAAAATTGTTCATGAGGAATAGTACCATGCATAATTGGAACTTTTACCAAATTCTTTTTTGCATCATCAATACCTTTAGAAATTGCTTCCTGAACTTCTTTAGCTTTTCCTAAGCCCTGGCCAACAATTCCTTTTCCATTACCTACCACTACTAAAGCAGAAAAACTAAATGTACGTCCTCCTTTTGTGGTTTTTACTACCCGGTTAATGGCAACTACTTTTTCTTTTAGTTCAACTTCACCGGTAAGCTTTACTTTATTTTCAGTTATTTTAGACATGGATCTAAATGATTAAGTATTAATTTAATTAAAATTGAAGACCACCTTCTCTGGCACCATCAGCAACACTTTTTACCCTGCCATGATACAGATTACCACCTCTGTCAAAAACACAAGTTGTAATACCTAATGAAGTTGCTTTTTGAGCAATAGCGTTACCTACCAGTTTAGCTTTTTCAACTTTAGTTACTTTATGTGCTAATATTTGTTTATCACGAGATGAAGCGGCAGCCAATGTAACTCCGTTAACATCATCAATTAATTGTGCATAAATTTCAGCGTTGCTTCTAAAAATAGATAAACGGGGTTTAGTGGCAGTGCCGGATACCTTTTTACGTATGCGGTATCTGATTTTTTGTCTTTGAACAAGTTTACTATTCATTGCTTTTATCTTTTAATCTTCCGATTCTGCCGGAAGTTATATTTGTTAATGGTTATTTACCAGCAGCTTTACCCGCTTTTCTTCTAATAATTTCATCAGAGTATTTAACACCTTTTCCTTTATATGGCTCAGGTTTACGTAAGCTACGAATTTTAGCAGCTACTTGACCTAATAATTGTTTATCAATGCTTTCCAAGCTAATGGTAGGGTTTTTACCTTTTTCTGTTGCAGTGGCAACCTTTAATTCTTTAGGTACTTCAAAAATAATGTTATGAGAATAACCTAATGAAAGGTCTAATGTATTTCCTTGGTTTGATGCCTTAAAACCTACCCCAACCAATTCCAAATCTTTTTTAAATCCTTCAGTAACACCTTTAATCATATTAGCTACTAATGAACGGTATAAACCATGCATTGCACGATGACGTATTTGGTCTGTAGGACGAAATAAGTTAACGGTACCATCAGATACTGTTACAACGATATCTCTATCAATAGCTTGTGTTAATTCACCTTTAGGTCCTTTAACAGTAATTACATTATCATTACCAACTGTAATGGTTACACCTTTAGGTACTTGTACTGGTTTCTTTCCAATTCGTGACATAGTCGTTTTGTTTTATTTATGATGATTTTAAGTTGTGTTCAGCCCCGACTAAAAGGCTTAATTATCTAACTTAAAAATTTAATTAATAAACGTAACACAATACTTCACCACCCACATTCTGAGCTTTGGCTTGCTTATCAGTCAATACTCCTTTTGAAGTACTGATAATAGCAATACCTAAGCCATTAATTACCCTTTTCATTTCAGAGGGCTTTGCATATTGGCGTAAGCCCGGGCGGCTAACGCGCTCTAACGAACGAATAGCAGGTTGTTTGCTGGTGGGGTCGTATTTCAAAGCTATTTTAATAATACCTTGCTTGGTATTTTCTTCAAATTTATACTTCAAAATATAACCTTGTTCATATAAAATCTCAGTCATCCGCTTTTTTAAGTTTGAAGCAGGAATTTCTACGATTCTATGCCCGGCCATTTGAGCATTACGAATCCTGGTTAAAAAGTCTGCAATAGGATCAGTTACCATTGTATATAAGTTAAATACGGTTCTAAATGTTGTTTATGAAATGGGATTAAAAAATTACCAACTGGCTTTTTTAACACCTGGTATTTTACCATTCAATGCCATATCACGAAATACTACCCTTGAAATCCCAAAATAACGCATGTAACCACGAGGTCTACCGGTTAATTGGCAACGATTTTTCAATCGAACAGGGGAAGCATTTTTAGGAATTAAATCTAAAGCAGCATAATCACCTGCGGCTTTTAAAGCGGCACGTTTTTCGGCATACTTAGCCACCAATGCTTCTCTTTTTGCTTCGCGGGCTATGATTGATTTTTTTGACATAATGTTTCTTATTATTAATACAATGAGTAGTCAATACTCACTTAATGTTTAATTAATATCTTTTTTAGCGCTTTTAAAAGGCATACCCATTTCTTTCAGTAATTCATATGCCTCTTCATTTGATTGAGCAGTAGTTACGATAGTAATATCGAAACCGGTAATTTTATTTACTTTGTCAATATCAATTTCAGGGAAAATGATTTGTTCAGTAACACCTAAAGTATAATTACCACGGCCATCAAATGCTTTATCACTAATACCTTTAAAATCGCGTACACGAGGTAAAGCAACTGAAATTAAGCGGTCTAAAAACTCGTACATTTTGTCACCACGCAAAGTTACTTTTGCACCAATGGGCATTCCTTTACGCAATTTAAAGTTCGAAATATCTTTTTTAGAATAAGTAGGTACAGCTTTTTGACCGGTAATTTGTTCCAATTCGGCAACAGCTACATCAACCAATTTTTTATCAGTTACAGCGCCGTTTACACCGCGGTTAATACAAATTTTTTCAATTTTAGGAGTTTGCATAACACTTTTGTAAGCAAACTTTTTCATTAAAGCTGGCATTACTTCCTGGCGATATTTTGACGCCATTCTCGGAGTATATTTAGTTGTGCTCATTATTTAATAACCTCCCCAGATTTTTTTGATATTCTAATTAATTTACCATTGTCTCTACTTCTTTTTACTTTAGTAGGGGCTCCGGTTTTAGCATCCCACAACATAACATTGCTAATGTGTATAGGTGCTTCTATTCTAACAATACCCCCCTTAGTGTTTTGTGCATTGGGTTTAGTATGTTTTGTAACAATGTTTACCCCTTCAACTACAACACGTGCTTCATCAATCAGAACTTCTAATACCTTTCTAGGTTTTTTCAAGTCCTTATCTTCTCCGGCAATAACAACTACAGTGTCGCCTTTTTTAATGTTAAATTTGGGTTTAAATCTTTTATTCATGGTGTTTACCCTTTTATAACCTTGTATGGTTAGTTATTTTTTTGTTACCAGCTTTTAAATTTATATTCAGCTTTAGTTGCGTCGCACACTTGTACGGCAGTAACGCAAGGCAGCATTTTTATAAAACTTCAGGGGCCAGTGAAATTATTTTCATATACCCTTTATCTCTTAATTCACGGGCAACCGGTCCAAAAATACGGGTACCACGTGGTTCATCGGCATTGTTTAATAAAACAACAGCATTATCGTCGAAACGAATATATGAGCCATCTTTTCTGCGTAATTTATTTTTAGTACGCACTATTACTGCTTTAGATACCGTGCCTTTTTTAATTCCACCTGCAGGAATGGCGTCTTTAACAGTAACAACAATTTTATCGCCAATTTTTGCATAATCCTGGCCACTATTACCCAGTACTTTAATGCAAAGTACTTCTTTGGCACCGCTATTGTCAGCTACATTTAATCTGCTTTCTTGCTGAATCATTGTTTAATAATTTGATAGTTAACAGGCTGCTTTTGGCAGGCTATCTCAATAATAATTTATTTAGCTTTTTCAATTACCTCAACTAGTCTCCAACGCTTTGTTTTACTAAGCGGACGAGTTTCCATAATTTTTACAATATCGCCTATTGTGCACTCATTTTTTTCATCATGTGCATGGAATTTCGTAGTTTTTTTCACGAACTTTCCATAAATAGGGTGTTGCACTTTTCTTTCAACTGCAACAGTAATGGTTTTAGCCATTTTATTGCTGGTTACAACACCAATTCTTGTTTTACGCAAATTTCTTTCAACCATTGTTAGCAATTTATTGGTTATTTAGCCGTAGCTTTTGTATGTAATGCTGTTTTTAAACGAGCAATATCTTTTCTTAACTCACGAATACTCATTGGATTTTCCAATGGAGAAATTGCGTGTGCAAATTCTAATTTTTTTAACCTTAAGGTATCTTCCTCAATTCTTGCCTTAATTTCGGTTTCGGTCATTTCCTTTAGGCTTTTATTAAAATCAATTTTTTTTGCCATTGCAAATAATATTAATAGTTTGTTTAAGCTTGCAAATCTCGTCTTACAATAAATTTGGTTGCAATTGGTAATTTTTGAGCGGCTAAGTGTAAAGCTTCTCTTGCAACAGTTTCGCTTACACCATCACATTCAAAAATTATACGACCTGGCTCAACAACAGCAGCCCAAAATTCAGGATTACCCTTACCTTTACCCATCCTTACCTCTAAAGGCTTACGAGTAATAATTTTATCAGGGAAAACCCTAATCCAAACATTTCCTTCACGTTTCATAGCACGTGTCATACTTTGTCTGGCTGCTTCAATTTGCCTATTGGTTAACCAAACAGGTTCTAAAGCTTTTAAGGCGTATGAACCAAAAGCTATTGCAGTACCTCTTTTAGCAACATTACGAATGCGACCTTTTTGTTGTTTTCTATGTTTACTTCTTTTTGGCTGTAACATTTGTTTGCTTTTTTTATATAGCCAAGGCTATATGGTATTCAAAAAAGTATAGCTAATGTGGCTATTACCTATTTTAATTCTGTCCTCTTCTAGGTGATCTACCTTCATTTCCACGTCCACCGCCACGGTTACCACCACCACGTCTATCATCGCCACCAGAACCTGCTCTTTCCCTTCTATCACTCAAGTCATTTTTGCCTCCAATAAAGTTGGGGTTCAAATCACGTTTGCCTAAAACTTCGCCTTTACAAATCCAAACCTTAATACCAATTTTACCATATACGGTTTGAGCAAAAACGCTAGCATAATCAATATCCATTCTTAAAGTATGTAATGGAACACGACCTTGCTTAAACTCTTCGCTTCGGGCAATTTCAGCGCCGCCTAAACGACCACTTACTCTTATTTTAATACCTTCGGCACCCATACGTAAAGTTGATGCAATAGCCATTTTAATGGCACGCTTGTAATTGATACGATTTTCAATTTGACGAGCAATAGTATCACCTACAATGGTAGCATCTAATTCCGGACGACGAATTTCGAGGATGTTAATTTGAACATCTTCTTTGCTGGTTAATTTTTTCAATTCTTCTTTTATACTATCAACTTCGCCACCACCCTTACCGATGATGATACCAGGTTTTGAAGTATGTATGGTAACGATTAGTTTACCAAGTGTACGTTCAATAACTATTTTTGCTATACCACCTTTGTTAATACGGGCATTCAGGTAAGTACGGATTTTTTGATCCTCAATTAACTTGGTGGCAAAGTCTTTTTTATTGCCATACCAGTTACTTTCCCATCCGCGGATGATACCTAACCTGTTACCAATTGGATTTGCTTTCTGACCCATAATATGGTTTCAATTAGTTTTTAGAATCTACAATGATTGTTACATGATTGCTGCGTTTTCTTACTCTGTATCCACGACCTTGTGGTGCCGGGCGCATTCTTTTTAAAGTGCGACCACCATCAACAAAAATTGTTTTTACAATAAGGCCACTATCGGCAGCACTGGCTCCATTATTTTTTTGTTCCCAATTATTAATGGCACTCTTCAACAACTTTGCCAACGGTGTAGCATTGTGCTGAGGGTGAAATTCTAATATAGCCAAAGCCTTTTCAACTTCCATTCCACGGATCACATCGGCTAATAACCGCATTTTCATGGGTCCTGTGGGATAATTTTTTAGTTTAGCTACTGCTTCCATTTTTTTTTAATTTCTATCATTCGGTAAAGCTGTTATTCAGTTTTACCCTGAATTAATTTACTTTTTTTGACCGGCATGTCCTCTGAAGTTACGGGTAGGGGCAAATTCTCCTAATTTATGACCTACCATAAACTCAGTTACATATACAGGTATAAACTTGTTACCATTATGTACAGCAAATGTATGCCCTACAAAGTCGGGAGTAATTGTACTGCGACGGCTCCAGGTTTTTATAACTCCTTTTTTATTCTTGCCTTCGTTAATAGCGCTTACTTTTTCATTAAGCTTAACATCAACATAAGGACCTTTTTTAATCGAACGACCCATTTGGATTTACGATTTATAGCGTTTATCTAAATATTGTTACTTGGTAAGTTTTTTACCATCTCTTCTTTGAATAATCAGTTTGTCGCTGGCTTTTCCTTTAGTTCTTGTTTTTTCACCTTTGGCGTATTTACCAGTTCTGCTGCGTGGATGGCCTCCGGATGCTTTACCTTCACCACCACCCATTGGGTGATCAACAGGGTTCATAGCAACACCACGTACACGTGGGCGAATACCCTTCCAACGATTTACACCTGCTTTACCGGCAGTTTGTAAATTATGATCGCTGTTTGAAACAACACCAACGGTTGCGTAACAATTAATCAATACTTTTCTTAATTCACCAGAAGGCATTTTTAATACAGCGTACTTTTCTTCCTTGTTAGCCAATTGAGCTGAAGCACCAGCACTACGTGCTAATTTTCCACCCTGACCAGGCTGCATTTCAATGTTGTGAATATTAGTACCTAAAGGCATGTGCTTCATTTGAAGTGCATTACCTATTTCAGGTGCAACATCATCACCGGCAATTACTTTAGTACCAACTTGTAAACCTTGTGGTGCTAATATGTAACGCTTTTCGCCATCAGCATACTCCAATAAAGCAATAAAAGCTGTACGGTTTGGATCGTATTCAATTGAAACAACAGTTGCTTCAATATTGTGCTTATTGCGTTTAAAATCAATAATACGATAATGCCTTTTATGGCCACCACCTATGTAACGCATTGATCTGCGACCCTGAGCATTACGACCACCTGTTTTTTTCAGGGGCTCTAATAAGCTTTTTTCCGGCTTATCAGTTGTAATTTCAGCATAGGCATTGCCAATTCTCCAACGGGTGCCGGCTGTAATTGGTTTGAACTTTTTTAATGCCATTGTTTGTTTAATTTAAATGCGAATTTTTCAGCTTCGCAACTATAATAATACTAATTAAATGTTTGCGTATAAATCTATTGTTTCACCTTCTGCTATGGTAACCAATGCTTTTTTATAAGCTGATTTTTTACCCTGAATAAAACCTGCTTTAGTGTAGCGTGTTTTATTTTTTCCGGGCACTACCATAGTATTTACGTTTACGACTGTTATTCCGTAAAAGGTTTCAATTGCATTTTTAATTTGCAATTTATTAGCAGAACGTGCTACCTTAAAAGCATACTGGCGCAAGCTTTCTTGCTTAGCATTGGCTTTTTCAGATAAAATAGGCTTTATTAAAATATCGGTTGGTTTCATTTTATTGCTTTTGAAACGGTTTTAAATTTTAAGCTTCAGCTACTTCGTTGTCAGCAAAGATTTTAGCTGCTTGTTCAGTCAATACTAAAACATCTGCATTCATAATTTCATAAGTATTAATATCAGCCAATAAAGTGGTAGCAATATTGGGAATATTTCTGGTGCTTAAGAATAAATTATCATCATAATCAGGAGTTACAATAATTGCTTTTTTATTGGCAATTTGTAAAGCCTGCATCATGTTCACTACTTGTTTAGTTTTTGGAGTGTCAATAGTAACATCTTCTACAACTAAAATAGCATTGTCTTTCGCTTTATGGCTTAAGGCTGAAATTTTAGCCAAATCTTTTACTTTACGGTTTAGTTTAAAGTCGTAGCCATGTGGTTTAGGTCCAAAAATAGTACCACCACCTTTATATAAGGGGTTACGAATGTTTCCTTTACGAGAACCTCCGGTACCTTTTTGCTTGTGTAATTTGCGGCTTGCACCATGTACTTCAGCACGAGTTTTAACCTTGTGTGTACCTTGACGTTGAGCAGCTAAATATTGTTTTACGGCTAAATAAATAACATGGTCATTCGGTTCAATACCAAAAATATCTTCGGGTAATTCAACCGTTTTACCTGTTTTTTCGCCTTTTATATTTAAAATTTCTAATTGCATGATTTGTGTGAATTAAAGGTGATTACTTTTGGATGTAAACAATTGAACCGTTGTGCCCTGGCACTGATCCACTAATTAAGATATAATTCTTCTCAGGGAATATTTTTACAACTTTCAATCCTTTCATTTTAACGCGATCGTTACCCATACGGCCGGCCATTCTCATGCCTTTAAATACTCTTGAAGGATAGGAAGAACCACCAATAGAACCAGGTGCTCTTGAACGGTCGTGCTGGCCGTGTGACGCTTCACCCACACCACCAAAACCATGGCGTTTTACAACACCCTGGAAACCTTTTCCTTTAGTAGTACCAACTACTTCAACAGTTTCGCCTTCTGAAAATATATCGAGGGTAATAGTTTCGCCTAAAGCTTTTTCAATATTGTAATTGCGGAATTCTTTAACGAAACGCTTTGGAGCTGTTTGAGCTTTTGAGTAGTGATTAAGCTCGGATTTTGTTGAATGCTTTTCTTTCTTATCTTCAAAACCTAATTGCAGGGCTTCATAGCCATCTGCATCCTTTGTTTTAACTTGTGTAACCACACAAGGACCTGCCTCAATAATGGTACAAGCAACTTGTTTACCATCTTGGGCAAAAATGCTGGTCATTCCAATTTTTTTTCCAATAATACCTTTCATGTTTTGCGGTTTTTGCCCCGCGAAGGTGTAACGGACATTTTGCAAAACTGCAAAATTCAATCCCTGTTTGCTGCCGACCTTTTCCCTTTTACCACCTTGTGGTTATAGTGTTCTTTAAAACTATAAGTTTTAAAGACGATGGAAGTACCGGAAGTAAACAAACCTCGAAGGGCCTGTTTATATGTCAAAATTTTTATTCAAACACCAGAGCTCCTTTTTCTTGTTCAGATTGGGAGATGGCAACTTACTTGCTATTAAGCCTTAATTTCTACTTCTACACCGGAAGGTAAATCCAATTTGCTCAAAGCATCTACAGTTCTTGATGAAGATGTGTAGATATCCAGTAAGCGCTTATGCGTGCATAACTGAAATTGTTCCCTACTCTTTTTATTCACGTGTGGCGAACGCAATACTGTGAATATTCTTTTATGCGTAGGCAAAGGAATAGGTCCGGTTACAACGGCACCAGTACTACGAACTGTTTTCACAATTTTCTCGGCAGATTTATCTACCAAGTTGTGATCGTAAGATTGTAATTTTATTCTGATTCTTTGAGACATAATCTTTACCCAAATTTCCGATTGGGTTGCAAAGGTAGGGGGAGCAATTGGAATAGGCAAGGAAAAAAAGATTTTTTTTAAATTTTTTTTTAAATTTTTTCTACCGCCTCCTCTATACCAAAAAAAAGACCGGCCAATCATTTAACCGGTCTGTATTAAGTAATATTTTGTAATTAACTTGCTTTATTCTTCTACTTTCACTCTGCCTTTGTTTTTGGCAATTACTTCTTCGGCAATATTATTGGGTGCCGGAGAGTAATGAGAGAATTCCATTGTGGAAGTAGCACGACCTGAAGATAAAGAACGTAATTGCGTTACATAACCAAACATTTCACTTAAAGGCACTTTTGCTTTAATTACCTGTAGGTTATTTCGGCTATCCATTCCTTCTAACATACCTCTTCTACGGTTTAAGTCGCCGGTTACATCACCCATATATTGGTCTGGAGTTAACACTTCCACTTTCATAATAGGCTCAAGTAATACGGGTTTGGCTTTTTTAGCAGCTTCTCTGAAACCTGATTTAGCACACAATTCAAATGACATTGAGTCAGAATCTACATCATGGTAGCTACCGTCAAATATGCGAATCTTCATGTTATTTACCGGGTAGCCTGCCAATACACCGGTACTCATTGCAGTTTCAAATCCTTTTTGAATAGCAGGTATGAATTCACGAGGAATAGATCCTCCAAAAATATCGTTCACAAACTGGAAGTTCTTGCCTTCATTTTCTTTTAACCATTCTTCATCGGCAGGGCCAATTTCAAATTGAATGTCGGCGAATTTACCACGACCACCTGTTTGCTTTTTCAATACTTCGCGATGTTGATAAGTTGCTTGGAAAGCTTCCTTATAAGCTACTTGAGGAGCACCTTGATTTACTTCTACTTTAAATTCACGGCGCATACGATCTAAAATGATTTCCAAGTGCAACTCTCCCATACCACGCAAAATGGTTTGACCCGTATCCTCATCAGTATTTACTCTTAATGTTGGATCTTCTTCTACCAATTTTGATATGGCCATACCCATTTTATCAACATCAGCCTGGGTTTTAGGCTCAATGGCAATAGCTATTACCGGTTCTGGAATAAACATATTTTCCAAAACAATTGGATGATCTTCATCGGCTAAGGTATCTCCTGTTTTAATTTCTTTAAATCCAACAGCAGCACCAATATCACCGGCTTCGATAAAGTCGATTGGATTTTGCTTGTTAGCGAACATTTTCATAATACGACTAATCCTTTCTTTTTTACCACTACGTACATTTAACACGTAACTACCGGCATCTAAATGACCACTATAACAGCGGAAAAATGCTAACCTACCAACAAAAGGATCGGTCATAATTTTGAATGCTAAAGCAGAGAATGGTTCTTTTGGATCGGGCTTACGAGTAATTTCATTCCCGGTATTAGGATCAATACCTTTTACAGCTTCTATATCAACCGGAGAAGGTAAATATCTACAAACAGCATCTAATGCAGTTTGAACGCCTTTATTTTTGAATGAAGAACCACACATCATAGGTACAATACTTAAATCGATGGTGGCTTTACGAATAGCAGCATGTACTTCATCTTCTGTAATTGAATTAGGATCATCGAAGAATTTTTCCATTAAATGGTCATCATATTCAGCAACTGCCTCAATTAAGTTTTGACGCCAGAAGCTTACTTCTTCGACCATATCTTCCGGAATAGCTATTTCATCGAAGGTCATTCCTTCAGTTTCTGCATGCCATACAATGCCTTTCATTTTAATAAGGTCAACAACCCCCTTAAAATTGTCTTCAGCACCAATAGGTAATTGTAAAGGAACTGCTTTAGCTCCCAACATTTCTTTTACTTGTTTTACCACATTTAAAAAGTCGGCACCTGAACGGTCCATTTTATTAACGAAACCTATTCTGGGTACACGATAGCGGTTAGCTTGACGCCACACTGTTTCTGATTGAGGCTCTACCCCATCAACAGCAGAAAATAGGGCAATCAATCCGTCTAAAACCCTCATTGAACGTTCAACCTCAACGGTAAAATCAACGTGGCCGGGAGTATCAATAATATTAAAGTAATATTTTTTAGTTTCGGGAGTAGCTTTACCTAAAACAGTAGGAAAGTTCCATTGACAGCTAACAGCTGCTGATGTGATGGTAATACCTCTTTCTTTCTCCTGCTCCATCCAGTCAGTTGTGGCAGCACCATCGTGCACTTCGCCAATTTTATGTATCATACCGGTATAGCGCAAAATACGCTCGGTAGTTGTGGTTTTACCGGCATCGATGTGAGCGGCAATACCAAAATTGCGTTGAAATTTCAAATCCGCCATAAAGTGATTGTTTATTTTTTTTCAGGCGGCAAAGGTAGGGATTTAGGTAATTCTACAAGATTTTAATGAAAGATTTAATAGTAAGTTGTTGAAATAATTTTGTAGAGTGAGAAAATTCCCAAATGTAGGTAGGTTTATGAATATAAGGTTCCAATCGTTTTACAATAAAAAAAGCTACCACAAATGGGTAGCTTTATATAGAGCGTAAAGTTAAAAATTAAACTTTAAAGTGTGAGAAAGCCTTGTTGGCTTCAGCCATTCTATGCACATCTTCTTTTTTCTTAAATGCTCCGCCTTCACCTTTACTAGCTGCGATAATTTCGTTAGCCAATTTATCTGCCATTGTTCTACCATTTCTTTCACGGCTATAACGAACCATCCATTTAATACTCAAAGAAATTTTTCTATCGGGTCTTACCTCAGTAGGAATTTGAAAGGTAGCACCACCAATTCTGCGACTACGTACCTCAACAGAAGGAGTAATATTGGCTAAAGCTTTTTTCCAAACTTCATAACCATCTTCATTAGTTAATTTAGATACCTTATCAATTGCATCATAAAAAATATTAATGGCAGTACTTTTTTTACCATCCCACATAATATTATTAATGAAACGACTTACCATTATATCATTGTATCTTCCATCGGGAGCAACTGGTAATTTTTTGGCTTGTGCTTTACGCATGTTATATAAAAATTAGCTGTTTAACAGAATTATTTTTTTGCTTTTTCTTTTTTAGTACCGTATTTAGAACGACTTTTTTTCCTGTCTTTCACACCGGCAGTATCCAAGCTACCTCTTACAATGTGGTAACGTACACCTGGTAAATCTTTTACACGACCACCTCTAATTAATACAATTGAGTGCTCTTGTAAATTGTGTCCTTCACCTGGAATATAAGCAATTACTTCTACCTTATTGGTTAAACGTACTTTTGCCACTTTACGCAAAGCTGAGTTTGGCTTTTTGGGAGTTGTTGTATACACACGTGTACAAACACCACGACGTTGTGGACAAGCATCTAAAGCTCTTGATTTACTTTTAGCCCTGATAATTTCGCGGCCTTTTCTAACTAATTGTTGTATAGTAGGCATTCTACGTTATTTAAATTTTAGGACGGCAAAGGTAATAGCACTTACCGTAAATTCCAAAAAGAAAAATAATAAAAGATAAAATTTATTTCAAAAACTGTCGTTTATGCGTAAATAAGCTAAATTTTATAAAGCCATTCATGCACATCTGGCACAACACCATAGCGGATTTGGTTCAATTTCTCCTTAACCGCAGTAGAAACTTTCCATTTTTCAGTATCAAATAACATTTGTTCGTCTTTATAGCGTAACTCCTTAATTAAAGCAATAGTAGCTGCTGTTCCTGTACCAAAAACTTCTTGTAATGTGCCATTTTTGTAAGCAGCAATTACTTCATCAATATTTATTTTTCGTTCTTCTACAGCTATCCCCATTTCTTGTAAAAGCACCAAAACACTATTACGTGTTACTCCATTTAAAATGGTGCCTTCTTCTAACGAGGGCGTAATGGCTTTATTATTAATTATAAATACAACATTCATCATTCCCACTTCTTGCAACCATTTGTGTTCAATAGCATCAGTCCATAATACCTGGTCGTAACCAAGCTCATTGGCTTTTTTTGCTGCCATCATACTACCTCCATAGTTCCCTGCATTTTTAGCAAAACCTACCCCACCTTTTACAGCACGTGTATAAGTTTCTTCTACATAAATTTTCATGGGCTTGGCGTAATAGGGTCCGGTAGGGCTAAGCATTATAATAAATGCATAGGTTTCAGAAGGACGAACACCCAAAGCAACATCGGTAGCAAACATTACAGGGCGAATATATAGGGAGTGTTCTGCTTTTGCAGGAATCCAATCTTTATCAATTGCTAATAACTGATGCATTCCTTCCATAAAAATATACTCAGGAACCTCGGGCATACACATACGCTCAGCGGAAAGATTAAAACGCTTGAAGTTATCGTAAGGCCTAAAAATAAAAGCTTCACCTGAATTATGTTTGTATGCTTTTATTCCTTCAAATATTGCTTGACCATAATGCAAAGCGGCTAATGAAGGCTCAATATGTAAAGGCTGATAAGGTAAAATTTGGGGATCTTGCCAGGCTCCATTTTTGTAAGTAGCCATAAACATATGATCTGAAAAGTACTTCCCAAAAGGTATATTCTCTAAACTTAAACTGTTTAATTTACTTTCAGCAACTTTTGTTACCGGAAAGCCTGAAGTCTTAATCATATCTTTATATTTTTGGTGCAAAGAAACAAAAAACTAACAAGTGTTAACTAAAAAAAGTTTTCGGAAATGAAATTTGAAGAAATACAATTGCCTCCAAACCACATTGCTTCACTGTACAAAGATACATTGGTGGTTATTGAACAGCCAAATAGAAATTTAAACAACGGTTTTAAAGAGGAAAATCCTAAAAAGGAAACTGCCGCTTTAAAAAATAATAATGTTGAGGAGGCCACTTCAAATTCAAACCCTAACTATTTGGGTAACAATGAAAAACAAATTGCTATTTTGGTGAATGATGAAACAGCGCCCATTATAAGAGAAGAATGGTTACAATTTATTAGTAATATATTATCAGCTTGTAAATTAAATTTGGGCGATGTTGCCATTATTAATTTACACAATCAGCTTACTACCTATGAGCAATTGCAACAAAAATTGAACATGAAATATTGTATTGTTTTTACCCAAGCATTACAGAAAATAAACTTGCCATTTATTATACCAACCTACCAAATTAAAGAATTCAATGGTTGCACATATTTCCCTGCAGAACCTTTAGAAAATTATTTAGTTGCTGATGCGCAAAAAAGCAATCAAGCCAAAAGAAATTTGTGGAATGGTTTAAAATCAATGTTTCACATTAACTAACTTGCTAAAATGACAACAACTTTAATCTTTGCTACGAACAATGCACATAAAGTACAAGAAATACAAGCTGTGTTGCCTAAAACGTTTACAGTAACTAGTTTAAAGCAAGCCGGTATTGATATAACTATTGAAGAACCATTTAACACGCTTCAAGAAAATGCCTTTCAAAAAGCAAACACTATTTTTCAATTAACACAACAACATTGTTTTAGTGAAGATACCGGTTTAGAAGTAGTGAGTCTAAATGGAGCTCCAGGGGTTAAAAGTGCCAGATATGCCGGCGAAGATCAGAACTACCAAAAAAATAACGAGAAGTTATTGTTGGCTATGCAGAATAAAAACAATCGTATTGCCCAATTTAGAACAGTTATTTGTTTAATATTGGAAGGTAAAACCTATTATTTTGAGGGTATTTGTGAAGGCATTATTACTTTAAGCCCTAGAGGCAGCCAAGGATTTGGATATGACCCATTGTTTATTCCAAATGGCAGTAAATATACTTTTGCAGAAATGGATATACTTGAAAAAAGTAAATTTAGCCATAGAAAAAAAGCATTGGATAAAATGATTGCATTTTTAGAAACTTATACTTTTAATAATGGAACGCATTAAATTAGTTTTACCTGAGGTGTTTATATTTTCAACGGAAATGAAAATTCGCGTTACTGATTTAAACTATGGTGGTCATGTTGGTAATGACCGATTTTTAGCTTTATTGCAAGAAGCACGGATGGATTTTTTAGCTTTTTATGGATATAGTGAATTAAATGTTGAAGGCGTTGGCTTAATTATGCGTGATGCAGCTATTGAATTTAAAAAAGAATTACACTATAATCAAACTATACAAATTGATGTAGCAATCACCGGCATTGATGCCATGGGCTTTGATCTTTATTACAAAATACACATCAAAAACAATAATGAATTAACACTAGCAGCCACTGCTAAAACCGGTATGTTGTGTTATAATTACCAAGAAAAAAAATTGTCGCCCGTTCCGGCAAAGTTTGTAGAAAAAATGAGCTAAGTATTTTATTGAGCATTCCAAATTTCCCAATTGGCTTCAGCCTGGCCCACTAACATATCATATCCATTTTGAACCACACAGCCTTTTTCCCTACCTTTTTTTAAGAACAGTGTTTCAGCAGGGTTATACACCAAATCAAATAAATAATTTTTTTCTGATAAAAATTCACAAGGGATTGGCGGACAGGTATTAACATCTGGAAAAGTGCCCAACGGAGTTGTATTGACTACAATTGGGAATTGCAATAACAAAGCCTCAGTAATTTGGCTGTAAGCCATACAATTGTTTTGAGATGAAGGTTTACGCGAAACAAATTGAAAAGGAATCTTCAATTCATTGAACACAAAAGCAACTGCTGCGGCTGCCCCACCCGTTCCTAAAATTAATGCACCGTTATGATGCGGTTGCAGTTGTTGGAGCAATGATTTTTTAAAACCAACCACATCTGTATTGTAACCAATTAATTCACCTTGTTTAATGTGCACACAATTGCAAGCTTGTATTTGCTGCACTTCCGGACTAACTTTGTTTAAGTATGGAATAATTTGTTTTTTGTATGGAATGGTAATGGCTAAACCCTGCAAATTGGGGGTTGACTGTATTAGGTTTACAACCTCCTCAATTTTGGGTATTGGATATAGAAAAAAGTTTGCATCGGTTATTTGTTCCGATGCAAACTTTTGGTCGAAATATTTTTTTGAAAAAGAATGCGATAAAGGAAAACCAATAAGTCCGAAAATACGCATCATTAAATATTTATTTATTCCGGTACAAATCAAAAGTATCGCCACGTAACCCAATACGCATTGCTTCTAATGGAATTACTTCATTAGGTGCAATATTACCCAAATTAACATTGCATCCCAATAATTGTAAAAAGTATAATTGCTGTGCTTTTTGTGGGGCTTCCCATAAAATTTTTTCTTCAGGAATTTGTGTTAATATTTCAGCTACTAACCCTTGTCTTACTTCACCACTATCTCGATAAATTCCCACATTACCAGCTTCACGTGCTTCAGCAATTACGTATGATGCACCTGCAGAAAGCTCTGCACGCATTAATTCAATCCACTTATAAGGAGCCATAATATTAGTTGCATCCTTACTACCCACTTCACTTAATACCTTGCCGTATTTAGTAAGCTTTTCTATATACCCGCATTTTTCAGCATGAGGTATAGTAATGGAACCATCACTTACCTCCATGTAAGAAATATTGTAATCTTTACAAATGGCTATATAGTCATCAATTTGGTTGCGAATTAAAAATGCCTCAAACAATGTTCCACCAAAATAAATTGGCATTTTATGTTTATGGTATATCTCAATTTTTTCTCTTAAATTAGGGGTAACTGCCGACGTTCCAAAACCCAACTTAACTATATCAACATGCGGACCGGCAACACTTAAAAAATTTTCAACTTCATTAATGCTTAGTCCTTTGTCCATTACCATGGTTATACCATGGGTACGAGGCTTTTGTACTCTGTCAGGAATTTGAGTTAAATTAAAATTCATGGGGTTGTATATTAAATTGCACGCAAAATTAAAGCAATTCAAACAAGTGAATTGCTTTAATTAAAAAATTCGAAAACAGATATCGTTAAAATTTTTTCCCTTTTTTATATCGGGCTATAATATCAATTACTTTACTATTTTGAAGCAATGATGGGGCTAGGTCAATTAATTTCTTTAGTTGTTTGGGCGCTTTACCCATTGCTGTTTCTAAATATATTAAACCTTCTTTGCTTTTATTCAGCGCAAATGATGCTGCTGCCTGATAAAATATGAAAAGCGGTTTTTCATCAGTGGCCTTTAAAGCCAACAAACAATGTGTTGCAGTTTCTTCGTAATAGCCTGCTAAGTATAAACAACGAATTAATGCTTCCCACCCTGCTACTTTTTTAGGCTTATGTTTCACTACAAAACCAAAGTAAAATAATGCCTCTTTATAATGTTGTAAATGCAATTTGCATTCACCCATTGCTAAATTGTACTCCGCCACGTTACGTTGCAGGCGAAGTGCATTTTCTAAGTGCTTAATAGCATTATTCCATTGCCCTTCTTGCATATAGGTTGTGGCAATTTTAAAATGCAGTTTGCTGTCTTCCGCATTTAAATGTACTGCCTTTTTATAATGAAAACGAGCTTGGGCTGTGTGCCCTAATTTGTGATAACAATGGCCAATTGCTTCATAAATTACATCTTCAGGGCGAGCCAATTCTAACACTTTTTCCAAAGATTCTATTGCATCTTTGTATTTATGTAACCGCAAGAACGCATCACCCATGTTTCTGTAAGCGTACTCAAACTTTTCATCAATTACCAATGCATACTGATATGCATCAATGGCTTTTTCGTATAATTTCAGCCCCTGATAAGCGGCAGCAAGGTTAAACCAAGCTATTTCATTATAGGGATAATTGTCAATTATTTTTTGATGAATTTTAATACTTTCTTCATTTCGACCTGTAAAATCAGTCCAAAAACAAATTTTATATAAAGCCTCCTCATTGTTGGGGTCATCTTCTAAAATCAGCTTTAAGCAATCAAAAACCTTGTCAAATTCTTCATAATCATCGTATACATCGGCAAGTTCAAACAACAAATCAATTCTTTCTTCTCCTTCAAACAAATGCAAGGCAGTTTCCAATAGTTCAACTGCTTTAGGCTGTTGATCTAAAGCTAAATAAGCATCTGTTTTTAAAATGTATAAGTTAATATCGGTGCTATCGAATAATTCTGCCTTTTCCAGTAATTCAAGCGATTGCGCATATTTTCTTCGGGCAATTAATAAATCAGCCTTTTTAATCATTAAATGTGCGGAGTAGGGATACATTTCCAAGCCGGTTTCAACGGCTTTAAAGGCTTCAGTTAAATCATCTCTTTCATCAAAATAATCTACAATTTTTTCAAAAGCTTCTTCCTCCAAAAATGAATATCCTTGTCCCATCTTCATATTTTGGTATTGCTGAAGCAATTCTTTGAGCGAGTTCCTTTCATCGTCGTTGTAAGAGGGTGATCGCATAGCTTTAAGGTTTATCTAATATACAGTAAAACTTTTACAATTTTGGCATTATTTTGGAAAAGAAAAATGTTAATATGGATTTAATGAACAATAATTGTTAAAAATTGTAAAAAAGTTATACTTTTGTATCGATGTTTAAAAACAGATTCATATCAAAACTGACATTTGCATTTGTGTTCATCATATTAGCAAAATGTGCGGTTGCTGCATTTACATTTAGTGGCACTACCGATGAATCGAAAAACAATAATAAATATACCCTTAAAAATTTAAGCCATTATAGCCATAAAGCCTTTTCACTTTCATTTATCAAATCAGGTTTGGAATACGATGGTATGAATGTTTTAAAAGCGCAAGATTATAATTTAGGTACTGAGGTTCACTCAATTATGCAGTATAAAAGTGGAAATACTACTTATGTTTTCCCTTATAAGTTTAAGGTGCACGTGCCTAAGTTTAAAACACCTTCTCCTATTTCCAATTAATCATTCTGTAACCTTTTGTAGGAATTTCAAATTCTGACAACAATACAGGGTCGAAACTTATTTTGTTTGCAAGAAAATGAATTTTATTGCCTTTATTGTCAGTTGCTTCATATTCTAAAACAAAACCGGGCACCTCTTTAAATTCATACTCAAAATCTTTTACTGAAGGAATGATTGCAGTAGTATAATAAATGTTATAAACCGAACTATCTTTCAATAACAACTGCGCATTTTTACAATTATAACCCAGAATATTTTTTGTATCATTTAAAGAAACAAACTTCATTCCATCAAATTTTTTATTGGCTTCTTCCCACTGAGTTTTGGTTAATACTGTCATGTATTTGTTATTACCAAAACTTCGCAAAACAACTACTTTGCCACTTGATTGATCGATAATGGTAGAGATTTTATAAGAAGGGCTTGAAACATTAACCCGACTATTATTTCCTTTTATATATACTGTTTTATGTATAACTTCTGCTGTGGCTTTTTCTGCAGCTGTAGTAGTAACATTATCATAATAAATTGTACACTCTGCTACCGTTCGTTGTTGAGAAAAAACAGAAGAAACTGGCATTAATAATAAAATCAATAAAAATTTCATTTATATTCAATTTAATTAAATCTACAAATTAATTTAGTACAGTTGCTAATTTAAACATTAAACCATAATTACAACACAAATATGTGTTAATAGCTTAAGATTATTACACACACCATACAATTATTAGAAATAATAAAAAAAAGCTGTTCTAAATTTTGGAACAGCTTTTTCAAAATATATTTTCAAGCTACTTTTTCTTCTGTGTACGATCTTTCAAATCTTGAAGCTTTTTCTGCGATTCCATCATTTGTTCATACCGCTCTTGCCATTTGCTTTTCGTTTTGGCTTTTGGTGATTTACGTTTCTGTTCAATTTTTGCCAATATTTTTTGGTGGTCAATTATTTTCTTCTGAATAATAAATTGAATAATTAATGTAACAGTGTTTGAAACAGTATAATACCAGGTTAAAGCTGAAGGTAATCCATTAAAGAAAAACAACATGAAAAATGGGAATATATATGGCATGTATTTTAACGCCGGATTATCTTGTGTTGGCGTTGAAGTCATATTGTAAATGGAAATTAAGAAACTAGTTAATACCGCAGTTAAGGTAAATAAACTGATATGGTCGCCAAAGTTGAAAGGCAAACTAAATGGCAATCGAGCAATTACATCATAGGATGATAGGTCTTTGCTCCATAAAAAGGCTTGGCCGCGTAATGCAATGTTTGAATTAAAAAAACTATATAATGCAAAGAATATAGGAATTTGTAATAATGCAGGAATACAGCCTCCTAATGGATTTACACCTGCTTCCCGGTATAATTTCATTTGCTCCATTGCAAAACCTTGCTGATCGGATCCAAATTTTTGTTTTAATGCATCTAATTCCGGTTTTAATACTTTCATTTTAGCACCACTTAAATAACTACTATAAGTAAGTGGCGAGGTAATTAAACGTATAAATAAGGTTAGTAACAAAATTACCCAACCATAATTCGATACGAAGCTTGCAAAAAAGTTAAACACGGGCATTATGATGTACAGGTTGATGGGCCTTACAAAAGCATATAAACTTCTACCTAAGTTTACAATTTGATCCATTCCCTTTGCTTCATTTTTAAGAATAGCATAATCGTTGGGGCCGAAGTACATTTGCATAGGTATAGTTACACTATTCTCAGCAGGCAACTTCATTTGCAAATTTGCAGTGCTGTTGAACAAAATTTTCGAAGTATCTTCTGATTCTCTTTTCCATTCAATTTGGCCTCCGGTAAAATTATTTTTGGCAACTAGTGTTACATTAAAAAATTGTTGCACATTGGAAAACCAACTAATGGGTTTTTCAAACTGGTGATTAGCTTTCGCAGAAATATAATCGAAATTATTCCCTTCATAAAAACACAGGTTACTAGTTATCCTTTCATAGTGGGCAGAACGTTCAACCTGATGGGCATGATCAATCCATGTAAAATTCAATTGATTATTGCTTACTAATGTATTGGCACCTTGTAATAAAATATTCCAATTTACCATATAGTTATTGGGCAATACAGTAAACTGATGAACAATGCTTTGACCAGATGCATCACTCAATTTAAATTCAATTTGTTGACTCCCATCTGCATTTTTAGTAATACCAGAAGCAGCGAAAAAGAGATTATTAGTATTGGCTGAATTATTGTTTCCCGTATTGATATTGTAACCCAATGAATCATGTGCACTACCTAATATAACATCTTCCCCATTGTATGCTTTATAATTTTTTAAAACTACAGATTGTATTCTACCACCTTTGTTGGTAAATACAACTTTCATTACTTCATTTTCTATTGTATCAAAAGTTGGAACACCTATTGCAGCAGTAGTAAAATTGCCGGCAGAAGCTTGCTTCATCAATGAGTCCTGATGAAGAGAATCTTTTAGCAAGTTTTCTGGGTTTTGTATTGCACGCATGGCATTTACATGTGCTATAGAATCTTGCACATGTTTTTCCTGTTTTTGTAACTCTTGCTGCGCATTGTTATTGTACCAAAAGAAACCAAAAAATAAAATGGCTAATAATCCAAACCCAATGATGGTATTCTTGTCAAAATTCATATTTTAAAAAATATTGAGCGGCAAAGGTAGGGTTTGCAATGTAAAGCACCATTGCAAACCCTTAAATATTAGTACAAATTGGGGTATTTAAAGTCGCGAATAATTAACATATTATAAAAAATATAATAAACTGACTGCTAATTCCAATTATTACCTCCCCCCCGGAGGGCAATACTGCCTCAAATAACGGGTATACAAATTCATTAAATGTTCTCGGGTACCTGCACCCTCCGAAATACTGTGGGTTCTGTTCGGATAGCTCATCATATCGAATTGCTTACCATATTTCACTAATTCATTAATTAATAGTTCCATATTTTGATAATGTACATTATCATCGCCGGTACCATGTATGAGCAATAAATGGCCTTGCAAATTTTTAGCATAAGTTAAGGGCGATCCTGCTTTAAAATCGGCACTATCTTCCTGAGGAAGTCCCATATAACGCTCTTGATAAATATTGTCGTAGGTAAACTGACTGGCTACCCCTGCAATTGCAATGCCTGTTTTATATATGTTAGGATATTGAAACATAAGGTTTTGTGTAGCAGAACCACCTCCACTCCAACCCCAAACCGCAATTCTAGATGTATCTACAAAAGGCCATTGTAAAATTTGTTTAGCAGCATCGGCTTGATCATTAATGTTAACACGACCAATCTTTCGATAAATACATTTTCGCCATTCGCGACCTTTAGGTACAGGTGTACCTCTGTTATCGATAGAAATATAGACATAACCATCTTTGGCCATATTACCATTATATAAAAAATTATATGCTATACCATATTCATCTTTCACATTTTGGCCCCAAGGCTCGGTGTAAACATAAAATACTACTGGATATTTTTTTGTGGAATCAAAATGCTCGGGCATTACTTTCCAGCCATCCATGCTTATGCCCTCTCTATTTTTGATGGTAAAAAATTGCACGTTTGAACTGGTAGAATCGGCTTTTGTTATTGCTTCATTTACCAAATTGCCATCTAAACCAGTATGGTTGGGTAAAGAAATCCATTCGCGAACATAGGGTGTGTAATGATTAGAAAAAATATGCTCAGCAAAAAGTGCATTTGGAGATACTGCATATTCATGAAAACCATTTTGATTAGCGGGTGAAATACGTTCAGCAGGTTGAGAGCCATTTAGTTTAGTACGATACAAATATTTTTGAGTAGCATTATAAGGAGAAGCTAAAAAATAAACGTATCCATTTTTTTCGTCAATAGCACTTATGCCCATTACGTCAAAGTTGCCATTAGTAATTTTAGAAACCGTTTTTCCATCGCGACTTATGCTATACAAGTGCCTCCAACCATCTTGTTCGCTGGCCCACATAAATGCTTTACCGTTATTTAACCAATCCCAACCACCATATGAATAATCTTCGTCCCATAAGGCCAATATATCAATCCAAGCACTGTCGGTTTCATGATAAATAGTTTTGGGTTGACCGGTTTTTATATTACACAATAAAATGTCAGAAACATTTTGTTTACGATTCAGATGTTGTAATATAATTTCATCGCTATTGTTTGCCCACTCCATTCTTGGCACATAAGATTGTAAAACAGGATCTGAGGGGATATTCATCCAATTAGTTTTAGCAGTTGTTATATCAATAACACCAATTTTAAAAGGGGAGGGTGCAATACCTGCAATTGGATATTCTACCGGCTTAATAAAAGGATAAGCAGAATCGGTATTATTAATCATTAAATAATTGGGAGTATTCTTTGCATTAATTTGCCAATAAGCAATTTTAGTGCCATCAGGGCTCCAACGAAAGCCATCGCGGCAAAAAAATTCTTCTTCATAAACCCAATCGAAAGTACCATTAATTAAATACCGATTACCATTTGTAGTTAATGGTTTAATGGCATTATTTTTTAAATCTTCTATATAAATATTGTGTTCGCATACATAAGCCACTTTATTACCATCGGGCGAAAACTTTGCAAACATAAGCGATGATGCGGGTTTGCCTTTACCAATCTGTTTCAAATCCTTCGTAATCAAATTTAATACCCAATAATCGCCACGGGTATCGTAACGCCAAACTTTTTTAGAATTTGTATAGATTAATAATTTTTTTTCATCATTACTAAAGAAGAAATTACGGATATTCAACGGCTTTGATTGTCCTGCAGGAGTTAACTCAGCTGCTGACACCACAATATTGGTTTGCATGGAAGGAAATGTTGTAGCAACAATATTATTATCTTGCACCGTATACAATATATTTCCGGCTTTATTCCAATGTAAGCCATGTGGGGGTTGAGCAACAACCACCGTTAAAAAGCAAATCATAAACATGCTTAATAAAAATTTCATATGCATTTATTTAAAATTATTTGAAGATATTGAAGTATTATAAAGATACACTTTGCCTTTAGAACTACATTTAAATGCACATTAAAAAGGGGAGATTAACATCCCCCCCCTTTATTTCAATAATATATATTTGTTATGCTTTTAAATTAGTGCATCTTGCACTGCAGGCGAATTTAGCTTTAATTGTTTTTTTGCTTCGTGGTATTTTTTTACTGCTTTTATAAAATGCACAAATAAGGGTGCAGGCTTTTCAACAGTACTTTTTAATTCAGGGTGATATTGTACGCCAATAAAGAATGGATGTGTAGGAATTTCAATAATCTCAACCAAACCTGAATCGGGATTAATACCGCTGGCAATCATGCCGTTTTGTTCAAATTGTTCTTTATAATCATTATTGAACTCGTAACGATGTCTATGCCTTTCAGTAATTAAAGGCTGTTGATAAATTTCAAATGCTAATGAACCTTCTTTGATGGCACAAGGATATGCTCCCAATCGCATGGTTCCACCCTTTAAAGTAACTTGCTTTTGGTGTTCCATTAAATTAATAACAGGATTGGGTGTATTCGAATCCATTTCTAAAGAATGGGCATCTTTTATATTTAACACATTTCTTGCAAATTCTATAACAGCCATTTGCATGCCTAAACAAATACCAAAAAAAGGCAGCTTATTTTCGCGGGCATATTGCACAGCAATTATTTTTCCATCAATACCCCTACTGCCAAAACCAGGTGCTACCAATAACCCGTCTAACCCATCTAATTTTTCTGCTACATTTTCTTTAGTAATATGTTCACTATGCACGTTTACTACTTGCACTTTTACTTCATTTGCTGCACCTGCATGAATAAAACTTTCTAAAATAGATTTATAGGCATCTTGTAACTCAATGTATTTGCCAATTAAGCCAACGGAAACTTTCCCTTTAGGATATTTAATTTTGTCTATATATGAAATCCAATCATCTAATTTGGGCTCTTGCTTAGAAGTAATTTGTAATTTATTCATACAAATAACATCTAACTCTTCACTTTGCATTAATAAAGGCACTTCATAAATTGAACCCGCATCCATTGCTTCAATAACAGCTTCTTTTTTTACATTACAGAATAATGCAATTTTTCTTTTTATATCATCGTTCAGTGGCTCTTCAGTACGGCAAACAATAATATCCGGATGTACACCCGTTTCACTCAGCATTTTAACACTGTGCTGTGTGGGCTTGGTTTTTAACTCTTTAGCAGCTTTTAAATAAGGAATAAGAGTTAAATGAACTACTACTACATCTTCCTCAGGTAATTCCCACTGAATTTGACGCACAGTTTCAATAAATGGCAAACTTTCTATATCACCAACCGTTCCTCCAATTTCGGTAATTACAATATCATATTTCCCATCTTTCCCCAATAAAAGCATTCTTCTTTTTATTTCATCGGTAATATGTGGAACTACTTGAACCGTTTTTCCAAGGAAGTCGCCGGCACGTTCTTTATTGATGACTGTTTGATAAATTCTTCCTGTTGTTACATTATTTGCTTGTGAGGTGTAAATATTTAGGAAACGTTCGTAATGGCCCAAATCCAAATCGGTTTCAGCACCATCTTCCGTAACATAGCATTCCCCATGTTCATAAGGGTTTAATGTACCAGGATCAACATTAATGTACGGATCAAACTTTTGTATGGTAACACGAAAGCCACGAGCTTGCAACAATTTTGCCAAGCTGGCAGCTATAATTCCTTTTCCCAAACTGCTTGTTACCCCTCCGGTAACAAATATATATTTAGCCATAATGAATGGATGTTTTTCACACATTTTTACAATTATATCAACAAAATAGTGGTAAGTACAATTTTTTGAATTGAGCTACTACTACTTAGAATGCTGAATATTGTTTAATTTTTAGACCTGAAGAGAGTGGAAAAAAATGAATAGAATCACTCTTGAAGGTCGTACAAACGTAATGCATTTTTTTGGCTCAGAAAAATACCGTTACAAAATTTAAACAGTTCATTGTAATTTGTGTTAAAGTACAGCGCTTAATAGGACCTTTTGAAGGTATTGAATTGAAGTGAAAATGGCACCAATTCATGATTTAGCCAATGAACAACCAAATAAAATTTTAACCAAAATAAAGCTTTATGAAAAAACTTTTGTACTTAGTCGGTTCAGCCATGCTTACAGCCTTATTGTTAAGTGCCACCATTAAAACGAAGGCACCCGCCCCATTAACACCTGAATGTTACATTACTTGTTTCACTACTGAAACCCGTCAATTAATTGAATTAGATGCAGCAAAGCCCGGATTTGGGAAACTACACCCCAATCCCCTTATTCTACAAAATTATACTCCAATAGGAGAATATATTCATTATAAAACTGCCGATGGGAAAATGGCTTCAGGTTATTTTATTAAAGCCAAAAAGCCAACAGATAAATGGGTTTTAGTTTTTCAAGAATGGTGGGGATTGAATGATAATATTAAAAACGAAGCTGATAAATTATACACAGAATTAGGAGATGTGAACGTTTTAGCACCTGATATGTACGATGGCAAAGTGGCAACTACTCCAGATAGTGCTATGGTTTACATGCGTAATGCCAATGCAGACCGTCTTGATGCTATTGTGAATGGCGCCATTGGATATGCCGGCAAAAATGCAAAAATATATACCATTGGCTGGTGCTTTGGTGGTGGATGGAGCTTACAAGCGGCATTATTAGCTGGTAAACAAGCAGCAGGTTGTGTAATGTACTATGGCCGTCCGGAAAATAATATTGATCGTTTAAAACAGTTGCATTGTGATGTGATAGGTTTTTTTGCCAACCAAGACCAAGGAATTAACCCGCAAGTGGTAACGCGTTTTGAAGAAGATATGAAAGCAGCCGGTAAAAAACTAACTGTTTATAGATATAATGCAGGACATGGTTTTGCAAATCCATCAAACCCTATTTATAATAAAGAGGCTACTGCAGATGCTAATGCCAAGGCACTTGCGTTTTTGAAAGCGCATTAATAAAAGCTTTTACCAAAAATGAAAAGCCCGGATTGATGAATCCGGGCTTTTCAATATATTAAATCATTATTTCAATTCTAAAATAACTGCTTGATAAGGTTCTAGTGTTAATGTTTTTCCGGGAATAAAAGTGTTATAATTATTGATTAATGGGATGGGCTTTATTTGCATACCAGCAGGTAAATCCCAACCAACTCTATCTTTACTAAAGTTGAGCACTACCATCATTTTTTTAGCACCTTCACCACGGGTATAGGCATAGATATTTGGATTATCAGCATCTAACAATTGATATTTCCCATAAACCAACACATCTTTATGCATTTTGCGTAGTAGTACCATTTTCTTAAAATAGTTTAGGCAAGAGTTGGGATCTTTAGCTTCATCTTCCACGTTTACAGTTGTATAATTGGGGTTTACTTTTATCCAAGGTGTTCCTGTTGTAAATCCGGCATTGAGGGTATTATTCCACTGAAAAGGCGTTCGGCTGTTATCGCGGGCAGAAATTTTTTGTGCATTCATAAAATCCTGCAAATTACCTCCCTTTAACTGTATTTGCTTGTACATATTAATGGTTTCAATATCTCGGTAATCTTCAATTTTGTCGAATTTAATATTGCTCATTCCTAACTCATCACCAAAATAATAGTAAGGTGTAGCTCGCATGGAAAGTAGAAAGGTGGTAAGCATTTTTGAGGATGGCTCTCTAAACTCAGGGCTATCATTACCCCAACGAGAAACCATTCTGGGTTGATCGTGATTGCCTAAATAAATAGTACCCCAACCTTTATTGGCAAATACACTATCCCATTCTGTGTATATTTTTTTAAATCCGGGTAATTTATACCCATTTGGATCGGGGGTTTTAAATTTTCCTGGCAAGTATCCATAATTCACCCCGTCAAAATTGTAAAGCATATTTAATTCATGGCGATCAGCATCAACAAAATCATTAGCCGTTGCTAATGTTACCCCGGCACCCTCGGCAACGGACATATCTTTGTATTTGCTAAGCACTTCTGCATTCATTTCGCGTAAGTAGGTATGTAAGTTGGGACCACTGGCATAATATTGTGCCCAATCACCATTGTATTTTTCTTTTAATATTTCAGGAGTAATAACCGGAAAGCTGGTATCTTTTGAAATAAAAGGAATAACGTCCATTCTAAAACCATCAATACCTTTGTTAAACCAGAATTTCATAATATTGAAAACCTCTTCACGCACTTTAGGATTTTCCCAATTTAAATCGGGTTGGTATTGACTAAAATAATGGAGGTAATAAGAATTTGTAGCAGCATTAAATGTCCATGCACTTCCATCTACATCAAAAAATCCCTGACGAAAAGGTGGTTTGCCTTTTTCAGCAGGCCACCAATGGTAATATTCATAATAAGGATTTTTTCTACCTTTTCTAGCCTCAATAAACCATGGATGTTGGTCGCTGCTATGATTGGCTACTAGGTCCAAAACCAATTTTATACCCCGTTCATGCATACCCTGCAATAAAGTATCAAAATCGGCCATGGTACCAAACTCTTTCATAATGGCTTCATAGTTGCTTATATCATAACCATTGTCTTTATTAGGCGACTCAAAAATGGGGTTCAACCAAACCACATCAATACCCAAACTTTTAATATAATCAAGTTTTGAAATAATACCCTTTAAATCACCTATACCATCACCATTGCTATCCTTAAAACTGCGAGGATAAATTTGATAAACAACCGCTTCTTTCCACCAATCATTTTTTTTATTCCCGGTAGTATCAACCTCCGACTTTTGCTGACTTGAATTATTGTTACACGCTGAAAAGAAAAGTGACATGGCGGCTAATAAGCAAAGCATAAAATATTTCATAAGGTTATAGTTAAAGGGTAAGATAATGAACCATTAATATACTTAATAAAACATTGTTTAATCAGGCATTAGATTGAACAACTATTAAGCAAATAAAAAAACTGCTGTAAAGGTAGAGCAATTAAAATACTTCTCCAATGTTCACATAAAAGCCACCGGAACCATTTTTACCAAAGCCATAATCAACACAAAGATTAGTGCCAGAATGTTTATTTAATTTAACACGAACTCCTAAACCATAGCCCGGCAAAAGCGCATTGTATTGCTGAGAAAGATCACCGGAAAAATTTTCAACGTTGGCAAACACTACACCACCAATTAAACCATTACGGGTAATACGGTAGCGATATTCCCCTTCTAAATAAACCATATTTTTGCCACGAAAGCGTCCCTGAATATATCCCCTACCCGTGTTATATTGATCATCCCAACCCGTACTTGGCAATAATAAATAGGGAGGGGTTCCAGATACTGTTAGCCAATTAAAACTCCATAATGCCAGTGTATTTTTAGAATATTTATGCGGAAAGGGTAAGTATTTTCTTACATCAATTAAAAGAGATTGAAAATTTTGATCACCATCGAGAAAAGTAAAACTATTCCTTAGTACAACATTAGCATACAAGCCTTTGCTAGGATTAATTTGATTTACACGATTGTCATACAAAAATTTAGCTACAGGTCCTGAGGCCGTTTCATCGTAACCTAATTCTTTTGTAATAATAGTATTAATTCGTCGTGTAGCTGGATTTAAAGCACGAATATTCCAAAACTGATCATAATAGTAACCTATGCCTGCATAAATATTTTTCCCTACTGACATAAGTACACTTTCGTGCAGTTTCAACCCTATAAAATCAATTGTATGTCCTTTATTGGGATCAGTTCTTCCACCCAAACCATAAATGCTGGATGGATAATCAATAAATCGATTATCGGAAACTATATTAAATTTATCATTCTTAGTCCATATATCAATTACCAAAGGCACAATGGTTTGTTGATATTGAGAGTAAGTTACACTTGTAGTGATGCTTGAAATTTTGCTTGAGCCATTATTGAAATAACCCACATTAGCACTTAAAATACCGGCAAAACCGGTTTGCAGTGTGTAGCCAATAGCAGGCACAATAGCTAAATTATATTTTTTAGGTTGGCGAACTTGAGTAGAATCAATCTTATTTTTTTTCCGGAACAGTTTATGGGTTACATCAACCAAATCACGTTCCAAAGAACTATCAACTCCCTTATATACTGATTGCACTGCCGCACTTGAATTAAAAGTAGTTTGTGCATATCCAAGACTACCTATAAATAAAAATAATAATATTAAAATGATATATGGATAATTTCTACTCAAACAGGAAAATTTTATTAATAGACAATACTTTCTTAAAAATGTTTAAGAAGATTTTGTTATGTTGCCCATGCAATATGGTACAATAACAAATAGTTTTACATATCATCCAAAATTTTTTTATAACTGGTTACAATACCTTTAATTAAGGATGAACTGAAACCTTGATGCTCCATTTCATTTAAACCTGCAATCGTACATCCTTTAGGTGTTGTTACCTTATCAATTTCTTGTTCAGGATGCGTATTATTTTGCAATAACAATTCAGCAGCACCCTTAACAGTTTGTGCTGCAATGAGTGATGCAACTGATGCACTAAACCCTATTTCAATTCCACCTTGAATGTTGGCTCGAATATAACGCATAGCATAAGCAGTCCCGCATGCACCCAAAACAGTGGCAGCATCCATCAATTTTTCTTCAATAAAAACAGTTTTTCCGAGTTTATTGAATAAATCAGTGACAAAGGCTGTTTGTTGCATTGAAGCATTATAACTGCTAATACAGGTTAAACTTTGTTGTATAGCAATAGCGGTGTTAGGCATTGCCCTGAACAATGCAAACTGATTACCTATTACCTCCTGAATATCTTTTATCCAAACACCGGTAGCAACGCTAATTAACACATGCTTATTAGGCAATAAATGTGGTTGCAACTGTTGCAACACATCGTGCATTTGAAAAGGCTTTATTGCAAAAATTATATAATCAGCCCATTGAACGGCTTGCACATTATCAGCCAACACATTAACACCTTTTTGCTGAAAAGATTTTAACGTATCTACATTTCGTTTTGTTATGCAAAGATTATTGGGAATAACAAAACCACTGGTTAGCAAACCTTCTGCAATTGCAGTGCCTAAATTTCCACCGCCTATAATGGCAATCTTAAATGATGCGTGCATATTAATTTTTGCTTATAAAATAATTATAGTAATGAACTCAAGATGTCATTCCTTGCCTAAAAATACTTCCCATTTACTAAATAGTTGCGTACATAATCATCTACACCTTCCTCTAAGCTATAAAAAGGCTGATTATAACCTGCCTGTTTAAGTTTTTGCATATTGGCTTCAGTAAAGTATTGATATTTATCACGTATGTCAGTAGGCATATCAATGAACTGAATATTTGTGCTTTGGTTAATAGCCGCAAATGTTGCTTTCGCTAAATCGTAAAATGATCGTGCCTTTCCGGTTCCTAAATTATACAACCCATTATTAGCAGTCAACCATTTACCTGAAAGCATATTTTGCATCATCCAACTAATTACTGCAATCACATCTTTCACATATACAAAGTCACGCAATTGTTCTCCATCTTTATATTCGGGCTTATGACTTTTAAACAATTTCACAAAACCCTGATTTTGTATTTGGTTAAAGGAGTGAAAAATTACACTGGCCATTCTTCCTTTATGATATTCATTAGGCCCGTAAACATTGAAAAATTTTAAACCGGCCCAATATGGCGGTTGTTGGTGCTTAGTAAAAGCTTGATCTAGAGCCCATTTATCAAATTCATTTTTGCTAACACCATATGGATTGAGTGGTTGTAGTTTAGAAACAATAGCATGATCATCATTATAACCTAAATGGCCATCACCATAAGTAGCAGCTGAAGAAGCATAAATTAGCGGTACTGAATTGACGGTACAATATTTCCAAACATCTTGTGAGTATTGCACATTTAAAGTTTCATGAACGGCATAATTAAATTCGGTAGTATCGGTACGTGCACCTATATGCAAAAACATGTTTACTTTGGGTTGAACTTCTGCCAACCAATCAAATAAACTCAATCTTTCAATGGTAGTTATAAATTGTTTTGATTCCCAATTTTTTCTTTTTTGTTCTACACCAAAATCATCAACCAAAACAATATTTGCAATTCCTGCATTATTAAGTTGTTGAACAAGGCATGATGCTATGAAACCGGCCGACCCGGTTACAATAATTATTTCTTGATCTTTTTTTACAATATTATTTGTCATTATTGTATTAATTTTCCAATTGCATTTTCATATAACTCTTTCCACACATTAATGCTACCCCAGTTCTCATTATTTACAGTAACAGCATTACTTGTTACTTTCCCTATTTTGTAAACCGGCACATTTAATTCATTTGCTAATTGTTGAATACCGGGCCATTGAATAGCTGAACAGCTAATTACAGCGCGGCCTTGTGCTTCGCCCATCCAAAAGGCATCATTACGCAAATGTTCAAATCCGGTTTTAGAAACCTCAAATCCTAATGAGCGATTAAATCCTTTCTCCATTAATGTAACAATCAAACCGCCCTCACTAATATCGTGAGCACTTAAGATTGCATGATTTTTAATTAATTGTAACAGAAAACGCTGCATCCTTAATTCTTCTTCCAAATTAAAGTAAGGTGCAGGAGAGAAATATTGCTTTCTTATTTTATGCAAATATTCTGATGAACCGATATCATTTACTTGATGACCAACTAATACTATAACATCATCAACATTTTTGAAATCGAGTGTCATCCTATTTTTAAAATCATCAATTATACCAACCATTCCTATGGTAGGTGTGGGATAAACAGGACCATCGGGATTTTGATTATAAAAACTAACATTACCACCGGTAACAGGTGTATTAAAAGCCCTACATGCATTACCCATGCCTTTGATGGCTTCAACAAATTGATAATAAACCTCAGGATCATAAGGGTTGCCAAAGTTTAAGCAATTGGTTACACCCAAGGGCTCACCGCCGGCACACACAATGTTGCGAGCAGCCTCGGCTACTGCAATAGAACAACCAATATAAGGATTGGCAAAAACGTACTTACTATTACAATCTACCGTCATAGCCAGTGCCTTACCGGTGCCTTTGGCTAAAACAACAGCAGCATCACTGGGTGCATTGGTACTTGCATTGGCAGTACCAACCATGCTATCATACTGCTCGGCCACCCATTTTTTGCTGGCTATGTTAGGAATTTGAATTAATGCTTTGGTTGTTGATTGCAATTCGGTATTATCATGAATGCTATTGAGGTCAAAATTTTCAATATTTGATAAGTAAGCAGGTTTTTTATATTCACGGTCGTATTGAGGAGCTCCCCCGCCCAACACCAATGATTCTGCAGGGATAACTGCTTCCAAATTGCCATGGTGATAGAAATGCAATAAACCATCATCGGTCACTTCACCAATATTACTGGCACTTAAATCCCATTTTTCAAAAACCGCAATTACCTCCGCTTCACGGCCCTTTTCAACTACCAACAACATTCTCTCCTGACTTTCGCTTAATAATAATTCCCAGGCCTTCATGTTTTGTTGGCGAGTAGGCACTTTATCTAAATCAATACGCATACCAACACCACCTTTCGCACTCATTTCGGCGGTTGAGCAAATAATGCCGGCTGCGCCCATATCCTGCATACCTACAACGGCACCTGTTTCAATTACTTCCAAACAGGCCTCTAATAATTTTTTTTCTTGAAAAGGGTCACCCACTTGCACAGCAGGCAATTCTTCCATACTTTCCTCTGTAATATTAGCACTGGCAAAACTAGCCCCACCAATTCCATCTTTTCCGGTGGCACTTCCTACATAAAACACAGGATTCCCAAATCCTTTTGCAGTTGCACTTACCATCTTATTGGCTTTCACAATACCAACACTCATGGCATTCACCAGTGGGTTGGTATGATAGCAATCTTCAAAATAAACTTCACCCGCCACGGTAGGAACTCCAAAACAGTTACCATAGTGGCCAATACCCTTCACAACGCCTTTTAGTAGTCGTTGAGTTTTGGCATCGGTTAATTTACCGAATCGTAAACTATTTAAAGAAGCAATGGGCCTTGCACCCATAGTAAAAATATCGCGTTGAATACCACCAACTCCCGTTGCTGCACCTTGAAAAGGCTCAATTGCAGAAGGATGATTATGACTTTCAATTTTAAATACAACCCCGTAACCATTACCCATATCCATTAAACCCGCATTTTCTTCGCCTGCGGCAACCAACATTCTGCCGCCTTCGCGAGGCAATGTTTTTAACCACTTAATTGAGTTTTTATAACTACAATGCTCACTCCACATGGCACTGAAACAACATAGTTCAGTAAAGTTGGGTGTACGAGAAAGTTTTTGTTGAATTAATTCAAATTCTTCTTCAGTTAATCGAAGTTGTTGGGCAGTTGTAACGGTTATTTCCATTGCATTAATTGTAAAGAATATGAGAGTTTTTTTACCTAATTATGGTGCAAAGGTAATGCAAAGCAATGGAAGCCGACCAATGAAGCATGCCGGTGATAAAAAAGTAACAAAACTATAGAAACAGGTTATACTGCAGCGGAAGCTATTTGTTCATACACTTCCATTAATTCTACATCATCCACCTCACTTCTTAACTCCTCAGAAAGAAGCGGCACTAATTGATGCAAATAACGTTCATTACTGCTTTTGCCGGAAATGGCATCCATCCAAAACATTTTGTTCATATACCTGCTTTTTAGCATAGTATAACTCCAGACAAAACTTTCTGCTTCAGAAGAAAGCCCATTTTTAGTAATATCAATTTTTTGCTGAATTAACTTTTCAGAAAGCCTAACTACTAAACTGGCAAGTTTAATTTTGGGGGAATATGGCCGTTGACGGAACCATGGTTTTACAAATAACATAACTTTTGGTTTTACAGATGGATTTGGATAAAGTTGTAATTAAAAAAATTAGTATATAATTTGTCTAATATACTATTTATTTTAATTCAAACAAAATAACTTTACCAAATTTGATGTCGAAAACGAGCAAAAACCACGCCAAAAGTTAAAGAAATTAGGAGGCAACTCTACTGAATTGCTCAACTAATTCATCATCAGACAAGTAGGAATTTAATTCATCTGCTATATATGGCACTAATTTTTTTAAGTAACGTTCATTACTACTGCAAGGGGCAACATCAACCCAATAAACTTTATACATATACCTGCTTTTCAGCATGCTGTAATTCCAAATAATGCTTTCAGTAGCATCAGCAACTTTTCCCACCTGGCCTTCATATTTCTGTTGAATGATTCGTTCAGTAATAGATAAAACTAATTTAGCAAACCGTATTTTCTTACAGAATTGCTCTTTTTTAAACCATGGGCGAAAGTACAATAGCATAAAACCAGTTTTAAGTTTATCTGAATGTTAGCATTATCATCAAATATGTATATGAATTCAGTTTTTAAATAAAGTTTCTATCAATCATTGAAAACACCCCTAACTACACAGTATAGATGGTTCTTCATAGAATAAAGGGAGAATAAAGCCAAAGACACATTAAAACAAAAGCAAAATGAATATGTAATAAAAAATATGCTATTAAAAAAATATTCGTATTTCAGCATATAACGTACACAAATTCAAATTATTGTAATTATAGAAAAAATCGCTGTGAAACAATAAAATGTAAACAACACAATTACCACTTAATTAAATACATTTACGATGTATTTAATAAAATGAAGCAGAATGGAAACAGGCGATTCTTCGATTTTAAATGACTTAGTTCGTGTAAAAATGCCATTTGGTAAGTATAAAGATGTTTTAATCTGCAATTTACCTATGCCCTATTTAGAATGGTTTGCACGAAAGGGTTTTCCAAAAGGCAAGCTGGGTATTTTATTAGCTACTATGTATGAGATTAAATTAAATGGCTTATCACATTTATTAAACCCCATAAAATAAGCCGGAATTACACACTAAACCAATGCAAATTAAGCTACAAAGCATTAGATTTTATTCAATATATAATTGAATTACAATTAATTATATGTTTATAAAATAAATAAAAAACGACCTTTTTTTGAACGAAATGGAAAATATTTTGATTTTTTTTAGAAAAATTCGTTTATTTTGTAGCTCAAAATTCAAAAAATATGTCATTACGATTTCAGGCAATTAACGACTTATCAAACCAACCAAGTGATGTTGAGGTAAGTAGCCGTAAAATTTCGGCCATTTTTGGCGAGAACGTTTTTACATTAAAAACAGCCAGAGAATATTTAAGTGATGAAGCCTACAAAAGTCTAATAGCTAGCATTAAAGGCGGAAAAAAAATTGACCGGGCTGTTGCCGGTTCAATTGCAAATGGAATGCGTGCATGGGCTGAAAGTAAAGGAGTAACCCACTTTACACACTGGTTTCAACCACTTACAGGTACTACTGCCGAAAAGCATGACAGTTTTTTTACTATTAAAAGTGATGGAACAGCCTTAGAGCAATTTGACGGTGATGCATTAATTCAGCAAGAACCCGATGCATCTTCTTTCCCCAGCGGCGGATTAAGGGCAACTTTTGAAGCAAGAGGTTATACTGCCTGGGATCCCTCATCACCTGCCTTTATTATTGAAATTGGTTCCGGAAAAACACTTTGTATTCCAACCATTTTTGTTTCATATACCGGAGAATCATTAGACTATAAAGCACCTTTATTAAAAGCATTAGAAGCATTGAATAAAGCTGCTGTTGAAGTTTGTAATTATTTTGATAAGAATGTTACTAAAGTAACTGCTACATTGGGCTGGGAACAAGAATATTTCATTATAGATGAGCGCTTGGCGAATGCAAGACCCGATTTGGTTCAGTGTGGACGTACAGTATTTGGCGCTGCACCTGCAAAAGGGCAACAATTAGAAGACCATTATTTCGGATCAATTCCTGAAAGAGTTTACCACTTTATGCGCGATTTTGAAAATGAATGCTATAAACTGGGTATCCCTTTAAAAACACGCCATAATGAAGTGGCACCCTCACAATTCGAAGTAGCACCCATTTTTGAAGAAGTAAGTGTTGCAGTTGACCACAATGCATTATTAATGGATGTAATGGATCGTGTTGCTCGCCGTCACAAGTTAAAAGTACTGATACACGAAAAACCATTTGCGGGTATTAATGGAAATGGTAAGCACAATAACTGGAGCATGGCTACCGATACAGGTGTAAACTTGTTATCACCAGGCAAAACACCTAAAACCAATTTAATGTTCTTAACATTTTTTGTTAATACTATTAAAGCGGTTCATGATTATGCCGATTTACTTCGTGCTTCTATTGCTTCAGCAGGTAACGACCATCGCTTAGGTGCAAATGAAGCGCCACCGGCCATCATCTCTGTATTTGTTGGCCAATATTTAGCTAAGGTGTTAAATGAAATAGAAACAAGGGTAAGCGATAAATTTGATGAACAGGATGAAGCCATTCTTAAATTAGACATACATCGTTCTATTCCTGAGTTAATGTTGGATAATACTGATAGAAACCGTACCTCACCTTTTGCATTTACGGGAAACAAATTTGAATTTAGAGCGGTAGGTTCTTCAGCAAATTGCGCTAATCCGATGACTGTGCTTAATGTAATTATGGCTGAAACACTTCAACAATTTAAAAAAGATGTAGATGCTTTAATTGAAAAAGGCGATAAAAAAGAAATTGCCATTATGCAAACCATTCAAAAATATATTGTTGAAAGTAAAAATGTATTATTTGAAGGGGATGGTTACAGCGAAGCATGGCATCATGAAGCAGAACGCAGAGGTTTACCTAACGTACCAACTACTCCATTAGCATTAGATGCAATGGTAACAAGTAAAGCTAAAAACTTATTTGAAAAAAATAATGTATTTTCAGTAGCTGAATTAGAAGCCCGCCACGAAATTGAATTGGAAAAATATATTAAAAAGGTACAAATTGAAGCTAGAATTATGGGCGATTTGGCCTTAAACCATATTATTCCTACTGCCATTAAATATCAAAACGAACTTTTGCAAAATATTAATGGCTTAAAAGCAGCAGGCTTACCTGAAAGTCAATACAAAACGCAATTAGAAATTTTGAATAAAGTGAGTGAGCACTTACAAATTGTATACGAAAAAGTACATGCGTTGGTTGAAGCCAGAAAAATTGCTAACAATATTGAAAATACAAGAACAAAAGCAATAGCCTATTGCACACAGGTTAAAGAAATGTATTTTGATGTTATTAGATACCATGTTGATAAATTAGAAGCTTTGGTAGATGATGAACACTGGAGTTTACCTAAATACAGAGAATTATTATTCTTGCGATAATAAGTACTGCGTTTATTAAAAAAGCTGCGTTTCCCTTAAAGGAACGCAGTTTTTTTTCGCCATAACTAAACCCTCTATAATCGGATGTTCAAAATCAAATAATATTCAACCCACTTTTTTCTCGTTTCACCGAAAATTAACTAACAACAATAAACCCCTTTGTAGCTTTAATGTCACTAATGAAACATTTATTCAATAAACAAAACAGCATTTGTATGAAAAAAATTTTTTTTGCATTAATTATTTTCACCATTGGCTTTGCAGGAAAAACCATGGCACAGCGTGGTGGCTTTGACCCTGCCCAAATGAAGGCACGACAAATTGAACAACTTAAATCTTCAAATCTAAATTTAACAGATGTGCAAATGGATTCTATAGTTTCCATAAACATGGATATGATGCAACAGATGCGTGGTATGCGCGATTTAAGCCCTGATGAGAGAATGAGTAAAATGAAAGAATTAAATGACTTAAGAATGAAACGTTGGACTTCGGCTTTAAACAACGATAAAGCATTGGCACAGAAAGTGGAAGATTTTTATGAACAGCAGCGCAAACAAAGAATGCAAAATCGTGGTCAACAATAGTTTTTACCCCTTCATTAAAACTTACCCCCGCTTGTTTTAGATATGTTCTAATGTAATAAACCCTCCTTGTATTGGAGGGTTTATTTTTATAATGATGTATTCTTAATTGGAATACTATTGCATCTTAAAGGTATCTAAGAATTTAGTAGTAAAATTACCACTTCTGAAATCTTCATTTTTCATTAGTTGTAAATGAAAAGGAATAGTTGTTTTAACACCTTCAATTACATATTCGCTTAAGGCACGATACATGGTATCAATAGCCTCTTCGCGGGTTTGTGCTACAGTAATTAATTTTCCAATCATAGAATCATAGAATGGCGGAATAACATATCCGGCATAAACATGACTATCAACCCTTACACCATGCCCACCGGGCGTATGCAGAGTAGTTATTTTACCGGGTGAAGGTCTAAAATCGTTATAGGGATCTTCTGCATTAATTCTACATTCAATAGCATGCATTTGAGGGAAATAATTCCGTCCGGAAATGCGTTCGCCTAGAGCAATTTTTATTTGTTCTTTAATTAAATCATGGTTAATTACTTCCTCGGTTACGCAGTGTTCTACTTGAATACGCGTATTCATTTCCATGAAGTAAAAATTGCGGTGTTTATCAACCAAAAATTCAATAGTACCAACACTTTCATAATTAATGGCTGAAGCAGCCTTAATAGCAGCTGCACCCATTGCTTCCCGCAATTCGGGAGTCATAAAAGGTGATGGAGATTCTTCAACCAATTTTTGGTGACGCCTTTGAATAGAACAGTCGCGTTCACTTAAATGGCAAACTGTTCCGTATTGGTCGCCAGCAACTTGAATTTCAATATGACGAGGTTCCTCTACAAATTTTTCCATATAAACCCCATCATTTTTAAAAGCAGCACCGGCTTCCGCTTTTGCAGTATTGTAGGCACGCTCCATTTCATCTTCTTCCCAAACAATACGCATACCCTTTCCACCACCACCCGCAGTAGCTTTTAATATTACGGGGTAACCAATTTCTTTAGCTAATGATTTAGCTTGTTCAATACTTTCTAATAAACCACCACTACCGGGAACAACGGGAACACCGGCTTTAATCATTGTTTCTTTGGCGGTAATTTTATCACCCATTGCATTAATCATGTCGGGTGTGGGGCCAATAAATTTTATACCGTGGTCAGCACATATTTGTGAGAACTTAGCATTTTCTGCCAAAAAACCATAACCGGGATGTATAGCATCCGCATTGGTAATTTCGGCAGCCGCCATTATATGGGGTATATTTAAATAAGATTCGGAACTAGCGGGCTTTCCAATACAAACTGCTTCATCAGCAAAACGCACATGAAGGCTGTCTTTATCGGCAGTTGAATAAACAGCTACCGTTTTTATACCCATTTCCCTACAGGTTCTAATAACTCTTAAAGCAATTTCACCCCTGTTAGCAATTAATATTTTTTTGAACATTGTTTAAAATTGTACAATTGATAAAACAAATAATTTAAAAGTTTGCTATACGGTCATTCACAAAGAATAGCCAAAAAAAAGTATGCTTCAGCTATCTATCCTCTTTGAAATTCCATTAAAACAGGAATAATATTTAACTGGGCTGTACTAAAAACAGAGGCTGATCATATTCAACCGGTGTACTATCTTCCACTAAAACTTTTACAATTGTACCTTTTACCTCACTTTCAATTTCATTAAATAGTTTCATGGCTTCAATAATACAAACAACAGTACCTATTTCAACTTCACTTCCTACCTCCACAAAATTGGGTTTACCCGGAGCAGCTTTTCTATAAAAAGTACCAATCATTGGACTTTTAATCGTTAACAGCTTACTTTCATCAGATTTTGGAGCTGGCGGTGCAGCAGGCGTGCTGGGAGCTTGTGCTGCAGGTGCTTGTTGAGGGATGTTTGCAACGGGCGGAGCTACATTATATACTTGTTGTGGGGGTGCCACATTAATTACTTGTTCTTCTTTTTGCTTTATGGTAACTTTTCCGTCTTTGTCTTCAATACTTATTTCTCCAATGTTGCTTTTATTAATAATCTTAATTAATTCGTGAATTTGTTTTAAGTCCATATTGATGTGTTTTTTACTTAAAAAAGGGGATTTAGGTATGAAAAGTGGGGCAAAATAGGTAATTTTTGTTCAAATTAAGGCATTTTTTGGAATTTGAAATATTTATGGCCACAATAAAAAAAACTTATAGAATAAAAATAGCCTCGCAATTTGCGAAGCTACTTTATAAAAAATGTCAATCTATTCTTTCACTCGTTCAATATAATCACCGGATTTGGTATTTATGCGTATTAATTCACCTTCTTCCACAAATAATGGTACTTGCACTGTAGCTCCGGTTTCAATTGTTGCAGTTTTTAATGCTCTGGTTGCAGTGTCACCCCTTAAGCCGGGTTCGCAATAAGTTATTTTTACTACAATTTTTTCCGGCAATTCTGCACCAATAGGCATTTCAGTTTCTGTATTAATGTAAACAAACACTTCAGAACCTTCTTTTAAAAATTGAGGCGCATCTATCATTTCCTCACCTAAAGTAATTTGCTCAAAAGTTTCATTATTCATTAAATTATAGCCGCTCTCGTCTTTATATAAGTATTGAAATGCTTTTTTTTCAACCCTTACCGGATGAATTGTTTCACCACTATTCCATGTTTTCTCAATAGTGCGGTTGTTATCTACACCCTTTAACTTAGCCCAAACTTTTGCTGCAGCTCTAGCGGTTTTGTTTTCACCGAAATCAATTACACTATAAAGACTGCCATCTAATTTAATAATTAAGCCACGACTTATATCTGCTGTTGTTGCCATTATAAAAAATTTTAAAAGAGAATAAAATAAGACTGCAAATGTAGGAAAAGCAATTTTAATTCATAACAAAGCAAATGAAACTACTTAAATACAATATTAAAAATTTCTATAGCATTTTAAAATAAATTAGTAATGCAGGCATTGGGTAAGATTTCTTTATTTTTGCAAATCTTATTAATCTCAATTTTTTATTATGTCTGTATTAGTTAATAAAAGTTCCAGAGTTTTGGTACAAGGCTTCACAGGAACGGAAGGCACTTTTCATGCCACACAAATGATAGAATATGGTACAAATGTAGTGGGCGGTGTAACACCGAATAAAGGTGGTACTACTCACTTGGATAAACCTGTATTTAATACCGTGGCTGATGCGGTAAAAGCTACCCAAGCCAACGTTAGCATAATTTTTGTTCCACCTGCCTTTGCTGCCGATGCAATAATGGAAGCTGCTGAAGCAGGCATTGAATTGGTAATTTGTATAACTGAAGGCATACCAGTGCAGGATATGGTGAAAGTGAAAAATTACTTACAAGGTTCAAAAACTCGTTTAATTGGACCCAACTGCCCCGGTGTAATTACTGCCGGCGAAGCGAAAATTGGTATTATGCCCGGCTTTATTTTTAAACCCGGCAAAATAGGAATCGTTTCCAAATCTGGTACCTTAACTTATGAAGCTGCGGATCAAATTGTAAAAGCAGGTTTGGGTATTAGTACAGCAATTGGTATTGGTGGCGACCCAATTATTGGAACACCTACTGTTGAAGCAGTAAAATTACTAATGAATGACCCCGAAACTGAAGGCATTGTAATGATTGGTGAGATTGGTGGCAGTATGGAAGCTGATGCTGCTCGTTGGATTAAAGACAATGCCAAGAAACCTGTAGTAGGATTTATTGCCGGACAAACTGCACCGGCAGGTCGTAGAATGGGACACGCCGGCGCTATTATAGGTGGTGCGGAAGATACTGCAGCAGCTAAAATGAAAATTATGAGCGACTGTGGTATTCATGTTGTTGCAAGCCCTGCCGATATTGGTAAAACCATGGCCTCAGCATTGAAAAAATAAGTTTAAATTTCCTAACATATGTCCCGCCCTATTGGCGGGATTTTTTTTGTACTACCCCCAGCAATTTCTTTTTCACTAATATTGTTCCATGTACAGACTATTATTTCTTCTATTGATTGGAATGTTGAATATCACTGCCTCATATGCCTATCCGTTTTTTAAATGGCATTCAGAAGACCCAAAAATTAAGATAAGTTTATTAACGCCGGAATTTTTAAGAGAAGGCGATAAAGTATTTATTGTAGGAAAAATTAAAAATACAAGTAATATTGAACTTACAGGACAAACACAATTACAAATTACCAACTATTTATCCGGCACCAGTGTAGATGGCTGGTTTACCAATAGCTTTCCTGTTCAATACTTTACTGTACCGGCCAATGATAGTGTTCTAGTCCATTTCCCCATACAAGTTCCTTATAGTTTTTACAACACTGTAAAGAGTTCACTTTTCATAAAATACAACCAATATACTGATAGCACTGCAACAATTTTACCCGTGTATACCAATAGAGCATTCATTCAGCAAACATTGCTGTATAATTTTCAACAAAAAAATAATTATACCGCCAATTTAGATTCATTGTTGCAAATTTCTAATGAAAGCATTTCACCCATTGCACTCTCAATTAATATTAATCGAATTCCTTATTATGCCATACAAAAAAGGCTAAAAGAATTAATAAGTAGTAACCGTGAACAACCGATTGACAAAGCCCTACAAATATTAGCTGGCAGTTTATTAAATCGAAAAGAAACAATCATTAGCAGCACTTCAACAGAGAAAAAACAAGTGTCACAATTTTCGGTTACTAATTTGGGGCTTTTTGATACTATACAAAAAAACATACAACACCCATTAACGGACTACTATTTGCGTGAACTAAGACTATTACAACAGCCCAATGGCAGTTTTTATAAAGACAACAATGCAACCACTAACCTTTTAAACGCAAAAATTTTGTATTTATTAGCGTGCAGTTACTCATTAAACCATCATCATCATAACATACAACAAAGCATTACTAATTTAATACAACCCGGTATTAATGGGCTAAATCAACAGTTTAGCAATCCAAGCGCCACAAATACTTTTACTAGTTTATACTACTTGTTTAGCAAAGCAACTTTTCAATTTGTTACTAAATTTAGCAATACCGACTCTTTACAACTGCAATTCTTAAAGCAAAAAGCTTCTAACTTAAGCTTACCTGAACAAGCCTTATTGGCTATTACTTTACAACAATGTAATGATACCGGTGTAGTTTTTAAGACCATTATTAAGCACTTAATTACCAAAACTAACTTTGGCGAGACGAATACATTAACCCATGCATACATTTTACAATTAATGCAAAAAAATCCGGCACTATTTTCAACAACTTTTATAAATACATATCTGCAAAACATTAGTAATAATTTTTTAAAATCAACTACGGTTGACCGTTTTTCAACTGTTATTACCGGCACTGCCATGTTAGGCTTTGTTGCTAATAATCCATTCAACATTACTGCCAACATTAGCCATACCGACTTTGCGTTTAAGGAAAATAGTATTCAGGAAATACCGATTCAACAATTAGAAAATTCACCTGTTAAAATGCAACTAAACCTGCCTACAAAATCGGGCAATTATTGGTACGGAAATTTTCAATGGCAATATTTACAAAATGTTGATAACATTCCTAGCAAATTAACTAACCAAGCTATAAAAATTTCTAAAAAATTCTTTGTTAAGAATCCAAGTAAAGACAACAGTTGGGAAACTTATCAAAACAAGGAAACATTACACATAGGCGATACCGTTATGATAGAAATAGGTTTACAAAGTAATCATAACATTACCAATTGCCTGTTAACGGACAATTTTCCTTCTTGCATAAAAATATACCGATTGGCTTCAAATATCGAAACCCATACTAATTCTGGCATTTATTCAGGCTTTCAATATAAAGTTGACGTAACTCCTACAGAACAAATTATTCGATATTACGGCATAATAACAACACCCGGACAATTTTCAGGCGGCATAGTAACGATTCAAGAAGATGAGGAAAAAATGAGCTATGCAGCTCCTACTCTTATACAAGTAGCAGAGCATAAATAAAATAACAAAACTGTTTTTATTTTTGAAGAATGGAAGTTGATTATGTAATTGTTGGACAAGGTATTGCAGGGACCATGCTAAGCTATTATTTGCTACAGCAAGGAAATACCGTTATTGTAGTAGATGAATTTAACCCCAATAGTGCCTCTCAGGTAGCCAGTGGTGTTATTAATCCCGTTACAGGCAGACGATTTGTTACAACCTGGATGATTGAAACCTTAATGCCCTTTGCCCAGAAAGCCTATCAAGCATTAGAAAAGCTTTTAAACATTTCCATTATTCAACAAACTCAATTAATTGATTTTCATACAACGCAGCAAATGCAACAAGCATTTCAACAGCGTACTAACGATGACAACACCTATGTTTCTGAATTAACAAACACCAACCACTGGCAACAATATTTTCAATATGCACATGGCATTGGTACTATTCAACCCGTCTTCCACATTCAACTACAAACCTTATTAAGCACATGGCGTAATTATCTAAAACAGCAGCAAATACTCCTTCAAGAAGTATTTAGTTTACAAAATTTAACTTTATCATCAAGTAGCATTGCTTATAGAAATATTAAAGCAAAAGCCATAATTTTTTGCAATGGTTTACAGGCCATGCATTTACCTTATTTTAATAAACTTCCATTTGCACCCAATAAAGGTGAAGCACTTATTTTGCATTTGCCCAATTTGCCCAGTCAATACTTGTATAAACATGGCATTAGCTTAATACCCTGGCAAAATAATTTGTGGTGGGCAGGTTCTTCATACGAGTGGAGTTACAACAATGCACTGCCTACACAAAACTTTCAACAAAAAACAATGCAGCAATTACAACAGTGGTTAAAAATGCCTTTTCAATTGCAACAACATATAGCATCTGAAAGGCCTGCTACTTTGGAACGACGACCATTTGTAGGTATGCATCCTTATTTTTCTCAAATTGGTATTTTAAATGGTTTTGGTACCAAGGGCTGCTCATTAGCACCTTATTTTGCACATGCATTAGCGCAGCATTTATCAAATGGACGGCCAATTTTAGCTGAAGCAGCCATAAACCGATTCCAAAAAATTTTACAGCCATAATTTGTTCATAAAAATTTAATATTGCAGGTTATTTGCTTTTTAAAACATTCAAAAATTTAGCAAAGTGCCAAAACCAACTATCAATGTCCAACAAGCTATTCCCAACAAAACAGCTAACATTATACCATTAATACCAGCCGAAAAACAATATAATATTCCATTAAAGTATCGGAAAATGGAAAACCTACATATTGTGTTTTGGCTTTTTAAAGACATAAGTTGGTGCATGTTTTGGCGTCCACTGGGCATTGCCATGATATTTCCCACATTAATTATTTCCATCATTATTGCCTATCGCACTCGTCAATACATGTCAGAATTATGCCATAATTTAGCAATCACCGTTTGGATAAGTGCCAACTCCTATTGGATGATTAGCGAATTTCTACACTTTGATGATCGCTTAGCCTTCCCCGGCATTACATTCAAGCATTTGGCCATGATTCCATTTACCATTGGCGTTATTATTTTAGCATACTACTATTTGTATTGGAAACCTACGCACAAAAATGCATTAGATAGCATGTAAAACATTCCTTAAAAACCAGCCGTAATAATTACCTGTTTTAACAGCATAAAACTGCATCCATCCCATGCAATTCAGCTATATTTGCAGCCCAATTGGTTAGTTATGTTACCGGCATTTGTACAAGTATTCAGCATCGTTGCGTCGCACACTGCAACGCCTTGTTCATTACCGAGCATTGCTAAACAAAAAGTTTACAACCAAACAATTTTACAAAGTATATTAATATAATTTAAATATATGTTCAGAACGCATACCTGTGGCGAATTAAACATTCAGCATGTACAACAAACAGTTACTTTGGCCGGATGGGTACAAACAGTTAGAAAATTTGGCAGCATTACCTTTGTTGATATTAGGGATCGCTATGGAATAACGCAATTGTTGTTTAACGAAAATTTGAATGAAGCACTTGAGGCCAATCCTTTAGGCCGCGAGTATGTTATTCAAGCTACAGGAACCGTGCAAGAAAGAAGCAATAAAAATCCACAATTAGCCACCGGTGATATAGAAATACTGGTTACAAATTTTACCATCTTAAATAAATCGGCTGTTCCGCCATTTACCATTCAAGATGATACCGATGGTGGAGACGATTTAAGAATGAAATATCGCTTTTTAGATTTGCGAAGAAATGCAGTAAAAAAGAATTTAATATTAAGATACGAAGTAGGCCGTGCTACGCGTAACTATTTACACCAAAACGGATTTTTAGATATTGAAACACCATTTTTAATTAAATCAACCCCCGAAGGTGCCCGCGACTTTGTTGTTCCAAGCCGCATGAATCCGGGACAATTTTATGCTTTACCGCAAAGCCCACAAACTTTTAAACAATTATTGATGGTAAGTGGTTACGACCGTTACTATCAAATAGTAAAATGTTTTAGAGATGAAGATTTACGTGCCGATCGCCAACCCGAGTTTACACAAATAGATTGTGAAATGAGTTTTGTTGAGCAAGAAGACATTCTAAATATGTTTGAGGGATTAGTGAAATTCATTTTCAAAGAAGTAAAAAACATTAACTATAATGAACCTGTACAACGCATGTCGTGGGAAGAAGCCATGTGGCAATATGGTAATGACAAGCCCGACATTCGTTTCAATATGCAATTATGTAACATTAAATTTCCTGCACACACTTTTCCAACAAAAACTAATTTAGCGCATTTAGTACAGGGTGCCGGATTCCAAGTGTTTGAAGAGGCAGAAACAGTAATAGCATTAGCAATTCCGGGTTGCAGCGAATATACCCGCAAACAAACCGATGAATTAACTGAATGGGTTAAGCGTCCACAAATAGGCATGAAAGGTTTGGTATTCATTAAATACAATACCGATGGTACTTTAAAAAGTAGTGTTGATAAATTTTACACTGAAGAAAAACTTAAAGCCATTGCGCTTGCAGCAAATGCAAAGCCCGGCGACTTAATTCTAATTTTAGCAGGAACTGAAGAAAAAACCCGCAAAGCCATTAGTGAACTTCGCTTAGAAATGGCTAACAGATTGGGTTTGCGTAAAAAAGATGAATTTAAATTATTGTGGGTACTCGATTTTCCTTTATTTGAATATGATGCAGAAGAAAATCGTTGGGTAGCACGTCACCATCCTTTTACTTCGCCTAAACCTCAGGATATTGAAACCATGATTCAGCATTCACCGGTTATTACCAATCCTGAAAAATATTTAGAACATCCCTACGCTAATATTAAAGCCAACGCATACGATATGGTACTCAACGGTAACGAAATTGGCGGAGGCTCAATAAGAATTTATCAAAGAAATCTGCAAGAAAAAATGTTCCAAGCCTTAGGTATGAGTAAGGAAGAACAACAACAAAAATTTGGCTTTTTATTGGGAGCTTTTGAATATGGTGCCCCACCACACGGCGGATTGGCTTTTGGTTTTGACAGACTTTGTGCCATTTTAGGCGGCAGCGAAAGTATTCGCGACTTTATTGCCTTCCCTAAAAACAATAGTGGCCGCGATGTAATGTTAGATGCACCGGGCCCAATTGATGAAAAACAAATGCAAGAATTACAAATAAAATTAAACTTGCAATAACTCATAAATAAATAGTTGCCAACAAATTATGACATTAAACATTTATAGGATATTTACAATTGTATTATTACCATTTGCAGCACTATTTGGGTTAGATAGTGTATTATCTATCTTCGCCGGTTTTGGTAATCCCGCAGTAATGCTAAGCGCAGTCATTCTTGCCTGTGTAGTAATTTATATTTTCACTTCTGCCTTCTTTTTGTTTAAAGGCATTCTAAAAAACACCTTTTGTAAAGCAAGCCTGAAAGATTGGATAAAAGTGAATGCAGTTATTGCTATAATTTTTGCCGCTTTGGCTATTATAAGTTGCATTTCAATTTTATATCTAATGAGCAATAAAGCTATGTATAACCAATTCATTGAAATGTTGAATAGTTCAAGGCCAGCCGGCTTACCTTCCAACTATTCGTCGCAAGAGTTATTAATGGCTATGCGTAGTTCATTAATTATTTTATTGCCGTTCTCAATTATTCTTTTCATTCATGTTTTAATTACCTTCCGTTTATTAAAAAAATACAGTGTACTTTTCAGTAAATAATTTTAGATAATTACAGGCTAAAATTTTTTACTTTTCAGGTATGAATAACATGCCTCCATTGGCGGAAAGAATGCGCCCCAAAACATTGCACGACTTATATGGTCAGCAACACCTTACCGGCAATAATAGCATATTGAATAAATCCTTACAACAAGGATATATTCCTTCAATGATACTTTGGGGGCCACCCGGTGTTGGAAAAACAACTTTGGCACAAATTATTGCACAAACACTTCAAGTACCTTTTTTTCAATTAAGTGCTATTAGCAGTGGCGTTAAAGAAGTAAGAGAAGTAATTGATACTGCTAGGAGAACCAAGCGTGCATTGTTGTTTATCGACGAAATTCATCGCTTTAATAAAAGCCAGCAGGATGCATTGCTGGCAGCAGTTGAACAAGGCATTATTACCTTAATTGGTGCCACAACCGAAAATCCTTCATTTGAGGTAAATGCCGCATTACTAAGTCGTTGCCAGGTATATATTCTAAAACCTTTGCAGAATGAGGATTTATTGCAGCTATTACAAAATGCTTTGGGGAAAGATGATATTTTGAAGCAATACCACATTCAGTTGCAACAAACGGATGCCTTACTGCAATTTTCCGGCGGCGATGCCAGAAAATTATTAAACCTGTTTGAATTGGTAGTGCTTTCTTCTAAAGAAAAAAACATTACCATCACCAATGAAATAGTAACTGCTATTGCGCAACAGAAAACGGCTTTGTACGATAAAGGCGGTGAACAACATTATGATATTATTTCTGCCTTTATTAAAAGCATGCGCGGCAGCGATCCCAATGCTGCTGTGTATTGGTTAGCCAGAATGATTGAAGGCGGAGAAGATGTATCATTTATTGCACGCCGCATGATTATTTTTGCCAGTGAAGATATTGGCAACGCAAATCCCAATGCGTTATTATTAGCTAATGCCACGTTCGATGCGGTAAATAAAATTGGTTATCCGGAAAGTCGCATAATTTTAAGTCAATGCGCCACTTACCTAGCCGGTTCACCCAAAAGCAATGCCGCCTATGAGGCCATAAATAATGCACAGCAGCTGGTGCAAACTACCGGCGATTTACCTGTGCCCTTGCACTTACGTAATGCGCCCACCCGCTTAATGAAAAATTTGGATTATGGTAAAGCATATCAATACCCACATCAATATCCTTTAAATTTTGTTGAGCAGGAATACTTTCCCACGGCTATATCGGGAACCACATTGTATCAGCCGGGTAATAATGCCCGTGAAGTGGAAATAAGAAAATTTTTACAAGTTCGTTGGAAAAACAAATACGGTTATTAATCAAACAATGTTGCTTTGTTTTATCTTTAAACCTTAAACTATTGCCATGAGAAAAATTTTTACCGCAGTACTAGTTACTGCACTTTGTAGTTCAGTTGGCTATGGCCAAACGATTATTAATCGCGATCCGGAAATTGCATCAATGGTAAAAGAAGTATCGGCCGATTCATTGCGCAGTTACATTAACACCCTAGTTAATTTCGGCACTCGCAATACATTAAGTACGCAAACCAACCCTAAAAGAGGTATTGGTGCTGCCCGAAAATGGGTACTTCAAAAGTTTAATGAATTTGCAGCCAATAGTAATGGTAGAATGACGGCTTTTATTGATACAGTCACTTACCATCCCGATGGCAAACGTGTTGATAGCACCATTATTTTAGGAAATGTGGTAGCCACTTTAAAAGGAACCGACCCTAACGACCATCGTATTTTTTTAATTAGCGGACACTTAGATAATATGCGCACTAACGTTATGGATAGAGTAAATGACGCTCCCGGTGCCAACGATGATGGAAGTGGTTCGGCAGCAGTAATTGAATGTGCAAGAGTAATGAGCAAACATGCTTTTCCGGCAACCATAATTTTTGTTACTGTAAGTGGCGAAGAACAAGGCTTATTAGGTGCCTATTATATGGCTAATAAAGCCAAGAAAGAAGGATGGGATATTGAAGCTGTATTGAATAATGATATTATGGGAAGCAATAATAGTAATGAAACCAATATTATTGACAATACTCGCCTTCGAGTATTTAGTGAAGGCTTACCGGCTTATGAAACTGAGAAACAAGCAAAACGAATTCGTGCTTTAGGCTTGGAAAACGACGGCAAGGCACGTCAGTTAGCACGTTATGTAAAAGAAATTGGAGAACGCTATGTAGATAATATTCAAGTAGTAATGATATACAGGAACGATCGCTTTTTGCGTGGTGGCGATCATTTACCTTATGTTGAAAACGGATTTGCGGCTGTAAGAATTACGGAAATGAATGAAAACTATAACCATCAACATCAGGATGTACGTAAAGAAAATGGCATTCAATACGGCGATTTACCGGAGTTTATGGACTTTGAATATTTAAGAAAAAATACAGCAGTTAATCTTAGTAATTTGGCCAACTTGGCTAAAGCACCGGCTATGCCACAAAATGTAACTGTAGAAGTAAAAAAACTGAGCAATTATACCAATTTGTATTGGGATAAGCCGGCAACCGGAAAAGTGAAAGGATACTATATTTTAATGCGTGAAACAACAAGTGCTTTCTGGCAAAAGAAAATTTTTACAACTGATAAGAAAGCCGACTTACCCTACTCAAAAGACAACTACTTTTTTGCTGTACAATCCGTAGGCGAAGATGGCAATGAAAGTTTGCCTGTTGTTCCCGGTATTGCCGGAAGATAAACTAATTTAAACAGCTTTTAAGCGTTTAAAAGATAACAGCTACCAACACAATAGAACATACAGTTATTAACATCCACGTTTTAATTAACTTTAAACAAAAATAACTGCATGCTATTATTAAAACGTATCTGTTATCTTTTTTTTGTTACACTCACAATATTCATAGTTAGTTGTAACAAAAAAAATGTACTGCCAAATAATACTTTGCAGGAACAAAACATCCTGAATGTAGCGTATGGCAATAACTCATTACAAACAATGGATATTTATTTGCCGGCAGGAAGAGATACCATAAATACTAAATTGTTACTCTTAATTCATGGTGGTGCATGGACCAGCGGTGATAAAGCAGATTTCGACACTGCTATTACTACACTTAAAGCAAGCTTACCCAATTATGTAATAGCCAACATTAATTATAGATTAGCTTCCATTCAAGGCACTGACTTATGGCCTACTCAGTTAAATGATGTGCAAAAAGCTTACCAATTCATTTTGCAACAAAGCAATAAATATGTTTTTAACAAGAAGCAAGTTGCAGCTTTTGGTGCCAGTGCAGGCGCACAATTAGCACTGTTGCTAGGTTATACCATTAATAATAATATTAAAGCTGTTATTGATTTATTTGGACCAACAGATTTAGCTGCATTATTTTATAATGCACCCAATCCCTATTATCCATCTTTATTAAGTATATTTTTAAATGGAACACCGGTTACCAATCCCTCATCATACACAAGTGCCAGTCCGTTATTTTTGGCAACGAACACCCAAATCCCTCCTACCATTATATTTCATGGAACGGCAGATGATGTAGTGCCAATCAGTCAAAGTGATAGTTTAAATAATCGTTTAAACAATTTAAATGTATATCATGAATACATACAATACCAAGGAGCCGGACATGGTTGGACAGGAAATAATCTTATCGACACCTATTCAAAATCCATTCAATTTTTACAAAAAATAATGCCTAATTAATTCATTACAATATGCAAGCCAACAATTTAAACTTACGATGGGAATTGAAAACTTTTGAAAAATTAACTCCAACTGAGTTATATGCATTACTGCGATTAAGAAGTGAGGTATTTGTAGTAGAACAAAACTGTGTTTTCTTAGACATGGATAATAAAGATCAGTTCAGTTACCACAACATGGCATTCATTGGTGAAGACTTAGTAGCATATACTCGTTTAATTCCACCCAAAAAAGTGTATCCGTACATGAGTATTGGAAGAGTGGTAACATCGCCGAGGTTTAGAAAACAAAATATTGGCAGAAAACTTATGCATGAATCTATACAAACTTGTTATAATTTATTTGGGGAAGCTCCCATACAAATTGGCGCACAACTTTATCTTAAAAAATTTTACGAGTCATTTGGTTTTGTACAAAGCAGTCCGGTTTATGATGAAGATGGTATAGATCATATTGAAATGATTAAGCAACCTGATTCAGTATAAACAAAAATCTATTAAATCGGCATAGTAATAATTTAAAGTTATTGAACATAAAGGGATATGATAAATAACGCAGCCGCAATGGCAATAACTTTGCTTTATAAATGAATATATATTAACCTATGCGAAAAAACGGATTTATAATTTTATTAATACTGATAGTCATTATTGTTATAGGCATAAAGGGCACTGAATTTTATATGGAACGCAGCAAAGAAGAAAAAAATATTCAGGAGCTTCTAAAAGAAGATGCCCAACCCGAAGTATGGATTGGAAAATCAAAATCGCAGATACCCGTTGGTACACCAGAAGGCGATTTGATTTTATATGGTTATAATTTAATTACCAATACCAGTTACTATTTGGGCCCAAAAGGTACCGTGGCTCAAATAACCAATGGAATGAATTGCCAGAATTGTCATTTACAAGCAGGAACTTTACCATATGGTAATAACTTTGGAAAAGTAGCAGCTAATTATCCGGAATACAGAGCACGCAATAACGGATGGCAAAGTATTAGTGCAAGGGTGAATGATTGTTTTGAACGAAGTATGAATGGCCATTCCTTAAACTCTAATTCACACGAAATGAAAGCAATAGTGGCTTATATGGAATGGTTAGGCAAGGATGTTCCGAAAGGCAGCAAACCTGCCGGAACAGGAATTATGAAAATAAAAATGATGGACAAACCTGCTGATCCGACACTTGGCAAACTAGTTTTTACAACACATTGTCAAAGTTGCCATGGCCCTAACGGACAGGGGTTGCTGAATTTGGATGGCACCGGTTATACCTATCCGCCTTTATGGGGTGAACATAGCTATAATGATGGTGCAGGTATGTATAGGATTAGTAGTTTAGCTGGCTTTATTTTACCAAACATGCCCTTTGGTACCACTACCTACCACCATCCATCTATTTCAACTGAGGATGCTTGGAATGTTGCAGCATTTATTAACTCACAGCCCAGACCGCATATAAATCAAAGTAATGATTGGAAAGATTTATCAACCAAACCATTTGATTTTCCTTTTGGGCCATACGCAGATAGTTTTTCTGAACAACAACACAAGTACGGCCCCTATCAACCTATTATTGATGCAAAAAAACAAGCCAAAAATAATGTATCGCTGAAGTAAAATCTTACAACCACATTTTTCATATTAAAAAAAACACCATGAAAAAAATTACACTGTTGCTGTTATTTATTACCGGCATAACCTATCAAAACGCTAAGGCACAAACAAACAACAAAGTATTTACAGGCGCTGAAGCCAATCTTAAACATTACAATGCTTTATATATTTTAGATGATAAAGACGATAAAAAGATTAGGGGCACTTTACGAAACATCAATAACGCATTGGAAGATCCTCGTTTAAAAGGTAAAATAACAATCGAGTTAATTGCTTTTGGCGACGGTGTAGAAGTGTACAAAAAAACAAATCCATACGATTCATTATTAACCACATTAAAACAAAAAGGGGTAATACTGGCACAATGCAGCAATACCATGCGTGAACGTCATATTACCAAAGATGAATTATGGCCTTACATTAGTTTCGTGCCCAGTGGAAATGGTGAAATTATTATACGGCATTATCAGGGTTGGGCAACCGTTCATCCTTAATTGTAAAAATAATTTATTATGCCTGCAGTTTTAGTTTTAAACAAGCGTGAAAACGAGTATATTCACGGCATGTTTGATTTTAGACTGCAGGTTTTTTATACCGTAGCAAAACGGCTAAACTTTACTAAGGCTGCTAATGCATTGTTTATAACACAACCTGCTGTTACTAAACATATACAGGAATTAGAGCAACATTTTCAATTAAAATTATTTGAACGAACCGGCAATCAAATTCAATTAACTGCAGCCGGTGAAGTTTTATTGCAGCATACCGAACAATTGTTGGCCTTATATAGAAATATGGAAGAGGAGATGAATGATTTAGCCAACCGGCATCAAGGTTTACTTAAACTTGGCGCAAGTTCAACTGTGGCACAATATGTCATTCCACCACTTTTAGCGGGTTTTCATAAAAAATATCCCAATATTGAAATTGCCCTTCACAATGGCAATACCGAACAAATTGAACTAGCTTTAACCAACAAGGAAATTGACTTGGGTATTATTGAAGGTCATTCCAAAAACAAGCTTATCAAATACACTTCGTTTTTAGATGATGAAATTGTATTAATTACCAATGCCCAAAATTCAAGTGCAAAAAAAATTATTACAAAGCCTGAAGAATTAAAACAGCTTCCTTTATTATTAAGAGAACATGGTTCAGGAACTTTAGAAGTAATTTTACATGCATTACAACCATTTAATATTAAGCTTTCTCATTTAAATGTTGAAATGCAATTAGGTAGTACTGAAAGTATTAAAACTTATCTCATGCACAGCAATTGCTATGCTTTTATATCCGTTCATGCTATACAAAGTGAACTACAGAATAATGTATTTAAAAGAGTGGAAGTAAAATTTTTACAAATTAAAAGACCATTCTACCTTATTCATTTACATGGGCAACCAAATACCGGCACTACATTATTCATGCGTTTTGCATCAAAGCAGCAAACAATTCCCGAAAAATAACTATTACAAGAACCTATAAACCAACAACCTTTACTACAAATATTATTTGATAAGGTGCAAAAAAAGGCTGTCTAATTATGAAGACAGCCTTTTAAAGTTTTAACCAATTTATACATACTATACATGTATGGCACTTCCATCTTTAATATCATCAGATGGATTAGTAACAACTTCTTCGCCGGGTTTTAAATCGCCATATACTTCAACCTGAGTACCACTATCATTTCCGGTGTGAACATCAACTTTTATAGCTTTCCCATTTCTAACAACAATAACATATTTCCTTTCAGTTGTTGTTACAATTGCAGATTTAGGAACTGTCATTGCATTAGGATTACCTTTTGTATACAACTGTACTTCAACAAACATTCCCGGTGAAAGTGTATAATTATTATTGTATACGTCAACTTCCATCCGTTGTGTTCTAAATTGTGGATTTACATTGTATGAATTTCTACTCACAAATCCTATGTTGCGTTTACCTGGATAAGCACTGGTATAAAAAGCGACAGTATCACGATCTTTAAAATGAGCAGCAATATCTTCGGGAACATCTATTTGTAAACGTAAATGAGCTATATCTTTCAATTCAAGCATACGCTGATCTTTTATAGCAGCGCTTACCAAAGCACCTGGGTGTACATTTCTTTCAGTAATTACGCCTGAAAAAGGTGCATATACTTTTAAGTAACTCATCATTGTTTCCTGATATTTCCAATTTGCTTTTTCCGCATTACTTAATGAGCTATCAGCTTGCACTTTAGTACGGGCAGCTGATACATCTAATGGCGAAATTGCTCCAGGAGTTTTAGCTGCCTCTAATAACCGAACGTAATTTTCGCGGTCAATAGACAAATCAGCTTTAGAACGTTCATACCTTTCTTTTGCTTGTA
>NZ_JBMFQT010000008.1:0-29884 GCF_049968455.1 Hydrotalea sp. | reverse complement strand
ACGTCTTTTAATGAAGCTTTTTGTTGAATCCAACCATAAACCAGCGGTACTATAAATAAAGCAGCAACAGTAGAGGCAGCTAATCCTCCTATCACAGCTCTTCCCAATGGAGCAGATTCATCGCCAGATTCACCTAAACCACTAGCCATTGGTATCATACCGGCTATCATAGCTAAGCTGGTCATTAAAATAGGTCGCAAACGTATACTTGCAGCTACAGAAGCAGCTTTAAATGCGTCGCGATATTTTAAACGCAATGATTCCGCATTGGTAACAATTAAGATAGCATTCGCAACCGATACCCCCGTTGACATGATAATACCCATGTAAGATTGTAAGTTTAATGTTGCACCGGTAGCTAACAACATTAGTAATGCACCCAACAATACCGCCGGAACTGTGGCTAGCACTGATATAGCTAATCCGAAAGATTGATAATTAGCAGCCAACAACAATAAAATAACAACAATAGCAGCTAACAAACCACTTTGTAAAGAATCTAGAGTTTCTATCAACAAAGATGACATTCCTTTCACCTCCGAAATTAATCCAGTAGGAGGAGTTCCAGATTCTTTAATTGCTTTTTGCACTGCAGTTGTTGCGGTTCCTAAGTCTTTTTTATAAATATTAGCACTAATTACTACATATCTTCTAGGGCCACTTCTATCATACTCTCCGGGCAAGCTATCAACTGATATAGTTGCCACATCTGATAATACCGGCCTTGCCTCTCCTTTTACTAGCGGTGTAGCTTCCAATTCCTGCAAAGAATTCATTGCATATTCTGGAATTTGAACCTGCGTTTGATAGGTATAAGAGTTGTTAGGATCGAGCCAGAAGTTTTTATTGGTATAGCGGCTAGAAGAAGTACTGGCAGTAATGCTTCGCGTAACATTATCAATACTTAATCCCATTAAAGCTAATTTTTCTCTATCCACTTTTATATTGATAGTAGGATATTTCAAAGGCTCCGCTATTTGCACATCACGCAAGAAAGGAATGGCCTTCATATTCGCCATAACTCTACCGGCATAATTTTCAATATCATTCATATTCTTACCTGCTACCCTAACTTCAATAGGTGTAGAAGCTCCTTGAGCCATAATTTTTTCAGTTAATTCAATAGGCTCGAATGAAATTTTCATGTTAGGATAAGCCTTTGCAATTTCATGCCTTAGCTTTTCCTTTAAATCTTCCATATTCACTTTATACTTTTCATTCAAGTTTATTTGTATAACAGCTTCATGAGTACCACTATTAAAAATGTATAAGTTACTGGTACCAAAGTTGGCTGGTACTAACCCAACATAAGCTGATGAAATTTCAACATTATCATCAACAGTTTTATTAATAATGTCTAATACCCCTTTTGTAGCACGTTCAGTAACCTCCAAGCGAGTACCATCTGGTTCACGTAATCTTAACTGTAATTGACCCGCATTGGTTTTTGGTAATAAATCTTTACCAATGATTACAAAACAAAAACCGGCTGCACTAAAAGCTACTATTAAATACAGAATTACAATTATCTTTCGTTTCGGCATCCACTTATCAAGACGACTTGCTAAAGCTATTTTTAAACGCTGGAAGAAATTATCTTCTTCTTTATGCATTTCATCTTGATTGGTATGATTTATAACTTCATTATTTTCCTCATTATCTAACGCCAAACCGGCATGTGCATGTGGTTGTGCATGATGATACTTATTAAACATATCTTCTTTTAATAACCAGTTTGAAATAACCGGCACCAAAGTTTGCGCACCTATGTAAGATACAATCATTGCAAATGCAATTGATAATGATAAAGGAAGGAACATAGCTTTTGGAACACCGTTCATAACAAATGCAGGTGCAAATACTGCCAATATACATAACAAGATTAATAATAATGGGAACGATATTTCCTGACAAGCATCTAAAATAGCTTGCTTCTTAGGCTTTCCCATTTCCAAATGTTGGTGAATGTTTTCAATAGTCACCGTCGCCTGGTCTACAAGAATACCAATTGCCAAGGCCAAACCACTTAAGGTCATTATATTGATGGTTTGTCCGGAAAGTTTTAGGAAAAACACAGCACTCAAAATAGCTACCGGAATAGTAATAATTACCACAACACTACTTCGCCAGTCTTGCAAAAACAATAGTACCATTAATCCGGTTAATACCGCACCTAAAATACCTTCCGTCATTAAACTTTTAGCGGAATTAATTACGAAAACCGATTGGTCGAATGCGTATTCTATATGCACATCTTTCGGCAACAAGCTTTGCATTTCAGGTAGCTTAGCACGCAATTTTTGCACAACATCCCATGTTGAAGCACTCGCTGTTTTTACAACCGGAATATATACAGAACGTTTACCATTAATTAAAGCATAGTCAACTGTAATATCAGCACCATCGGTAACTGTGGCAACATCTTTTACAAAAATGGAAGTAGAAGTATTACTAACAATTGGAATGTCTTCAAAGTCTTTCACTTTTGTTTCTAATGAATTTACCGAAGTAACATACATAGTACTATCAATACGTATGTTTCCTGAAGGTGAGATGGAGTTATTTTTTGCAATAGCTTCAACAACCTGATCAGCAGATAAATTATAGGAACTAAGTTTAGTAGGATTTATATTAATTAATACAGTACGCGCATTAGAACCGAATGGTGGTGGAGCTGAAAGACCAGGTACTGTAGCAAATAAAGGACGAATACGAGTAACCGCAAGGTCAAATATTTCACTTAATGGACGAGTTTTACTGCTAAACACCAATTCACCAACCGGTAATGAAGAAGCATCGAAACGAATTACGGTAGGTGGTAAAGCACTTGGCGGGAAGAAAGCCATGGTTCTATTTACCTGTAAGGCTACCTCAGCTGAAGCCTCCGCCATATCAGCATTTTCATAAAAGGTTAATTTAATAAGTGTTAATCCCTGAATATTTTTACTTTCAATATTTTTTACTCCATCAATATACAAAAATTGGTCGGCCATGCGAGTGGCAAAAAATCCTTCCATTTGTGCAGCCGACATACCACCATATTGTTCAATTACATATATGGTAGGTGAATTTAGTTTAGGAAATATATCAATAGGTATTGTACGCAAAGCCATTACCGCAAATAGTAATAACCCTGCAAACAAAACAATTACTGTAATAGGCCTTTTAAGGGCAGAACGTACCATATTAATTATTTTATTGTTTGAATGAATGAATCAATTGTACCTGCTGCGGCTGATTTATCTAAATTAGCTTGCAACCAATTTGTTATGGTTTGAATGTAATCGGTTTGGCTACGGTACAATACAAATGCAGAGTTCGTTAAATCAATTAAATTGATTAATCCGGCATTGTACTGTGCAACTTTTTGATGATAGGCGTCGCGTGCCGATTGTAGTTGTATGGGTATTTCTAATAAATTTTTCTGTATAATGTCAATGGAAGCCATTGCTTTTTGATAGGAATTAGACAAATACAATTTCTGCTCCTGCAAATCATAGTCACTACTTTGCGTTGCAAACTTGTTAACTGTCATTTGATCTTTTCTATGAATACCATCAAATAAATTATAAGTAAATGCCAAGCCAACAGAATAATTAAACCGTTGATAGCCCAAACCGGAAGCAAAAGCTTTGTATTGGTCCTGATAATCAATACTCGAGCCTCTTCCCCAAAATCCACCAGCTAAGTATATTTTAGGCTGATAGGTTTTTTGTATTAATTTACCTTGGGCCATGTAACGATTTTTAATTTGGCGGTAATAATCTACCAAAGGATTATTTAATGTATCCACTTCATTTGAAAAATTATTTTTTTCAATCAAATCATTAAATCGGGTAACTGTAGTATCAACATTTAATCGCTCAATGGGTATACCAGTAAGCATGCTTAACTGTTCGCGTAAGCGTAAAACTATATCGGATTGATTGTTATAATTAATGCGGGCCTTAGATAATTCAGCTTTGGCTAAAGAAGAGTCAACTCCAGGTTTTAACCCACTGGCTGCTTGTGCCCTTATTACAGTAAACAAAGTTTCATAACGACGAACATTATCTTGCTCAACACCCAGCTGTTGAATATTTTTTAGTAACGCCAAATAATAATTGGCAACATTTAACTTTAATAAATAGGTTTCTTTTGCATAATCTGATTCAGCAAAACGAGCATTTGCTATAGCATCCATAACTCTAGCTTTGTTTAAGCCAAAGTTGTATAATTCATATTGGCTATATATTAAGCCAATATTACCTGCAGCTGGCTGCCAATTGTTATTTGCGGTAATACCTCCTGCTGTTGGAATAGCTACACCTAATGGTAAAAAAGTACCAGTTACGCCATTAGCAGTAGATGTTGTTATTTGATCATGCACATCTAAAGAAGGCAAGGCAGCATGTTTTGCATCCATAATGCCCGCTTTGGCACTAGCAACTAGCGCTTGCTTACTCATTACAGATGGGTAAAACTGTAATGCAGAGTCAGTTAATTGTGGTAATGAAAAAAAGGATGGTGTTGTTTGGCCAGAAGCTGATATTATACTACCCAACCACAAAACAAGTAGCATAGAGCCAATGATTGACTTTCTGTTAAATGAAAACATATAACCTTTAGGTTTTAAAAATGAAATAAAAGAGAACTTTAAAAAAGCATACTAACCGGTGGGCCTCGCAGGGTAGTTGTATGCTGTAAGAAAGATACAAATGATTCTTTATAATAAGAATAAATTACTCGGAAAAATATTAGTGGGGCAACTGCTAAAACAAAAAATGCAACAATAGCCACTGTTTCTGGTTGGTAACGTTTGTTTAAACGTATGTTATCGCCGCGTTGTGAAGTATTGTGCGTGTATATAGCCTGATGGAAAAAATGTTGGGTATGAAAGGAGGCATGAGCATGTAATTCGGTATCAATTAACTGGTCCTCAGATACTGCATCAAAATTAAACAGTAATTGCACCCCAAAAAATAAAATATACAGGGTAAAAAAAATTAACTTGATAATTAAATTATATGCTTTATAAAAGCGATGCATGGGTTACTGCATTTTCTAGCACAAAATTAAATACGAAGCATAAAATTTTTTGTTAGAAATGGTGAATATAGATTAGAAGCAGATTAGAATTTTGATTTTTGAACAATTTTACTTCAAAAACATAATAAAAATCAACTCAAGCTTACAAGTGTAAGTTTAATTTTATATTTTTTTATTTGTTTTTAATATTTTTTGTATTGAAGTGGTTCCCTCTAACTCCTTCTTTAAATATAAGGCAGTATAGCTTTCTTTTGTTGTACATAACTCTTCGGGCGTGCCTGCAAATAGTAATTTTCCGCCGCCAGAGCCACCTTCCGGACCCAAATCAATAATATAATCGGCTTGTTTAATAACATCTAAATTGTGTTCAATAATTAAAACTGTATTTCCCCTATTTACTAATTTCTGAACAACTTCCATCAACATTACAATATCCTGAAAATGCAATCCGGTGGTGGGTTCATCCAGTATATAAAAAGTCTTGCCGGTATCTTTTTTACCTAATTCAGTGGCAAGTTTAACACGTTGTGCTTCACCTCCACTTAAAGTTACAGCACTTTGCCCCAAAGTAATATATCCTAAACCCACTTCTTTTAATATATGAATTTTTCTATATATCCATGGTACCGGTTGAAAAAAATCACAAGCTTCATCAACAGACATATCTAGTACATCGCTAATTGACTTTCCCTTGTATCTTATTTCTAATGTTTCTCTATTGTACCTTTTACCATTACATTTTTCACAAGGCACGTAAACATCAGGTAAAAAATTCATTTCAATTACACGCATTCCGCCACCTTCACAAACATCGCAACGTCCTGTTTTAACATTAAATGAAAATCTTCCTGCATTATATCCTCTGATTTTAGCTTCCGGTACCGATGCAAATAAAGTTCTTATATCTGTAAAAAAACCACAATAAGTAGCAGGATTACTCCTTGGCGTACGCCCTATGGGCGATTGATCTATTTCAATAACTTTATCAATATGCTCTAACCCTTTTATGGATTTAAATGGCATTGGTTTTGTTCGAGATTCATAAGCATGTGCTGCCAGTAGCGGGTATAATGTTTCATTAATAAGTGTTGACTTTCCACTGCCACTTACGCCTGTTACTAGTATTAAAGTACCCAAAGGAAATTTAACGTGGACATTTTTTAAATTATTTCCCGAGGCTCCTTTAAGTTCTAAAAAATTACCATTCCCTTTACGCCTTTGCATAGGAACGGGTATTTGTACAGTGCCGTTTAAATAGCCGGCTGTAGGCGTATGCATTTTCATTACTTCATAAGGGGTACCTGCTGCAACCACCTGTCCACCCATTTTACCTGCTTTTGGGCCAATGTCAATTAAATAATCTGCCGCAAGCATTATATCCTTATCATGTTCAACAACAATTACAGTATTCCCAATGTCACGTAAATTTTGCAGTGCTTGAATTAAGCGATGATTATCGCGCTGATGCAAACCAATGGAGGGTTCATCTAAAATATAAGTTATGCCTTGTAATTGTGACCCAATTTGTGTAGCAAGGCGTATCCGTTGGCTCTCTCCTCCACTTAGTGTTCGAGAAGATCTATTTAAGTGAAGATAGGTTAGCCCAACTTCATTCAAGAATCCCAATCTATCATTAATTTCTTTCAGTACATCTTTTGCAATTATTTGTTGTTTTGCCGTTAAATGTGCAGGCAACTGTTTAAACCAATTGGCTAAATCTTCTAAACTAAGTTCCCCTAGCTCAGCAATATTCTTGTTATTAATCTTAAACCACAAACTTTCTTTTTTTAACCTTGCACCATTGCAAGTAGGGCAAGTTTTTAATTCCATGAACTGCTCAACCCATTCTCGAGTTGTTTCGGTGCTGCCTGAAGCAGTAAACCATCTTTTCAACATGGGTATAACGCCCTCAAAAACGCCATCATACAAATAGTTGACTTCAGTTGAATCGTTATTTGCAATTAATATATTATTAATATCATCCACATTTTCTGAAGCAAAAAGTAGCAGATTTATTTGTTCGTCCTTCAATTGTTTAAGAGGAACATTGATATTAATTTTATTTTTTTTTGCAAATGCGGCCATTTGTTGATAAAGATGCGCATTTCTTTCTGCACCAAGAGGTAGTATACCACCTTCTTTTATGGAAATATTTTTATCCGGAATAATTTGTTTTAAACTAAAGGAATAAATTGAACCCAACCCCTTACAAGTTGGGCAAGCTCCATAAGGAGAATTAAATGAAAACGCATTGGGGGAAGGCTCTTCGTAACTAATACCTGTATCAACACACATCAACTTACTGCTATATTGAACAATTCTATTCGTATCATTCAGTAAAATAAACATTAAATCTTTCCCTAACTTAAGTGCAGTTTCAACGCTCTGCACAATACGCAAACGCATATCGGTTGTAACCGCCATTCTATCAACTACTACCTCAATATCATGCACTTTATATCTATCCACTTGCAATTTGGCAGTTACATCTTTAATTTCACCATCAATTCTAACTTTTAAAAAACCTTTTTTCCTTATTTCCTCAAACAATTCTCGGTAATGTCCTTTACGCCCTCTTACCAAGGGTGCTAATATGGAAATTTTTTGATTAGGAAATGAAGCATAAATATGATCAATAATCTCTTTTTCAGAAAACTTTACCATCTTCTTTCCTGTTTCAAAACTATATGCCTCGGCTACACGGGCATATAATAAACGTAAAAAGTCATATACTTCCGTTACTGTTCCTACGGTTGAACGAGGGTTTTTGTTGGTAGTTTTTTGTTCAATTGAAATGACGGGAGAAAGGCCCGTTATTTTATCAACATCAGGTCGCTCCATATCCCCTATAAACTGACGAGCATAGGCACTAAAACTTTCCATGTAGCGGCGTTGCCCTTCATTGTAAATGGTATCAAAAGCCAAAGAAGATTTACCACTTCCACTTAACCCGGTAATTACCACTAATTTGTTTTTGGGAATAGAAACATCAATATTTTTTAAATTATGTTCCCTTGCACCCATTATATCAATAACTTCTAATAAAGCCAACGAATTATGATTTGTCTGATGTTCCATTGATATACCCATAAAATTCTTTCAAATATAGGAACAAGCATGCTTGCGAAATGTTGAGCTAATTGAAATTATAGTACAAAAAATAAAAAAATTTGGAAGTATTGCCCACCATCTATTACTTTTGCGCCAGCTTTTTTGAAAAATACTTATCAAGAAAGGCAGAGGGAATTGGCCCAATGAAGCCTTGGCAACCCATGTTATACATGAAGGTGCCAACTCCATCCCGGAAACGGGAAAGATAAGTCAGACGTTTTTATTACATTATTGTAGATATATGTTTAAAAGCCTGCCTGACTTCATCGGTGCAGGCTTTTTTTATTGCGTTATAGATTTCCTCCCTAAAAGCTAATAAATCGTTTTCATTTTATAATTAATTAATTATGCAACAGCAATCATTGCGCATTGGTTTATTTGGTTTTGGAGTAGTAGGAGAAGGATTATATAAAGTTTTAAAACAAACACCATCACTAAAAGCTGAATTAGTAAAAGTGTGTATTAAACACCCTGAAAAAAAAAGAAATGCTCCGGCAGAATTATTTTGTACGGATAAAAACATTTTATTAAATGATGACAATATAAACGTAATTGTTGAAGTAACTGATGATGCGGATGCAGCATTTGACATAGTAAGTACTGCTTTACGCCAGGGAAAAGCAGTAGTAAGTGCCAATAAAAAAATGTTAGCGGAACATTTACGGGAATTATTACAGTTACAGTTAGAAACCGGTAATTCTTTACTATATGAAAGTGCAGCTTGTGCATCCATTCCGGTGATTAGAAATTTAGAAGAATATTATGATAATGATTTGTTACATGCAATAAAAGCAATAGTAAACGGGTCAACCAACTTCATTTTAACTAAAATGTTTGAAGAAAATTTGAGTTTTGCTGAAGCACTTTTATTGGCGCAACAATCAGGTTTTGCTGAAAGCAATCCAAAATTAGATGTTGAAGGATATGATGCCGTAAACAAATGGTCGCTTCTATTAAATCATGCTTATGGAATAATTGAACATCCGAATAATATTTTATTTACAGGTATTCAAAATATACAATCATCAGATGCACAAGTTGCACAAGAAAAAAAGTTTGAAATAAAATTAGTAGCACAAGCAAAAAAGTTGAAAGATGGGAATGTTGCAGCGTTTGTACTTCCACAATTTACTAAAGTTGATGAACCCTTGTCGTTTGTAAAAAATGAATATAATGGTGTTGTCATTGAAAGTGGATTTGCCGATAAGCAATTTTTTTACGGAAAGGGAGCCGGAAGTTTCCCAACTGCGTCGGCAGTATTAAGCGACATTGCTGCATTACGTTATCAATACAAATATGAATACAAAAAACTTTACCACCACCAACCACATACACTTTCACATGATTTTTATTTAAAAGTTTACCTAAGCTTTACTGATTGGCATCATATTCCCAAAGAAAAATTTGAGTGGATTGAAGAATGGCATGCCGGCGAAGAAAGAAAATATTTAGTGGGTGTCATACATGCACAACATTTATACGGACAAGAATGGTGGAAGACAAATCAAACTTCATTAATTGTTATGCCCGAACCCATTATTGAAAATGTAGAAATTAAAAAGATAAAAAAAAGAAGTTTGGAATTAGCGGGGATTAAGATATAAATTCCAATTGAGTGGAATTTAATATTTGGTATAAGCATTTATTCTAACAAATTTCGAGTTATCGAAGTAAGGTAGTACTGCCTTCCCTGTAAATACGTTGTCCTTTATCATTCATGGCTTCTGCAACCCATACATAAGTATCTAAGGGTTGTAGTGAACCGTTCACTGTTCCGTCCCACCCCTCACCAACATTTGAGGTTTGGAATAGCAAACGCCCTTTCCTATCATAAACCCTAAAGAAATTCAAACGAGTATATCCAATTAAATTCACTTGCAACTTATCATTCTGCCCATCACTATTGGGTGAAAATACATTAGCCACATAAATGCCTTTGTTAGCAGAAGCATTTACTGCTAAAGTATCTGTAACAGTACAACCTGAAGCAGCAATAACAGTAACAGTATATTGATGATTGCCTTCACTAACATTCAATATTGGATTAGGTACATTTGCATCAACAAATGCGTTTGCCGGCTGCCATTGATATTGCTTTCCCACTCTTCCTGTTTGCAAGTGAATTGCTGTTTCCTGAGTACTTAAATCAGGTAATGTTTTACCCTGCTCCGGATTTTCTATTTGAATTGTTTTAACCACATCAGAAATTAAAGAAGGACATACCTGTGAGGTAATTTTTAATTGAATTTTTACTTCGCCTGCTGTTTGGTAAATAAATGACGGTGTAGCATCATAACTACTATTTCCTCTAGTATCACTCCATTGAAAATTAACAGGACCACTTTGGCTAACATCAGATTGATTTTGTAATTGCATTGGCAAATTGGTACAATAGGAATTTATTACAAATGCAGCTTTAGGCTTAGCTATACCTGTTACAGCTAACTGAATTAAAGCAGGATTTATACAACCATTTGTGTCTTTAATTTGAACTGCATAATTACCGGCTGTCTTTACTTGAATAACTTGTGTTTTCTCATTCAAAGGTTGTTGATTTCTAAACCATTGATAACTTTCTGCTGGAGGGGCAGATAAAGGCAACTGACTTCCTTCACACAACAAGGTTCCTTTGGTAGCCATTACTTTGTTCATTGGCAAATCATTCACTTGAATAGAGGTACTAGTAGTCAAAGAACACCCGGTACTACTATCAACTATTGTATAAGACAATTGAAACTTACCAACATTATTAGCAATTAATTTACCATTTTGTATGTTTAAACCTGCATTGTTTATTGGTACTGCATCAGACATTGTTGCTTGATTTATATTCCAAATGCCGTTGGCAGGTGTTCCTTCTAATGCAACAGTTTCTCCTTTACATAAATTATGTTTTGTATTTATCATCACTTTTGCATTTCCTTCAACTACCACAATATGGATAGGCACTTGAATATTCAATCCATCACTATCGCGGATATTTAATGACAATGCTATATTACCTGCAATAGTAGGAACCTTTGTAAAATGTATACTTCTGTTTCCATTTGTTCCTAAAATTAGGATATTTGAATCGGATATGAATTGTTGATTAGGTGAATTGATGCTACAATTAATTGAGCTAAGCTCATTAATATCACCAGAAATAGAAATAGGAATATCAGGTATAGTATTTCCCAAACAAATTTTTTGTAAAGGAATAGGCTGCACTTTTATAGTAGCATGTGCATCTGCAAATTCTAATGCTTCATCTAATACCATAGTAACCAAAGAACCATCCATTAAACCATTATGCTGAATATTAACTTGTGTAAACGGTTGTGAAGAATGAATTTGTATTCGTACACCAGCATTTACGCCTTTACAAATTAATTGGTTATCATTTATACACCATTTTTCAGAGCAACCTGTTAATATGTTTAATTGAATATTCCCATTATTTACAGAAAAAGTGAAAGTTTCAGTAGTGTCGGCAGCATTGATATTATAAACCATATCATTTACGGGCTGTGAAAATTGATTGGTAAATGAAGCAGGGCCGAAAGCACCTAACCAAATACTACCTGCTTTGGTTGCTACCTCACAACTACTCCAGGCATTATCATAAACAAAATAAGAACCGGACCCAAATGCAGAAACAGTAATTTGATTATAAGTAAAGGGAAAATCGGCATAGCCTTTTTCAAATTGAAAAGTTTGTGTGTTACCCGCAAAAAACACTACCATCCCTATAAAGCTAAAAATAGCTTTAAGCAAGGATGGTAATGTTAGAAAAGCAGTATGGTTTTTCAGGATTTTCATGGCTTTTAGAAGGGTGATATTACTGACTATATAAAATTACGACCAATAGAAGCCAATGGCTGTAAAGCATTACAGGAAAGAAAAGTAGTGACGTAAAAAGGTTCTTTGTAGTATTATTATTTATGGCTATCAAGAATCATAAAGCAAAAAATATAGCTTTATTTATGTGAAATTATTTACAATTGTATTTTAATCTATTTCCGGATATTATTATCATACATTTACTTTTTATTGATATAAAATTTCATTCCTTTCTTACCATTAATTAATCATCTTTTAAATGCATGATTATTAAAAAAACATCTTAACATAAATTATTTAAAATAATATTAAATTGAAAAAACGCAATCAAACTATATCATTTTAAAACTCAGAAAAGATTTAATACAATAAATAAAATTGTTGGTGATACAAAATAGTATTACCGGCAAAAAATTAAAAAGGTTTAAAAAATATAAATAATAGATTAACTCTTAGTTAGAAAATCAATCAAAACTGAACAATTGAAATTTTAATATTGTATTATTCGTTTTATAGGCTTAGGTTGATGTTTTGAAGAAAAAAACTGCCAAGCAAAACTTAACTCCATACTCTGAACACTGTTCGATGCCGTCTTTACTCCCGATGTAACGACATCATACGTCAATCCGGCTATCCATCGTTCTGATTCTAATCCTACATACGGATATATCGCATCTCCAAAGCGCTCCCACAAACCTACATTCAAACTCCTCAATGTTTTATCCTTCACACTAATCTTATACACCGCTCCTATACTATATATACTATTCTGACCCTGCATCTCTGATATCTCACTCAGTAATATCTGATTCTTATTCGCTAAATTAAAATACACTCCCCCCTGTATACTATACCGCGCATCTACTGTATAGGTAGAGTTTAAATAAACTCCATCCTTTGGCTTCGATGCATGAAACACAGCCGCACCCAAATTAAATCCCCACTTCTTACTATCATAACTATAATTCAATCCGGCATTCACTTCTACATAATGATTGCTTTGTATAGTAACAGGATCATTCGAGGGCACACTGCGTTGAAAGCCCATACTCCCAAATTGCGATTGAAACTCAAACTTGCTAGGGTCTACCAAGCGTCCCGCATAATTCGCAGTTAGTCCTGCTCCTAAATGATGTTGACCAGCTTCATCTAAAGTCATATTATAGGCAGCTCCTAAACTCAAATAAGTATCCTTCAATAATCCATTATTCGATTCATCACTAAATGCCATTAACCCAACTCCTAACTGATTATCACCGGTACTATTCATAGCTATACGTTTCTCAACAGATGCCGTATAAGTATTATAGGGTGCAACTGTACCTCCCCACCATTGTCTGCGTATGGTACTGGTTAACCGCCAATCTGCTACATCCTTCCCTATAAGGGATGGATTTATTGTAATTGGCGAAGTAAAATATTGCGAAAAATGTGGGTCTTGTGCATATCCCATATTCGGCAAAACAAATAATATTGCAATGCACAATAAAATAACTGCGATATATCTATTTTTCATATTATTTTATTATATTAACCAAATGAAAAATTTTTTAACTGATAAAACAAACACACTTATAAATTTAAAATGTCAGCCTTTAAATTAAAATGATAATAACCAGTGTTCTTTCATTTTAAAATTTACATTATATTTTTTTAAAAATTATAAGGCCATGAAGAATAATAACATTATTCAAAATCAACGCCAAATTGTAGTGCTACCTTTACAAATTTTTGATTATCAAACTACTCATATTATATAAAATAAACTGCAATAGGCAACAAACATCTTCAATATACATATAAATATTTAATAATTTAAAATAGGATAGTTCATCCTATACATCATTACTTGAGCCTACCAATGTACGGAAGTGTTAGTGAAATAACCCGTTGATGAGCCGCTGATAACCCGCTTAAAAGCCACCAATAAACCATGCTAAAATGGTATGGAGTGTAAGGGATTGTGGATATTTTTTTTTGGATTTTGGCTAAACTTTGTTGTATATTAGAAAAGAATTATTTAATAAAAAAATTCAATAACTATGGCAACCATGCACAACAATTTTATGTTTACGGGTTCTATAGGCAATGTAACAGCCTACCGTATACAAGGCTCTGATAAAATATATTTAAGAACAAAGGGTGGTGCTAACAAACAAAAAATTAAAAACCATCCAAACTTTGCATTTACCCGGGCACTAAACCGCGAGTTTGCTGAAAGAGTTTGGGCTGCCAAACAATTATTACAAGCCATTATACCCCTTAAACAGGTAGTAAATTACAATTTAATGGCTGCTTTCAACCGCCTATGCTATACAATACAAACGAGTGATACGATGCATCCTATAGGCGAAAGATCTATTCTATTTTCAAATTGTAAGCACTATTTACCTGGCTTTCAGTTCAACAATCGATATGTTTTCGATCAGGTAATGCAAGGTCCTTTGTCTTTTCAAATAGATAGAGATTCATTAATGGCAAAGGTGCATGTAAGTGATTTACTACCAAAGATTCACTTAACACTACCCTGGATGTATTCCTATTACAGATTTACATTGGTGTTAGCTATTATACAAGATTGCTGCATTCCATCTACCCAAAACTATTCTAATCAAAATGCTGTTTCGGTACAAATAAATAGCATTCATACCCATTGGAATGCAGTAAAAGCGCCTTTAGAAGAAAATTTATGGCAATTGCAATTGAGGAGGGCTTCAGTATTACAACCGAACGAAACAATGATACTTAGTATAGGTATTGAAGCTGGAGACCCTATTACTAATGAATTAATAATGCCAGTAAAACATATTGGAGCCGGTAAAATTTTGGGTGTAGCATAATTATAAGTAGTAAGTACAAAATGTGTAAACAGCCAATAGTTTGTATTCGCAGATTTATTTATACTAACATAGATGAACATATTACCTAAAAAAGGGAGTATCCTTTAATTGTTTGGGTTGAATTATTTGCCACTTTTGTATTATATTTTTTAACCCATTTTAAAAATACCCATTTTAGGGGATAGATGTATCAAAATAGCTTAACTATATTTGTTTTCAATAAGTTATGAATACATAAAAAGTATGAATTTGGGTAATTGTGAATAATTAAATATTTGGTTCTAACTCAAAAAAAAACATATATTTGACTCACCAAAAAAGTTAACATTCAATACCCTTCGATTTACACTAAAACCAACTATTTAATTACAGATTAAATGCTTGATCTGTAATCATTAAATTAACATCCAACATTCCTACCCATTATCCTCTAAAAAAACAAGTACTGCAAATCCTATATATTTAATTTTTAGTACTCAATAATGGTTGTTCATTATTATAATTTCTACAGTATTTAAACTGCAGTGATTATTATAATGAAAAAAAAGAATGCAGTTTTTTAAAGCCATTAAGGGTACAGTTTAAAATGGATGTGGACCTATTTGAACCAATACTAACTGGTAAGTACAAGGATAAACCAGTAAAAGACGAAAAAAAATTGACTAACTAAACAGAAATGTGGGTTAGAGTAGCGCTAGCTATACACTTTTTTGAAAAATGGCAAAAGATAAGTGGAATAAAAAGCAGATATGGAATTTTTGAAAAGTACTTTGTTTGAATACACAACAAATATTGTGCCTAAAAATAATGTTATATGGCAACGGAAAAAAAATGGTATGTTTTATATACCAGAGCAAAATGGGAAAAGAAAGTTGTAGCATTGCTCAATAAAAAAAACATTACTAATTATTGCCCATTAAATAGGGTAAAAAAACAGTGGTCGGATAGAAAAGTAGTATTGCATGAACCCTTGTTTAGATCGTATGTGTTTGTACACATTACTGAAAAAGAAAAATTAACTACACGCGATACTGAAGGCGTGTTGTATTTTGTAACACATGAAGGTAAACCGGCTGTAATAAAAGAAGAAGAAATTGTTTTAATTCAGTCATTCTTGGAACAGTACAACAATGTAACAGTAGTAAGTAATAGAATTCATTGCAATGATACAATACGAATTATAGAAGGTCCATTAAAAAAATATGAAGGAAAAGTATTAGAAGTATACAAAAAAAGTATCAAAGTAATTTTGCCTTCTATAGGCTATTCAATGATTGCAGAAATAGACGTGCATCATGTAGAAAAAATTGATGGCAACCAAATTAATTCATTGACTGCATAAATAATACAACCAATTGCTTTTATTCTTTTCTGCTGAGAATATTTGAAAAAATAATTGGAACAATTATAAGACTGTACAAAAAAGAGGCAATAACAGTTACCAATATGGAAAGAGGACGGTAAAAAGACATGAAAAAGTAAATTCTAATAAAGCAAATTGCCATAGCCACCATTAAAATTTTAATCCAATAATACTGAATAGGCCTTACACTTTGTACATGCACTACATATTTGTTTGGTAATTGAAGTATAACCCAAAAAATAAACCATAGTCCTATTGCTGAACTCAATAATTGTAACCAAGATGTAATGTGCAGTCTAATATTAGCAATATTGAATCTGTAGCCACTAATGTTTAATAATTGGGCAATCATTCCATTATCGTGGGTTAAGCTATCCCATAATAAATGGGTAGCACCTCCTAATAAAATGGAAATACATACCACACCATAATAGTGTTTAAAGTATGTATTCCAGTTTAAGGAATTATAGGGTAATAATTTATTTTTAAAGACGGGGGGCAAATGCAGCAACAACTGTTGCTTTATAATATAATGAAAAAGATAAGCAAGAATTATGCCAAGCGGTAAATCTGCCCAAAATAATCCAAACCAATTATGTGTGTAAAGTCGCGTTTTTGACATTCGAATAAAATATTCAAAATCAGGCACTATGCTACCTACTACTAAACCCGTAAGGGAAAAAAAACTTTTCCATTTTCTATAAATAGGAATAATAACTGCGGGATGAGCAAACGTGAATGGCATATTGCACAAATTACTCATAATCATTCAAAGAATAACAAGATATCAATTCAAAAATATAAGTATAAATATAGTTTACAATATATAATAGCGTTAAAAATAGAGTTATGATGCATGAATTGAAAATTGCGGTTATTGGATTAGGATATGTAGGCTTGCCCTTAGCTGTTGAATTTGCCAAAAAATATCCTGTAATTGGTTTTGACATAAATGAAAGAAGGGTACATACCTTGAATGATGGATATGATTATACTTTAGAAATTGATGATGCCGATTTGAAATCAGTTCTAAAAAAACAACATAATATTGAACCAGGCTTGTTTGTTACCAATAACAAATCAATCTTAGCTGAAGCCAATTTTTACATTGTTACTGTACCTACACCGGTTGATAAATATAATCGTCCTGATCTTACAGCCCTCATTAAAGCTAGTGAAGTTGTTGGTGAACATTTATCAAAGAACGACATAGTAGTTTATGAATCAACTGTTTACCCCGGCGTAACAGAAGATGAATGTGTGCCTGTTTTAGAAAAAAAATCAGGTTTAAAATTTAATCAAGATTTTTATGCAGGATATTCACCAGAGCGCATTAATCCGGGAGATAAAGAACATACTGTTTCGAAAATAAAAAAAGTAACTTCCGGATCTACCCCTGAAGCTGCAAAAAAAATAAATGCCGTTTATGCCAGTATAATTAAAGCAGGTACACATATGGCTCCGTCTATTAAAGTAGCGGAAGCAGCAAAAGTTATTGAAAATGCACAACGCGATATCAATATTGCCTTCATTAATGAGCTGTCGAAAATATTTAATCATTTAAATATTGATACCAATGATGTTTTAGATGCAGCAGCCACTAAATGGAATTTCTTAAAATTTAAACCCGGATTGGTAGGAGGACATTGTATTGGTGTTGACCCCTATTATTTAGCACAAAAAGCAATAGAAGTAGGTTATCACCCTGAAATAATACTTGCCGGAAGAAGATTAAATGATAGTATGGGAAGCTATATAGCTGATGAGGTAATTAAATTAATGGTGAAAAAAGAAATTCAGGTAGTGGGAAGCAAAGTGCTTGTTTTAGGAATAACCTTTAAAGAAAATTGCCCCGATGTAAGAAATACTAAAGTTATTGATATTATCCGTCATTTAAAATCGTACCAAATTAATGTGGATGTATATGACCCATGGGCAAATAGAGAAGAAGTTAAACACGAATATGGCATTACTGCATTAGAAGAATTTCCAGAAATAAAACACTACTATAATGCCGTTGTTATTGCCGTTGCGCATAAACAATTTACTTATGAACAAATAAAAAATATTTGCAGAAAACAATGTGTGGTGTATGATGTAAAATCGGTTTTTGATAAAGAATTAATTGATGCAAGACTATAATATATGTATAACAAAGCTTTTCATTCCACACCACTTAACGATAAAAAAATATTAATTACCGGAGGCGCAGGCTTTATTGGTTCAAACCTAGTTGAATATCTATTAAAATTTGAAACACAAAAAGTTAGGGTATTAGATAATTTTAGCACCGGACACATAAACAATTTAAAGCCCTTTTTACTACATCCAAATTTTGAATTGATTGAAGGAGATATCAGAAATTACGAAACTTGTGTTGCAACGTTAAAAGATATAGACTTTGTACTGCACCAAGCAGCATTAGGATCTGTACCACGTTCCATAGAAGATCCAATAACAACCAATGAAGTAAATATTTCCGGGTTCTTAAATATATTAACAGCAGCAAAAAATAAAGGAATTAAACGACTGGTCTATGCTGCCAGCTCAAGTACTTATGGCGATAGCAAAAATTTACCCAAAGTAGAGGATATAATAGGAAATCCACTTTCACCTTATGCAGTTTCAAAATTGGTAAATGAATTGTATGCAAAAGTATTTTCCACATCCTATCAATTCCCTACCATTGGATTAAGATACTTTAATGTGTTTGGTCCAAAACAAAACCCGAAAGGAGCCTATGCAGCTGTTATTCCATTATTTGTTCAATCAATGCTACAAAATAATGCACCCAATATTTACGGCGATGGTTTAACATCACGAGATTTTACATTTATAGAAAATGTAGTTCAAGCTAATATAAAAGCACTATTTGTAGAGAATATATATGCAAGTGAAGTGTTTAATATAGCTTACGGAAGTTCAACAACATTAATAGAACTGTGGAAAAAAATTAATAAATTAGGCAATGTAAACATATCACCTAATTATTTACCAGAAAGAAAAGGAGACATTAAACATAGTTTAGCCAATATAGATAAAGCAAAAAAAATATTAGCTTATAATCCTGAATTTTCCATTGATGATGGACTGGCAATTACCATAAATTGGTATCGCGATAACCCATATCATTTTGAAAAGCAATAATTCTTATTCATATTCTTAAAAATAACCTTAACCCTATAACCAAATACCAATATGAAAACACAATTAAAACATTTTACTTTTTTTTGTTTAATTATTCTTGTTGCCACCTCATGTGTTAGTACAAAACGTTCTACTTATTTTTACGATGCAGGTCAACTACAATTCAAAGTACCCGATGATGTTAAAGAAATACCTATTCAAAAGGGAGACATTTTATACATAAATATTAATAGCTTAAATGCGGAGGCTTCAGCAATATTCAATTCTACGAACAACATTAATGCTAGTACAACTTCAAGTACCGGTACATCATCAAATATTGGTGGTTATTTAGTAAACAATGAAGGATATATACAATTACCCGTTTTAGGATACATAAAAGCGGCTGGTTTATCAAAGAAAGAATTAAAAAGCTATATCACTAACCAAATTTTGGAAAAGAAATTATTATTAGATCCAATCGTAACCATACGACAAATGAATTATGAAGTTACTGTATTAGGAGAAGTTGGAAGACCAACGGTAATTACAGTTCCAAGTGAAAAAATTTCAATGGTGAAAGCACTTGGATTAGCTGGAGATATTACCATTTATGGTAGAAAAGACAATGTATTGCTGATAAGAGAACATGATGGTGAAAGAAAAGTAACACGTATTGATTTGAATTCACCTTCCTTTTTTACATCTCCCTATTACTACTTAGAACCAAACGATGTAATTTATGTAGAAGCCAATAAAAATAAAGTGGCAAGCGTAAATAGAACTCAACTATTATTACCTGCTGTATTAAGCGGATTATCAGTAGTAGCCATCGTTTTAGATAGAATTATAAAATAATAAATACACGTAAATTATGTCAGCCAATCAAATTTCCGGATTGCCTAAAAATGAAAGCTTATTTAGGCAAATGGTAACAAAATACCTACCCTACTGGCCATTATTTTTAGTGTTTTTAATAATTGGTGCAGGATTAGCTTTTACATATCTGCGATATGCAACCCCAAAGTATGAAGCAACCGCAACACTATTGGTAAAAGATGAAAAAAAAGGTTATGATGATTCAAAATTTGTGGAATCATTAAACATGATTAGTACTAAAAAAATTATTGAAAATGAAATTGAGGTATTACAATCAAGAACATTAATGGATAGTGTGGTGAGGAAATTACATTTGTATGCCCCTATAACACAAGAAGGTAAAGTTCGTCCCAGACCAGTATATAAAGAAAGCCCTGTTTTTATAGAAGCAGCTAATCCTGATTCTATAAAAAATGTAAAAAAAGTGTATATAAAAATAAACAGTTCGTTTACTTCAGTAACCTTAAATAACAACTTAACATATGCTGTTAATGAATGGGTTTATACACCATATGGCATATTAAAGTTCATTCCCAACCCAACTGTTTTTGTAGATAACAATAATGACAAGCCTTATTATTTTTCTTTATTAAGCCCTAAAGAAACAGTAGAAAATATTTTACATGTATTAAAAGTTAGTGCGTCAAACAAATTATCAAGTGTTATTGATTTAAGCTATCGCGATGCAGTGCCTAAACGCGCAGAAGACATATTAAATTATTTAATTCAAGAATACAGAAATGCAGCCATCATCGAAAAAAACAATTTGGCAACAAATACATTGGCATTTATTGATGAACGCTTAAATTTAGTTGGGCGTGATTTGGATAATATTCAACAAAACATTCAAAGTTATAAAGCAGGAAGCAATGCTGTTGATATAAGCACACAAGGGCAATTATACTTGCAAAATGTTAGTGCCAATGACCAAAAAATGAGCGATTTAAATATGCAGGCTGCTGTTTTAGATCAACTCGATAAAACTTTAAATTCAGAAAAAGGAGGAATTATTCTTCCTTCTACTTTGGGAGTAAACGATCCTGCTTTAGTTTTATTAATTACCAACTTAAATAATGCACAAGCAGATTATGATAAACTTCGCAGAACCGTTGCTGAAAATAACCCAATGCTTTCTTCAATAACCGATCAAATTAAAAGAATTAAAGGAGATATTATTGACAACATAAAATCACAAAAAAATAGCATACAAGCTGCCAAAGAAAAACTTGCGAGTACCAACAACCAATACAATGCAGTATTAACAACTATACCACAAAAAGAAAGACAACTACTAGAAATAAGTAGGAATCAAAATATTCAGAATGGAATATATCAATTCTTATTACAGAAAAGAGAAGAAACAAAACTATCATTGGCGGCAATTATATCTGATAGCAGAATTGTGAACTATGCAGAAGCAGGAACTGACCCTGTAAGTCCTAATAAAATTATTGTTTACTTAGCTGCTTTAGCATTTGCATTTGGTGTACCTATTGTTTTCATAACTTTAAAAGAAGGCTTCAATAAAAAAGTTTTGTTTAGAGATGAAATAACTGCACTAACCTCTATGCAAATTATTGGTGAAGTATTCTTTGAAAAAACGAAAGAAGCTTTTGTTATTGAATCAGGAAAGAAAAGCATTATATCAGAGCAAATTAGAAAAATTAGAGCCGCATTACCATTTTTAGGAATATCTGAAAAAAATAAAAAGATTTTAATCACCTCAAGCATTTCCGGAGAAGGAAAAAGTTTTATTGCGGCTAATTTAGCAGCAGGTATTTCCTTAACCGGACAAAAAGTTATCTTATTAGATTTCGACTTACATAACCCAGGCTTAAGTAGGGCATTAGAAAAAACTGAAGAACCCGGAGTAAGTGATTACTTAAAAGGTGAGAAAGAACCGGAAGAAGTAATAAGAAGGGTAAGCGGTTATGATAATTTATTTTTTATACCAGCAGGTAACTTACCCGATAATCCATCTGAATTAGTTGTAAATGAAAAAACAAAAGAATTGATACAATATGTAGAAAATATTTTCGATGTAGTTGTTATTGATAGTCCACCTGTTTTCTTAGCTACTGATGCATTCATCTTATCCAACTATAGCAGTGCAACATTATATGTAGTACGCCATAAATACACACCGAAACAATTGTTGAAAAGAATAGATGATACTTGTAAAATTAATCCATTAAAAAATGCAGCTATTATATTTAATGGAGTAAAATCTCGTGGATTCTTTAAAAACAATTATGAGTATGGTTATGGTTACGGAAACGATTATGTTTATACCTACAACCGACCAAAACAAAAAAACAAATAATCTATTTATACTACCAATTCCAATTTCCTAAGGTTCCCCTAGCCCTGATAAAACCTCCAATAGCCTTCCATTTATAACCCTTTAAAAATTCACAAAATGACACAGAATTGGTATGTAGTTTACACTAAATCAAATGCTGAAAAAAAAGTAGCAATGCATTTAGCAAAAAAAGGTTATGAAGCCTTTTGTCCGTTAAATTGTATTTTAAATCATTATCAAGACAAGAAAAAGCTTGTTTTTGAGCCCATGTTTAGAAATTATGTGTTTGTGAAAACAACACCAAATAATTTAAAAGAAATAACAAAAATTAGTGATGATATCATTAATTTGGTTTACTGGTTAGATGAGGCAGCTACTATCAAAGAATCAGAAGTAAATGACATTAAAGATTTTTTGAACGAGTTTAAAAATGTTAGATTAGAAAAACGCCCTGTTAATCAAGCAACATTAATGCACATTGCTGAGCTTGTTAATGTAAATAAAACCAATACTCAATTAGATACAAATACTATCAAATTGTCAATACCCTCATTAGGTTTTAATTTGTTAGCTGATTTAGCTGAAGTACCGGCTATTATGTTAAGCTCAACTTCAGTAAACTTTAATAAACTTATGCCATCTTTCTAACCATGGCTTATTGATTTAATTGTCAACAATAAAGTTGGGAAGATGTATTTATGAAAAACTTTGTAAGAAATATTTTAGCTGAATTAATTGGATTTTGGCATCTATTGTCTGGAAAAATTAAAAAAGCAAAAAAAGGAGCATTGAATGGTGAATATATCTTATCTATTTATTTTCATAAACCATCCTCCAAATTGTTTGAGTTTGTAATCCGTTGGCTATTAAAAAATGGATTTACTATTATTCCTTCAAAACAAATTGAAAAAATAGTAGCCGGCAAAATTCCCTTTCCAAAGGCAACAGCAATTATAACAGTTGATGATGGCTGGAGAAGCAATATTAAAAATATTGTAGCCATTGCAAAACAATACCAAATTCCCGTAACCATATTTGCTGCTACCGAAGCCGTTGAAATGGGAGGTGGTTATTGGTGGACCTATGTTAATAAAGCTAAAAATCTAAATTTAACAACGTACAATGCAGAAGCACTAAAAAAAGTGAAAAATGTTGACCGAATAAAAGTGGTAAATGAACTTAAAAATGTGTTGAACTTAAGTAGAGAAGCAATGTATCCAGAAGAATTACTATCTGTATCAGAAAGTAAGTACATTACAATAGGAAGTCATACAGTTACACATCCCATTTTACCTAACTGTAATGATGATGAAGTGCAGTATGAAATTAAAGAATCAAAAAAAAAATTAGAACACTTATTAGGAAAAAAAATTGATGAGTTTGCCTATCCTAATGGAGATTATGGGAAAAGAGAACTAGAATTATTGGAAAAAAATGGATACAAATTAGCTTTCACCACTAAAACAAATTATTTAACTAAAGAGCGGTTAATTGATAAATTAGAAATACCACGTTTTGAAATTTGGGAAGGTGCAGGATATTTTGAAACCATTAGTAGAATAACCGGCGTTTGGTTTAATAGCAATCAAAAGAAAAAAAATTAGATGGGCAGTAAGATATTTATCATATTATTCATGCTAACAGTGGCATCATTTTTTGCATTGATGCTATTTACTACAGGCGATAAAAATAAGGCATACGTACAATTTATATTATTATCATTTCCATTTCTTGCATTAGATACGCATTATGGCGATTTATTTTTTTCAGATTTTGATGTAGTAACCTTAAGCTTTTTATTTGGCTTTTATTCACCGAAAAGAGTAAGCCTAAAAAATGGAAAAATATATCTCACTACATTCATTTTCCTTGTTATTATCATTATTATAGGACTTTATAAAGCTGAAAGCTTAACTAGCTCTTCTACTTCATATTGCATCGAATATATATGCCTGTTTGTATTTGCGAAAATTTCAGTTGATGAAATAGTTGCCGATCCGGCATTCTTTCACCAAATTATTCAATGCTTAAAAATAATATTCCTTTTCTCATTAGCATTTCTAATGGGACAATTTGTTTTAGGTGTGGGGTTTTCTTTAGCAAAGGTGCAAAATCCTAACGTATTATCTGAAGGTACTAGATATACAAGCTTTTTTCAAGATCCACAAAAGTATGCACAGTACCTGGCAGCTATGAGTTTTATCTTTTTAATAAAAGACCCTATAACACAGAAAGTATCTACCCTTAACTACGGTTTATTTTTAAGTGCTTTAATTGCAATACTTTTTACAGGTGGTAGAGGTGGATTAGGTGGATGGGCTGCCGGAATGTTCTTAGTAGTTTTATTTGGAAAATCGAGCTATAGATATGCCATTATTGTTGTAGGAATTTTAGCCTATATAGTTATTGACAACTTTAAGGATGATATTGCGATGTTTAAACGTACATCAGTTGATGATACCTATGCTTTCAGATTTGCTATTTGGGTTGATGCATTTAAAATATTTTTAGACCATAAATATTTTGGTATTGGATTAGGCAATTATGCTAATTATGTTTCTGTTCATAATCCTGACCAATTTTGGTTAGTTGATAATGAAATTACCTATTATGATCATCCGGAAAGTGGCTATTTAAAGTTTTTAACGGAATTAGGCGCAACGGGATTTATATGCATCTACTTCATGATAATATTCCCAATGGCTCAAGCTTTTTTCCTTTTTATAAAAAATAAAGACAGCACAATTATATTACTCATTGCCGGCGTAATAGCCTGGATGATTGGGTTTTATACAGTTTACTCATTTAGTGATGTTAGAATGACCATTTTTATTATTACATTTTTAGCAATGCTTGCAACTAGTTATAAATGGAGTAATTATAATATTGAAACAAATGCTGCAACAATTCTATAAGAAAATTTCTGGAAGCATATTTAAGAATAGTGCCTGGGGAATATTTTCAAATATTTTTCAAAATATATTATTTAGTGTTTTTTTTATAGTTGTAGCTAGAAAATATAGCACAGATGACTTTGCTAATTACATATTAGCAAACACATTATATTCATTTGTTGTAGCTTTTTCCTCTTTAGGATTAGGTCAATGGTTTATTAGAGAATTGCTTACAACAAATAATAAACAAATTTTAATAAATAAATTTTTTAAAATTCAAATTTATGTAGGTATATTTTTTTATATAGTTAATCTAATAATTGCAGTTCTGTTATATCAAAATCAAACCATTAGAACACTATCAATATTTATTGGAATTAATGTAATATTTGACAATGTTATTTATGTAATTAAATACATTAATGTAGCCGAGGAAGAGCAAAAGAAAAGTTTTATTATTTTAACCATAGAAGCTGTTTTAAAATTTGGAGCCGGTTGCTTGTTGTTCATATATCCTATTCCAATTGTTTACTTATCAATTATTTTAATCTTACTTCGATTTGTTACACTTAATCTGTTTATTAAAATTGGAAGTTCTAACTTGGTAAATATTAAAGCCATACTACAAACAAAAATAGATTGGAGTGAGATAAAAAAATTATTAATAAGCAATTGGTCATTTGTTGTAATAGGCAGTATTTCTATAATTTATTGGCGAATGGGCAATATATTAATTTCAAAAATTTTGCAGGCACAAGATGTAGCGAATTATGAAATATCATTTAAGTTATTTTCAATGGCAGAAATTTTGCCGGTAATTGTGTCAACTTCGATATACCCATTATTGGTAAAAACCTATCAAGATAATCAGGAAAAAACTATTCAATTATTTAGAAGGGCATTTATGGCATATGCACTATATGGAATATTGGCATTTACATTTATTTACTGTTTTTCAGACGTCATTATTCCGTTTCTGTTTGGTGCAAAATATTTAAACACATCAATGTATTGTAAAGAAATGTTCTTAACAATACTAATATTTCCAACTGCATTATTACAAGCCAATTTACTGGTAGCAATGAAAATGGAAAAAAAAGATATGTGGTTAAATTTGATAAGTTTAGCATTAAATTTAATTTTTAGCTTCACAGGTTTTTACTTTTTCAAATCACTTTCAGTCATCAATTTTTCTATATTTCTATCATTTGGCTTTTTTCACATACTACAAGATGCGCTTTTAATAAAAAGAAAAATCATTTCAGCAATCCATACAATAAGCTTTTATTTAGCTACAATAAGCATAATAATTTTATTTTATTGGGGAAGTAAAGTAATAAATCAGTATTTATTATTTATATGCTTTTGGATAATTGCTACAATTATAGTCGGCATTTTTATTTGGAACATGTATAAAGAAAACTTTTCCAAAAAAATTAAATTACAGTTCTACAAAAGATAGTTAACTGTAAAATAAGCTCTTTTAAATACCGAATTTATGGTAGTGGTATATTATACAACACCTTACTTTTTAGATGCTGCTTTAGAAACTATTCAAAGCATAAAGTTTCAGGTATTATTACATGTGATAATTGAAATATCACCGGAATCAAAACAGAGCAATGTAATTAATATAGAAAGCTTAGAAAAATACAATTATTTAGAAGATGCCGAATATGTTTTAGGAGAAGAAACATGGAAAAAATTTAAACCCTACTTTGAAGGTGTTTGTAGTGTAAAATTTATAGTACATAAAAGCAAGAAAGGATTTGGATTAACAAGTATTAGGAATGCCCTTAAATTAGGATGGCATATTAATAAGCTTAAGGCTAACATAATTCACTTTGATAGTATAACTGCTAGGAGTATAGGACTATATCCATTTATACGATTTAAGAAATTATTCATTACTATACATGATCCTGTTCCACATAGTGGCGAAAATAATTGGAAACTAAACATACCTAGAAAAGTATTTTTTAATTGGGCCAAAGGATATTTCTTTTATTCAGATTTTTCATTAAAACTTTTTAAAATAAACTATCAAAAAATAAAGGCACCACTAATGCAACTAAAGTTGCTTCCTTATAGTATTTCAGCCCATAAAAAGGATAACAAATTTTATAGAACTAGCATTCTATTTTTTGGAAGATTATCAGAATACAAAGGAATTGACTTGTTTATAGAAGCTGCTAAAATTGTTTTGAAAAAATATTCTGGAGAAAAGTTTATTGTAGCAGGAGCACCTTCATTTAATTATAAAATTGATAAGAACCAATTATTGGGATATGAAATGAATTTCGAGATACACGAAGGCTATTTAACAACAGAAGAATTAAGCGAAGAAATAATAAAATCAAAATTTGTTGTATGCCCTTATAGAGATGCCACACAAAGCGGAGTATTAATGACTGCATTTGCAAACCATAGAATGGTTATAGCTACAAATGTTGGCGCTTTTAAGGAATACATAACACCTTATAAAAATGGCTTATTATGTGAACCTAACAGCAAAGATTTAGCTGAAAAAATGGAAGAAGCATTAATAGATAATCAATATCAAAACATTGAAATAAATATTGAAAATGAAGACTCCGCTATAGAAATGGAAAAAAACCAACATACCCTTTTGTATGCTTACGAAAGAGTATTAAAAATGAAAAATAAAAGAACTTCAAGTCTAAAATTATTTTTAACAAGAAAGTACAAGTACAGAGAAGTACTAAAGATTAAAAGTTAGCAATGCATTTACTTATGCACAATTAATATATGGTAAAAGAAAAAAAAATTGCATTTGTTATACATGGCCTACCAATGGGTGGAGCCGAGAAATTTATGATTGGTTTAGCAAAACATTTTAAAAATAAAAACTACAATATACATATTATTCTGTTAAGTAATGATGATGAATTAATTGAAGAAGTTCCCATCGGTATAACTGTAACAAAAATATTAAAAAACAAAAGGTTCGATATTTTAGTTACAAGAAGAATAAAACAATACATACAAAGAGAAAGAATAAATAAAATAATCTGCATTAATTCATATGCCTATTTCTTAACTAAAATTGCATATTTCGGTAATAAGGATACCAAAATATTTGTTTCGCTTCATACTACAAAACCATTCTCAAGAAAAAGTTATTTACAAAATATAGTATATTTTAGGCTTATTGATCAACAAGACTGTTTTATTTACATCTGTAAAAATCAAAGAGAATATTTACGAAAAAAATATTGGATTAGCCCGAAAAATGAGGAAATAATATATAATGGAATAGATACTGAATACTTTAGTTTAAAAAATGTAGACAATAAAAGGCTCCACGAATTTAAAGAGAACCTTGGCATAAAAAACAAGGAGCAAATTATTATTAAGGTAGCTAGAATTCAAAGTGAAAAGAATCATGAAGTAGCTATTAAAGCACTGAACATTCTACACACACAACTAAACAATAAGGCACATCTAGTATTTGCTGGAAATGGCAATATTAATTATATCGATAGTTTAAAAAATATAGTAAAAGAATTAGTTTTAGAAAATTATGTCCATTTTATCGGAAATCAATCGGACGTAAGACCCTACTATGCACTTGCAGATGTATTTACACTAACTTCTAATAGTGAAACATTTTCATTATCTGCATTAGAAGCTATGGCATTGGGTTTGCCATGTTCACTAACAAATATTGGAGGTGCATCCGAAATGATAGAAGAAAATGTAAATGGATTATTAACTGAACCCTCCAATCCTACTTCTATCGCCAGAAGTTGGGATACCCTCTTGAGGATGCATATAAATAAAGAATTAATCAGAGAAATAGTAATAAACAAATTCAATATCGATACTATGCTTTTACGATATGAGCAATTAATAGAAAAATAAACATTATGAATATATTTATTACACTTGATTACGAAATATTTTTTGGAGAAGCAACGAAAGATGTAGATAAATATTTAATAGAACCCACCGATAGATTATTGAATACATTAGAAAAATACAACAAGAAAGCAGTATTTTTTATTGACATAGGATATGTAATAGCTTTAAAAAAGCAAATGCACAAACACGTTAAACTACAAGAAAACTATAAAGCAATTGTTACACAAATAAGTGAAATAGATGATCGAGAACACGAAATTGGTTTACACTTGCACCCACATTGGGAAGATTGTTATTATGATGGAGAAAAATGGCACATGCATTTGAGCAGGTTTAAACTTGCCGACTATGATAAAGAAAAAGCAAAGCAACTTTTTATACATTACCACAATGAGTTAGCTAGTTTAGTACAACAAAAAATTATAAGCTATAGGGCTGGGGGTTGGTGCTTAGAACCATTTCAATATATTAAAGAGGCTATGGAAATTTGTGGAATAAAAATTGATTCATCGGTATTCAGTAATGGAAAATCAACAACTAAAACCCATCATTTTGATTATACAAACTATCCAAATCAAACATTGTGGAGTTTTAAAGAAGAACCTAAAATATTAAATGAAGCAGGCTCTTTTAT
>NZ_JBMFQT010000007.1:88748-150310 GCF_049968455.1 Hydrotalea sp. | reverse complement strand
TGCTTTTGCTTTATTAGCTTTTGCAGCCCATTTAGCAAAAGGAAGTTTTACGGTTAGCATGGCAGTAAATAACCAGGGTTGTTTTGCCCATCCCATCATTTGATCAAATCGAACGCCATATTCGGGTTTTAATTGAGTTAGTTCAGCATCATACTGAAGTTTATTTACTTTCATGGTAGCGTCTAACACTTGTAATTCACTTTTTTGTTGCAAGGCATCAGGCGCAAACATTTCATCATTAAAAGCAGTCCATTGAATAGTGGTATCAATCAATAAATCTGTGCTACCACTTCTATTCATTAAGGTATTTAACATGAATTTACTTTGTGCAATAACAGACTGCAATTGCCATGCAGTATTTTTTAAATTTTCCAATGCACTCTTGGTTTTGTAATAACCATTTAGTGTACTAATGTTATTCGCATATTGTATTTCAGCTTGTTGCAACATTTGTTTTAACAACAATTGTTGCTGCAGAATAACATTCATTTTTTTTTCTGCAATAACACATGACCAATAACTTGATTGAGCTTGAAACATATACTCATTTAACGCAACCTGTTTTTTTTGTTGTTCGGTAATTGCACGTTCACTTAGATAAGCAAACATGGTTTGTTGTTTTTGTTTATTAGGAAACATTTGCTCAGCACTAATCATAAATGCTCCCATACCTGGTTGGCCATTCATAACTTTCCATTTTTCAGGATTGTAGGGTGTCATAAAAAATCCTGCCCCGACCTGTGGAGCAGACCAACTATATGCTCCATTCGCTTCTTCTTGTAAAGACTTTGACGCAGCATCAAACATTTTAAATGCCGGATGATGCAGGTAAATACTATCTTTTATTTGTTTCAAGTTTAAAACAGTTTGTGCCGGTAATTGTAATGCGAAAAAACACAAATAAAATATTATCAATATTTTTTTCATATCATCAGTTTTAATGTGTGGATTCAAAAATTTGTATTCGGCCATATTTCTTCAATTCATATTCTTTACTCATTAAAAATATAAGCGGAGTAACCAATAAAATATGAATAGCAGATGTAAATACACCACCTACCATGGGTAATACAATAGGCTTCATAACATCACTACCAACACCATTACTCCACAAAATGGGTATAAGTGCAAAGAGTGATACACTAACTGTCATAATTTTAGGTCGCAATCGTTTTGTTGCGCCTTCAATAACATACATTTTTAAATCAGTTTGTGTTATGGTTGCAGCAGAATTTCCTTTTGCTTTTACCAATTGCAGCATGGCATCGTTCAAATAAATAACCATAACAATACCAGTTTCAACTGCAATACCAAACAATGCTATAAAACCAACGGCAACGGCAACCGATAAATGCACATTCCATATATAAATGATAAAAGCCCCACCAATTAATGCAAACGGAAGAGAGATTAAGCTTAAAAATGCTTCACGCAAAGAATGAAAAGCAAAATACATTGCAATAAAAATGATGAAGACTACAATGGGTAAAATCCATTTTAAAGTTTTTTCGCTACGAATTAAGTTTTCATACTGACCACTCCATTCAATAAAATACCCCTTAGGCAAATGCTTTAACAGTTTATTCAGGTGCTCCATAGCCGATTTTACTGTACCACTTAAATCGCGATTGCGCACGTTAAATAAAACCGTACCGCGCAATAAAGCATTTTCAGAATTTATCATTGGTGGCCCTTCCGCAATTTGTATATCAGCAACAGCTTTTAAGGGAATAGATCCACTTTCCGGTGTTTGCACTTGTAAATTTTGCAATTCAAACAAACTACTTCTAAAGTCTTGTGCAAATCTTGCATTTACGGTAAAGCGTTCTCGTCCTTCAATGGTAGTTGTAATGGTTTTACCACCCAGTGCAGTTTCAATAACATCATTTACATCATCAATACTTAAGCCATACTGATTTATTTCATTTCGTTTAATGTTTATATCAATATAATGTCCACCAGTAATGGGTTCTACATACAAATCTTCAATACCATTGATACCTTTTAAAGATTGTTTTATTTTTTCGGACAATGCATAAATGGTGTCTAAATTTTGACCGTATATTTTTACACCTACATCTGTGCGAATACCTGTAGAAAGCATATTTATCCGGTTAATAATAGGTTGTGTCCATCCATTGGTTACACCTGGAATTTGCAACTTACTGTTTAACTCATTTATTATATCGTTTTTGGTTATGCCTTTACGCCATTCTTTTTGTGGCTTTAAAAGAATGATGGTTTCTATCATGTTAATAGGAGAATTGTCTGTAGCAGAATTTACGCGCCCTGCTTTACCCAATACATTTTTTACTTCAGGAACTGTTGTAATAATTTTGTCCTGTACCTGCAATATGCGTTTAATTTCGCTATTGGAAACATCAGGCAAAGTAACGGGCATGAATAAAATACTACCCTCATCTAGTGGAGGCATAAACTCTCTACCCATACTAAACAATAAAGGAATACTAATTAATAGCGCTATTATATTGACGAACAGAGTTGTTTTCCGCCACTTTATGCACCATTGAATAATGGGTGCATATATTCTTTCCAACCACCTGTTTACAAAATGATGCGATTCTGGCTTAAATCTTCCTTTCATAAAAAAAGAAATAAGCACTGGGGCTAATGTTATCACCAATACTGCATCTACAATTAAAATAAAGGTTTTGGTAAAAGCTAAGGGATGAAATAATTTTCCTTCTTGCCCGGATAAAAGAAAAACAGGCAAAAAAGAAGTAATAATGATAACTGTTGAAAAAAACACACCACGTGATACTTGAATACTGGATTCTTCAATAATCTTTATTCTTTCCGCGTAGGGTATTTCTACATAATTTTTTGTTGCATTTTTCTTAAATAACTTACGCATAATGTTAGTATTAAGAATGATGATTTTGTTTTTCAGCTAAATGGCGATAAGCATTTTCGCTCATAATAATGCCATTGTCTACAATTACGCCAATAGCCAATGCAATACCCGTTAATGACATAATATTGGATGAAATACCAAACAGATTAAGTAAAATAAAACTGATGGCAATGGTTATGGGAATTTGAATAATAATATTAAGAGCGCTTCGCCAGTGGAAAAGAAATATAATTACAATAATGGCCACAATTATCATTTCTTCCATTAGTTTTGATTGTATATTATGAATGGCTGCTTCAATTAGTGTACTTCTATCATAAGCAATATGAAAAGAAACACCATCGGGAAGGCCTTTCTGTATATCACTCATTTTACTTTTAATTGCTTTAATAACTTTGTCGGCATTTTCACCATAACGCATTACAACTATACCACCAACCACTTCCCCATTTCCATTTTCATCAAATATACCTAAGCGCAAATCACCGCCCATTTGAACTGTAGCCACATCTTTTATACGAACGGGAATACCTTTATAGCTACCCAACTCAATATTTTCTATATCGGTTATATTTTGAATGTATCCCAATCCGCGAATAATATATCCCATGTCACTCATTTCAAATTTTCTTCCACCAACATCATTATTATTTGATTTTACTTTTTGAAGAATTTGTTGCAAAGAAATTTGATAGAACTGAAGTTTAATCGGATTAATAACGATTTGATATTGTTTTTCAAATCCGCCAAAAGATGCCACTTCAGCCACACCGGGAACCGTTTGAAGTGCCAATTTCACATACCAATCTTGTAAGGCACGCTGCTCGCCTAAATTCATATTTTTAGCTTGCAATGTGTACCAAAAAATATGGCCAACACCTGTACCATCCGGTCCTAACGATGGCGTAATTCCAGAAGGGAGTAATCGTTGTGCATAATTTAAACGCTCAAGTACCCGAGAACGAGCCCAATAAATATCAACATTATCATCAAACACCACATAAATAAAACTCATACCAAACATTGATGTGGCGCGAATGTTCTTCACCTTTGGAATACCTTGAAGATTACTGACTAATGGATATGTAATTTGGTCTTCAACAATTTGAGGACTTCGACCCTGCCACTCGGTAAAAACAATTACCTGATTTTCGCTTAGATCAGGTATTGCATCAACGGGATTATTTTGAATATTAATAATGCCAACAATTAATAAAACTGCAGATATTAATAATATCACCCATCTATTTTGCAGTGACCAATGAATGATCCTGGCTATCATAAAACGAATAATTAAAATATAAAAAAAATGCAACAATACAAAAATCAATGGTACATAAGCATACCATTAGCTTTAGTAAAATGATACAAAGCTTAATAGAATAAGGAGAGGTATTATATGCGAAAGATACAATTGCGTACAAAAAGGGGAATTGCTTGTTTGAGTGGAGGTGCATGCACTGCAGGTGCTAAACTGTATTTTAAAAAAGTATAATCAGTTAGAATAAAATTTGTTGGTAAGATTGTAACCCACTCTACACATGAAGAATGAGCATAATTAAAAAAATTAGAGGCTGATTGATCTGTACTTACTTTAATTGTTTGTTGCACATCTGAACAACAATTATTTTTCCGGCTTTTCTCTAACAACATGCCACAACTTGAGCAATGTTGATTGTTTGATTTTTTTACCAAATCAATACCGGCCCACTTACCCATACAGTAATGCACGTTAAAAGTAGCACCTTGTACACTAAGGCCATACAATAGCATTAATAATATGGTAAAGGCTTTTTTCAAACTATTCAATATAATCCAAAAAAGTAAAAACCAAAAATATAAACATTTTATTGCAATGCACTATTTACAACAATCTTTCTTTGGAATAAACAGAAAGCTAAATACTTTCCAAACAAACTGACCTATTAGTTTAATGACGTTATGCATTGCCGTTACTTAAAATAAAGGTAATAAAATTTATTTAGTTATTCATCCAATAATTCCGCATTGTAACCTGCCGATTTAACTAAATCAATTATTTGGCTTGCATCCAAAACATTGGTTTGTATGGTTAAAATTTTGTGTTTATTGTTAGTATCAACATTCCAGTTGTCAATTTTTGCTTCATTATTCAATGTTGGTGTAACTTTAGCAATGCAACTGCTGCACTGGATATTTGTTTTAAACTTTAATGATTTCATAAATTTATTTTTATTTTTTAACAAAACTAGAGAACATAAATAAGCTAAGCATTACAAAATTTTTAAACAACATTACAATATTTTTATAAGCAACAGCAATGTGAATGAGGTACATTACAAGCGAATCGTTTTTAAACGTAAACTATTCAACACTACTGAAACAGAACTAAATGCCATAGCTGCACCGGCTATCATAGGATTTAACAAAAAACCATTAACCGGATATAAAATACCGGCAGCAATAGGAATGCCTATTATGTTGTAAATGAATGCCCAAAAAAGATTTTCGCGGATGATACGCACTGTTTTTGCTGATAGTACTAAAGTTTTTGGCAATACAGTTAGATCTTTCGTGATAAGGGTAATTTTAGCTACATCTATTGCAATATCGGTTCCGCTACCCATGGCTATACTAACATTGGCCAATGCTAAGGCTTGACTATCATTTATCCCATCACCTACCATTGCTACTACCTTCCCTTGTTGCTGAAGGTCCTGAATAAATTTTGCTTTTTGTGCAGGTAATGCATCACTTGTATAATGTGTTATACCAACCGATTTTGCTACTGCTTCGGCAGTGGATTGATTATCACCGGTAAGCATATACACTTCAATACCCATTTCTTGAAGTGTATGTATAGCTGCTAATGCAGTTGGCTTAATTTCATCCGTTATTCCAATAATAGCAAGCACCTGTAAATCGTTGGCAAAATAAACCACAGTTTTAGCAGATTGTTGCCAGGAATCAGCCAATGAAAGCAGTTCAGTATCGATTGAAAGTTTGCGTTCCTCTATCATTCGTTTGTTTCCGACCAGCCACAATTTATTTTCAAAATGTGCACTGATACCCCTGCCTGTAATACTTTGAAAATCAGTTAAATGAATGTTATTATCAGTTTGTTCATTTTGTACATAATTAAGCACAGCCTCGGCCAGTGGATGCTCGGATTTAGCTTCAAGTGCATATAAAATGTTAGCAGGCAAATGACGATCAGTAATGGATTTATTCCAAACAATTTCTGTTACTGTTGGCTTTCCTTCTGTTAGTGTTCCTGTTTTATCTAAAACAACGGCATTTACTTTGTGGCCAGCTTCAAGGCTTTCAGCATCTTTAATCAGGATATTATTTTCAGCTCCTTTACCTATACCTGCCATTATTGCGGTTGGTGTTGCTAAACCCAATGCACATGGACAGGCAATAATTAATACCGTAACAAAAGCAAGTAAAGCATGTGAAAAGGCATCACTTCCACCTACCAGCATCCAAACAGCAAAAGCGAGAAAAGCAATACCCATTACAACAGGAACAAAAATACCAGCTACTTTATCTGCCAATCGTTGTACAGGTGCTTTGCTACCCTGTGCCTCCTGCACCAATTGTATAATATGACCCAATACTGTGTCACCACCCACTTTTTCGGCCCTAAATATAAAATGACCTTTTTGATTGATTGTTCCGGCATACACACTGCTACCTTCATATTTTTCAATTGGTGTGTACTCTCCACTAATCATACTCTCATCAACAAAAGAGGCTCCCTTTGTAACAATGCCATCTACAGGTACTTTTTCACCCGGTTTTACAACAACCATATTACCTATTGCAACTTCAGCAGTCAGTATTTGCTTTTCAGCACCATTTTCAAAAATAGTTACTGTATCAGGTTGCAATTGCATTAATTTTTTCAGTGCAGAAGAAGTATTTGATTTTGCTTTTTCCTCCAACAACTTCCCTAATAAAATAAACGTAATAATTACAACAGATGCCTCAAAATAAACGTGTACGGGTAATCCGCGGCTAATCCAAAAAAACGGAAAAATTGTTGTAAAAGTGCTAAATAAAAAAGCAGTGAAAGTACTAAGTGCAACTAACGTATCCATATTTACCTTTCTATGCTTGGCCTGCTTCAATGCATTGATAAAAAACTGACGTCCAAAATAAAAAACAACAGGAATGGATAAAAACATCATCAACCAATTGCCATAAGGTACATGCAGAAACATACTGATTAATACCACAGGGATGGAAAAGAGAAAAGCAAAAATGGTTTTTTGTTGTAGCATACGAAACTGTAAATCCTCGCGCTGTTTACTTTTATGTACATCTCCCTTCTCATCAATCATTAAATCATATCCAATTGATTGAACAACAGACTTTAATTTTTGTGGTGATACAACCGATTCATCATACTCAACCATTACCTGCTGTGCAGCATAATTCACATTGGCATGTACCACACCATTAACAGGCTGCAACATTGATTCTACGCTAATTGCACAAGATGCGCAACTCATACCAATTACCGGAAATATTTTCTTAACTGTTTGCATACATAAATGTTTGATACCACAAAGTTCCTTACAAAACAAAGCCTGAGTATTACAACATTTATAGTTTAGTTTACAAAATAATTACATTAAGAAAGTATCGATTCTTATGGTTGATGATTATTCCGAATCAAATAATATCATCAAGCGGCTTTCTTTGTCCTCCAATTTTTTTAAATTCTGAAGGTGTCAATCCGGTAATTTTCTTAAACTGTGCCGACAAATGCGCCACACTGCTATACCCCATTGTAAAAGCAATATCACTTAAATTCATTTCATTGTAGGTTAATAGTTCTTTTACCTTTTCTACTTTTTGTAAAATTGAAAATCTTTCAATAGTAGTTCCCTCAACAGAAGAAAATAAAGTACTTAAAAAATGATAATCATAACCTGTGGCTTCCTCTAATAAAACAGAAAGTTTATGAGTAACAAGTGATTCAGAATTGTTTTGCACCAATTGAATAATCGTATTCTTAATTAGTTCAACTATTGATGCCCGTTTATCGTCCAAAATTTCAAACCCGTTTTCATGTAATAAATCATTTAACTTATTCAAATCATTTTCACTTGGAGTATTAGTAATTTCAACCTCACCCAATTGTATTTGTTTATAAGGCATGTTTATTTCATCTAACAACTGTCCAACAACCTTAATACAACGATTACAAACCATATTTTTTATAAGAATTTTCATATTACATTTTATTATATAAATTTTTAAAACACAATAATTATTATGAATACAAATACGCCGAAATCATATCTTTTTAAGTTTATAACCCTGAACAAAACTACTTTACAGTTTTTACAAGTTAGTTTTACAAAAAAATTACAAAGTTGAATTTTGAAATAGTTAATTACCTTACTTTTGCACGCAAATTAATTATGAACAAAATGGAAACCGGTTCGGACCATAGTAAAATTAACATTCCTTCCTAAGCTACACCTCGGTTTTTAACTGTGGCTATGGAAGATTAATAGTCATAAACAGTTAAAAACAATGCAAAATGCATATTGTATTTTCTCTTTATTGTCACACACTGCTGTTTAGCCGAAGTTGCTATATGTATTAACGGCTGGGTAAGTATTACTCCAAGCCTTTTGTATGCATTATCACTTTTTATTCAAAGGTAAAAACCGGCTTTATGTTAAAAACAACAGCAGCTAAAATTGTAAAACACATTTCATTTTCGGGAGAAAATGCCGGACAAACTGTTCAATCTGCAGCTATATCTAAATTGAAAGAAATAGCCGCAGCTACTAAAGAAGAAGTTTTAGCAATCCTTAATACAAAAGATTCAGGTCTTTCCGAAACCGATGTACAGGAAAGAATTCATGAGTATGGTTTAAATGAAGTTTCACATGAAAAGGCACCGGCCTGGTATATACAACTATTAGAAGCATTTTTAAACCCCTTCATTGGTGTTTTAATTATTATAGCTGCTATTTCAGTTATTACTGATATTATTACTGCCCCCCCCGGTGAAAGAGACTATAAAACCGTTACCGTTGTAAGTGTAATGGTATTGCTAAGTTCTTTGCTTCGCTTTTGGCAAGAATTTAGAAGCAACAAAGCAGCTGAAAAATTGAAAAGCATGGTTAAAACAACGGCTACGGTTATGCGTAATGGCGAAGGCAAAATGGAAGTTGATATAAAAGATTTAACCGTTGGTGATATCGTATTACTTTCTGCCGGTGACATGATACCGGCTGATTGCAGAGTGTTAACTTTAAAAGATTTATTTGTTAGCCAAGCAATGCTTACAGGCGAAAGTTTACCTGTTGAAAAAAGAGAAATGAATATTCACAATGCCGACACAAAATCGCCATTGGAATTAGAAAATATTTGCTTTATGGGCACCAATGTTGTAAGTGGTGCCGCTACAGTTGTAGTAGTTAATATTGGCAATCAAACTTATTTTGGTTCCATCAGCAAATCATTAACCAGTAAAAGAGCTGAAACCAGTTTCGACAGAGGCGTGAACAGTGTTAGCTGGTTATTAATTCGTTTCATGCTGTTTATGGTGCCGCTTATTTTCATACTAAACGGCGTTGTAAAACACAATTGGTTAGAAGCTTTACTGTTTGCCATTGCAGTAGCCGTTGGTTTAACACCGGAAATGTTGCCCATGATTGTAACTGCTAATTTAGCAAAGGGCGCATTAAATATGAGTAAACGTAAGGTTATTGTAAAACGCTTAAATGCTATTCAGAATATTGGCGCCATGGATATTTTATGTACCGACAAAACCGGTACGCTTACAATGGATAAAATTGTATTGGAACGCCACTTAAATGTATATGGTGATGATGATGATGAAGTATTGAAATGGGCCTATTTAAACAGTTTTCACCAAACCGGATTGAAAAATCTATTAGATGTTGCTGTATTAGAACATGCTGAGCTACATGACTATTTGAAAGTGGATGAACAATATGTAAAAGTGGATGAAATCCCTTTCGACTTTCAAAGAAGAAGAATGTCGGTTATTTTAAAACAACGAAATGGAAAACATTTACTTATTTGTAAAGGAGCCGTTGAGGAAATACTTGACCTATGTACTCATGCATTTGACCCGGGAGAAGACAAAGAATTACACATTGAAAACGACAAAGTAATTCCTATAGATGAAAACATGCGCAAAACTATTTTAAGCACTTCTAAAAAACTAAACAAAGAGGGCTTAAGGGTTTTATTGGTAGCTATTAAAGAATTTGAAAACAGAGCTTTAACCTATTCCGTAGCCGATGAAAAAGATATGACCATTACCGGTTTTATCGGTTTCTTGGATCCCGCTAAACCATCTGCTCAACCCTCAATTGAAGCCTTGCAAAAGCTGGGTGTTACACTTAAAGTACTTACCGGTGATAATGAAACAGTAACTAAAAAGATTTGTAAAGATGTTGGCATTACCGTTCAAAATGTAATATTAGGCAATGAACTGGAGCAAATTTCAGATGATGAGTTAATGAGCAAAATTGACGAAATTAACATTTTCGCTAAATTAAGTCCACTGCAAAAAAGCCGTGTTGTAAAAGTGTTACAAGCCAAAGGCCATACCGTTGGATTTATGGGCGATGGCATAAATGATGCAGGAGCTTTACGCGATGCAGATGTGGGTATTTCTGTTGATACTGCAACTGATATTGCTAAAGAAAGTGCTGATATAATTTTACTTGAAAAAGATTTAACCGTTTTACGAAAAGGGGTAATATATGGAAGACGAACTTTTGGTAATATTATAAAATATATTAAAATGACTGCCAGTAGCAATTTTGGCAATATGTTCAGTATGCTGGGAGCAAGTGCATTTCTTCCATTTTTACCCATGCTGCCCATACAATTATTAGTACAAAACTTATTATATGACATTTCACAAATTTCTATACCTTGGGATAAAATGGATGCCGACTATTTAGAACAACCCAAAAAATGGGATGCAAGTGGTATTGCCAGATTTATGTTCTTCATCGGCCCCATCAGTTCCATATTTGATTATGTAACTTTTGCTTTCCTATTCTTTTTCTTTAAAGCAAATAGTCCCGAACATCAATCATTTTTTCAAAGCGGATGGTTTATTGAAGGCTTGCTGTCACAAACACTAATTGTACACATGATTAGAACCCACAAAATTCCATTCATACAAAGTATTGCAACCGCACCGGTAATATTATTAACCCTTACAATAATGGCCATTGGTATTTATATACCTTATTCGCCGTTTGCTGATGCTTTAAAAATGCAACCTTTACCTTGGAGCTATTTTCCATTTTTAATTGCTATTTTGGTTAGCTATTGCCTGCTAACGCAAACAATTAAAATTTGGTTTATAAAAAAATTTCAACAGTGGCTTTAAGATAAATATACTTTGGCCAGTATTTTTTGGTAAAGAACCAAATGTTCTCGCCACACTTGTTCTTTTCCAAATTCAAAACAACTACTCGGAAACACCTTTAAAATTTGTAACATGAAATGGATATTTATATTAGCGTTGCATTTAATATCAAATATTACATATACACAACCCATTTTTCAAATGGATAGTAGTAGTAAGTGGACTCATCATTTTCAACTTACTATAGTTTCACAAAGTCATTCAGGTTTCGCGGCTAAGTATAGCGGCAAAAACAGCTTAAACAACGCTGTTGAAACTGGTGCAACCAGTTTAACAAGCACTTTATTTTTAGGAAGAAAATTATGGAAAGGTGCCTCAGCCTATTTTAATCCGGAATTGTCGGGTGGAAATGGCTTAAGTTATTCCCAAGGGGTAGCAGGTGCATTGAATGGCGAAACTTACAGAGTGGGTAACGTTCAACCTCAAATATTTATTGCACGTGCTTTTATTCAACAAAACTTTGCCTTTGGAAAAACAAAATACAGCAAAGTTGAAGACGACATTAATCAAGTACCTGATAAAGTGCCTAATAACCGCATTACTATTTCAGTCGGCAAATTTGCCATTAGCGATTTTTATGATGACAACGCATATAGTCATGATCCCCGTACTCAATTTTTAAACTGGGCATTAATGGGAAATGGTGCTTGGGATTATCCTGCCAATACCCGTGGTTATACTTTTGGTATTGTTGCAGAATGGTATCAAAATAGTTGGACTGTTCGCTTATCCAGTGTTGCCGTGCCGGCCATAGCCAATGCGCCTAAAATGGAATACCATTTTGGAAAAGCACACTCCGAAAATTTAGAAATTGAAAAACGCTATAGAATTAATCGTCAGCTGGGTACCGTTAGGTTTACTATTAGCAACTCTTACACCCGTGCCCCCTCCTATCAACAAGGCATGCAAGCATTGGCAACAAATAATACATTTTTATTAAATGTAATAGATGGCAGTACAGAAAATAATATTTTTGGGGGTAAAAAATTTGGTTTGGGGCTAAGTGCAGAACAGGCACTAAACAACGATATTGGAATTTTTTCACGTATTGGTTGGAATGATGGAAAATATGCTACCTGGGCCTTCACTGAAATTGACCAAACAGCTTCATTAGGTTTATTGGTAAAAGGTACACGTTGGCATCGCCCGGCAGATGTAGCCGGTATTGCTGGGGTATTGAATGGTATTTCTAAGGCACATCGCGACTTTTTAGCTGCCGGGGGTTATGGTTTTATTATCGGCGATGGTGCATTAAATTATGGGCATGAAGGTATTATTGAAGCATTTTACAATGCATATTTATTTAACAATTTTTGGTTAAGTTGCGATTATCAACTAGTACATAATCCGGGTTATAATAAAGATAGAAGCGGGCCTGTAAATGTTTTTGCCATTCGTGGGCATATCTTCTTCTAAAAAAACTAAGTTATAAAATATCAACGGTAAGTTTTTTCCTAAAAAGAAAACCTTACCGTTTTTGTTTTGTTAATATTGAAAATATTGTTATGTCTAAAACTTATTCTCTCAAAACCGTTCAATATATTCCTACAGATTTAGATACTGCTTGGGCTTTTTTTAGTAATCCGGAAAATTTGTCCGCTATCACCCCGCAACAACTAGGGTTTAAAATTATTAGTAAATACCACGGTTCTGCCATGTATTCCGGACAAATTATTGAATATACTGTAAAACCGGTTTTGGGCATTCCACTATACTGGATGACAGAAATTACACATGTACAACCTTTACAATATTTTATTGATGAACAACGTTTTGGGCCATATTCACTATGGCATCATCAACATCATTTTAAAGCCGTTAGCGGTGGTGTTGAAATGACAGATATTGTACATTATAGAATTCCGCTTGGATTTTTAGGAAATATTGCCAATGCATTATTGGTAAAAAACCAACTCAAACATATATTCAACTTTCGTTTTCAGGCAATTGAAGAAAAATTTGGTCAATGGCAAAAAACTAACGAACACTCACAATTAATTCATGTGCTTTAATTCATATAAAAATGGGTTTTAAATTAAATTATGCTTAATACGGTTACCTAACAACCAAATTCGGTATAAACGCAATATAAATTTGCATCTTTAATTTTTATATGGCAACCCAACCACCACAAAAACTGATTGTGTTTATACATGCTACCTATATCGCTGTAACAATTCTTCAACACAAACCTAACCCATATTGGTTTCAAAATATTCATTTACAAAAAATGAATATTAGCACCCCGCACCCATCAATACCTTAATGCATGAAAACGGAATTACACAGTTCCAAAAATTTACACCGCCTGTCTGCTGCCGGCTTATTAGTAACCCTGGGCATTATCTATGGCGATATTGGCACTTCACCTTTATATGTTTTTCGTTCCATTATTGGCGATAGACCTATTTCAGAAGAATTAGTTTATGGTGGCATTTCCTGCATTATTTGGACATTAACCCTACAAACAACTTTTAAATATGTACTGTTAACCCTTCAGGCAGACAACAAGGGTGAGGGTGGCATATTTTCGCTATTTGCTTTAGTACGTAGGTATGCGAAATGGCTTTATATGCCGGCTATTATTGGTGCTGCCACATTATTAGCCGATGGCATAATAACCCCGCCTATTTCTGTTGCTTCAGCAGTTGAGGGTTTAAATGGCATTCATTCTTTACAAAATACCATAATACCTGGTAATGGTATTACTATTGGCATTGTAGTAGGAATTATTTCCCTATTATTTTTCTTTCAACGCTTTGGAACCAAAGTAGTAGGATTTGCATTTGGTCCCATTATGTTGGTTTGGTTTAGCATGATTTTAATTTTAGGTGCTACACAAATCATTCAATTTCCAAATATCATTAAAGCTATTAACCCTTATTACGGTATTAAATTATTGGTTGAATATCCGCATGGCTTTTGGTTATTAGGCGCAGTTTTTTTGTGTACCACAGGTGCTGAAGCATTATACAGCGATTTAGGACATTGTGGCAAACAAAACATTCAGGCAAGTTGGGCTTTTGTAAAAACAGCTCTTATTATTAATTATATGGGGCAGGGTGCTTGGTTACTACTACAACAAAAAACAAGTTTAGGCAACGTAAATCCATTCTATGCATTAATGCCACATTGGTTTTTACTAATCGGTATTATTATAGCTACTTTAGCCACCATCATTGCCAGTCAGGCTTTAATAAGTGGTTCATTCACGCTTATTAGCGAAGCAATTAGTATGAATTTTTGGCCAAGGGTTACGGTAAAATACCCAACCAATGTAAAAGGCCAAATTTATATACCCAGTTTAAACTGGGTTTTATGGTTAGGATGTGTAGGCATGATGCTATATTTTAAAGATAGTTCAGCTATGGAAGCAGCATACGGTTTTTCAATTGTAATTGCCATGCTAATGACTACCGGATTAATGTTTGTTTTTATGTATAGAATTAAGAAATGGAATAACTGGGTAATTGCCTTTATTATGACCATTTTTTTAATTGTAGAAATTTCGTTTTTCATAACCAATGTGGCGAAAATTAAACAACGCTGGATGTTTTTGTTTTTTGAATTTGGCCTAATGTTCATCATGTTTGTTTGGCATAAAGCAAGAAAAATTACCAACAGTTATTTACAATTCATTAAAACCAAGGATTATTTACAAGCACTACAAAAACTAAGTGCCGATAAAGAAATACCTAAATATGCTACCCATTTGGTTTACTTAACCAAAGCCAACAGCGATGGCGATATTGAAAAAAGAATAATTGATTCCATATTAAATCGAAAACCAAAAAGGGCAGACGTTTATTGGTTTATTCATATTGACCGCGCCGACAACCCCTATGAAATGGCCTATAGTGTTGTGAATTTATTACCCGAAAAGGTAATTAAGGTAAATTTCAAGTTGGGTTTTAGAATTCAACCGCGCATTAACTTATTGGTAAAAATGGTAATGCAAGAAATGCGGAAAAATAATGAATTGTGTTGCAGCAATCAATATGAAGATTTGGATGTTATTAATTTCCATACCGATATTACTTATGTTATATTGGAAACATTCTTATCGGTTGAAAATGAATTATCGGTAAAAGAAGAATTTATTATGGATGCTTATTTTGCAATAAAACAATTAGCACAATCAGACCAAAAAGCTTTTGGCTTAGACAATGCCACCACTGTTATTGAAAGAGTACCACTATTAATTAGTCCTAAAACCTATTTACCGTTAAAGCGTATTTCAATAGCTTAATTCAAACTTAGCATACTATTTTAATTCAACCCAGTTACTCAACACATTGTGTTCACTAACAACGGCTGCAAATAACCGATTATTTGAAGGTACTAATGCTTGTTTCCTTTCATAAACAACTTCTTTATCAGAATTAAGCAATTGTATTAATGAAGCATATTCCAATTTCGCATCAACATTTTCCGGCAAAGCAAAAATGGCAAAGGCTTTTACCGGAATTTTTCCGGCATAATGAATAGTAAACACATTATTTCCCGATTTGGCAAAAATGGGTGCAGCAGGTTTGGTGCTATCTATCCATGGCATTGGCGGCACAATGGCGGGCAATGCATAATAATTATAACGTAAACTATCGGCCCATCCGTTAGGATTATTTTCAAAATTTTTACTGCTAAAAAATATACTTCCTTGTGTAGTTGGGTAACCTCGAATGGCTTTTATTTCATTAGGAATTTCGTTAGGGTTTCGCCAGGCAGCATTACTTCCTGCTCTATAAATAGCTTGTCCAATATACAACTGCCTACCATATGTGTGTGCATTCCACCAAGCCAACAAAGTATCAAAATCAGCAAGTTTATGTCCCTGTTCCCAGTATAATTGCGGTGCAACATAATCAATCCAACCTTTTTTCAACCATAATAAAATATCGGCATATAAATCATCGTAGTTTGTTTGACCTGCTTTTGTATTACTGCCTTCCGGATCTTGGCTCTTATTGCGCCAAACACCAAAGGGACTAACGCCAAACTTTACATACGGATTAGCAGCGCGAATAGCTTGGAATAAATTAAGAATAATACTATCACAATTAGCCCGACGCCATTCATCTTTACTCAAACCTTTGCCATATTGCTGATAAGCTTTTCCGTCGGGAAATTCTTTACCGGCAATTCTATAAGGATAAAAATAATCATCCATATGTATTCCATCTACCGCATAACGCGTTACAATATCTTTTACAACACGTGTAACAAAGGCTCTCACTTCAGGCAAACCGGGATTGAAGTATTTGGTAGTGCCATAAGTTAAAAACCATTCAGGATGAATTTTTGTGATGTGTGATGGTGATATGGATGAATTATGAATATTGAACACAGCGCGATAGGGGTTTAACCAGGCATGAAATTCCATTCCGCGCTTGTGTGTTTCTTCAATCATAAATGCAAGCGGATCATAATAAGGTGTTGGCGGCAATCCTTGTTTCCCATTTAAATATTCACTCCAGGGTTCATATTGTGAGGGATAAAATGCATCGGCTGCCGGACGAATTTGCACGAATACCGCATTCATGCCATTTCGTTGATGCATATCCAACAACTTAATAAAATCAGCTTTTTGCGCTTCCACTGACATACCCTTTTGCGCAGGCCAATCAATATTCACAACAGTGGCAACCCATACTCCACGCATTTCAAATATGGGTGATTTCTGTGCATATAATTCAGATTGAAAAAAAATTGCAATAATCAATAATACTAAGTAGAATGTGTTTCTTTTCATGTTCCGTATTTTGCCAACAACAGTATTCATGAAACATTTTGCACAATACTGTTATTCAAAACTTAATTCGTATAATTTTCAACAATTATTTTGTAATTATTATTTCCAAAGCATTATAATAGAAAATATAAAGCAAGTACCGTAAGGATGATAAACTGTTACTGCTGTTGCCTGGCTGCGTCTAAGAGTTGATTTAACTGTTTAGCTTCATCAGCCGTTAATGATGACAAAAATGCATCTACCTCTTGCACTTTGGGTTCAAGCCTTTTTAACAAAGCTTCGCCCGCTTCCGTTAAGTAAATTGCCACCTTTCTTTTATCATGAACAGAGGTTCTTTTTTCTACTAATTTTTTTGCCACTAACCGATCAACCATTCGGCTGGTATCACTCATTTTATCTAACATTTGCTCTCTAATTTGCAAGGTTGATAACGGGGTGGCACTTCCTTGCACAATACGTAGAATATTATATTGCTGAGAAGTAATATCTTCCGGTAATAAAAACTGCCGAATACGCTCTTGCAACCAATTGGCAGTAAATATAATATTTACAATCCCCTTGTGAAATTCATTTCTAAAATGCAACTGTGGTAATTCCTTTTCAATATTCATGTCATGCAAAATGAGTATCGTTGATTAATCTTCCCACACTTTTAAACCTTCACTACAATTGGCACAAATATCAATATTTTTCCTGCTTTGCATAATATTGTTTCTAAACTTGCGATATTCCTGATTATGCCAAATTGCCTTAAAACTTTCATTTTTTAAACTCCCCAAACGGTGTTGTGCATCTTTATCAAAACAACAAGGCACCACTAACCCATCCCAGGTAATAACATTGGCGTGCCATAGTTTCCAACAATGATTGCCTAAACCACTTTTTACAACCACCTTTCCTTCCTTGTTGGTTTTGTATCTGCTATACTTTTGAATAGTGGGTATTAATTGATGTGGATCATTTTCATAATCATAAACCTGAGCCGTTTTAAAACGCACTTGATCAACCCCAATTTCCTTTCCCAATTGCTTAATAGCTTCAATTTGATGCTCGTTGGGCTTTACCACCAAAAATTGAAAAAAAACGAAAGGTGTTTTACTGTTTAATGCTTTTTTCCATTTAACAATATTTTTAGCCCCTTCAATTACTTTGTCCAACTTTCCACCCACACGGTATTGTTGGTAAACCTCTTGTGTGGTGCCATCAATAGAAATAATAAGGCGGTCTAATCCGCTTTCTACCGTTTTCCTGGCTTTTTCATCAGTAAGGTAATGAGCATTGGTTGATGTGGCAGTGTAAATACCCTTACTATGAGCATACTGCACCATATCTAAAAATCCCGGATTTAAATATGGTTCGCCTTGAAAATAAAAAATTAAATACAGCAGTTCTTTATGTATTTCATCAATAGTTTGTTTAAAAAAATGATTATCAAGCATTCCGGTAGGGCGGGTAAATTCACGCATACCGCTTGGACATTCGGGACAACGCAAATTACACGATGTGGTAGGTTCAAATGAAATAGAAATAGGTAATCCCCATTGCACAGGCCTTCCCGTTAAACGGGTAATTTGGTAGCTGCTCCATACTTTGGCAGCATTCCACAAACGCCTGGCGGTAAATTTGCTAATTAAATTTAAACTGTCATTAAAATTAAAGTACGGCATACAAGGTGTAAAAATAAGCCCATTCCTGTTAAAAAGCCGTTTATATTATATCTGTTCCACTATTCGAAAAATGATTGCCCGTTTTTTGAATTGAATATGGCATTTTTGTAAGGCAATTGATACATGAGTATGGCCAAAAAAAAGAAAAAAAAGTCATTTATATGGGGTTGGATTATTATTGGCATTTTTATGGCCTTACTGCTTGTAATTGTGTATATATGGCAACAAAACAACAACAGACCTGTACCTATTGACTTTACTTTTGATGCCAATTTCGGCATACCTATTCCGGATAATTATGCCATACACGGCATAGATGTAAGTGTACACCAAAGTAATGTAAACTGGGGAATGGTTAAAAATACACGTTCCGATAAAATTGCCATTGGCTTTGTATTTATAAAAGCAACCGAAGGCTTATCAAATGCAGATATTCAATTTAATAAAAATTGGCAACAACTGGCTCAGTTTGGCATTACCCGCGGTGCGTACCATTTTTTTCTTGCTACTAGAAATGGTGCTCAACAAGCGCAAAATTTTATTCGAACAGTGCCCCTGCAAATAGGCGATTTACCCCCGGCGGTAGATGTGGAAGAACTGTATGGAGTAAAACCTGCACAACTAAAAAAACGACTTAAGGAATATTTACAAACCATTGAAGATTATTATAAAGTAAAACCAATTATCTATACTTACGCCAGCTTTTATGAAAATTACTTAGGTAAGGAATTTGACGATTACCCATTATGGGTGGCCCATTATAAAACTCCCCAACAACCCCGCATACAACGCCCTTGGCAATTTTGGCAACACAGTGATGAAGGGCATATTACTGGCATAAAAACCAAAGTTGATTTTGATGTGTTTAATGGCGATTCCACTGCTTTTCGCGCAATGTTAATTCAACACTAACCATTTTAATTGTCTGGTAACAAAACATGACAATAATCATGTTTACAATTGAGCAGTGTCATAAATTAACACTTTAAGGCGGCCTACTTTGCAGTAAAATGAGCAAAGCATGCGGTTAAATTTTTTACAGAAATGGTTGGAAGGTACTCCCTTAAATTTAGAAAGCTCTTGTAATTTAATTATGGTGGAACACCACCCCATTATTTTGGAATTATTAGACCAAAGCCGCCATCAGTTAGAAGCATTGTTAAATTCAAAAAATTATACCCACACGCTACTACCACAATTAGCACAAAAATTACAACTCATACATAAACAAATTCTCCAATACATACATACAGAACAGGTATATTTTTTTCCGTATTTAAAAAAACAATCCAATGTTGAACAGCATGAGGATGACATAACGCTGAATGAACACCTGTTGAAAACTATGCAACATAAACATGATATATTTATAAAAGCCTTACAACATCAACGAAAAATTGTAAACAACTATATGATAAAAAAAGATTGGGATACCGAATTTAAAAGTTTCATTAATCACCTTTTTTTATTGGAGAAAAAAATTCAAAACTGGCTAATGCTGGAACAAAAAAATATTTATCCTTTCCTAACCAAAGCGGCTAAATAATATGGCTACGGAGCACACTTCCATTCAAACAACCTGTTTTCATTGTGGTGAAGATTGTGGCAATCATCCAATTGAGGCATATGACAAACATTTCTGTTGCGAAGGTTGTAAATCGGTATATGAAATTTTGAACAATACCGGCATGTGCGATTATTATACCATTAGCCAAAATCCGGGAAACAATCAAAAAATAATAGTACGTGAAAACAAATTTGCATTTCTAGATGATGAAAGCGTACAAAAAGCCCTTACCGTATTTAAAGATAATAATCAAACACACGTTACCTTTTACTTGCCACACATGCATTGCAGCAGCTGTTTGTGGCTAATTGAAAACCTACATCGTTTAAACAAACATATTATTAGCAGTAAAGTAAACTTTTCACGCAAAGAGGCTGATATTGTTTTCAATCAAAACCACACAAGCATGCGCAAAGTGGCAGAATTACTCACCTCAATTGGGTATGAGCCTTATATAAGCCTGCAAAATTTAAACCAACTTAAGCCACGTATTAATTATGCGAAAATTTATAAATTAGGCGTGGCAGGTTTTTGCTTTGCCAATATTATGATGCTTAGCTTTCCTGAATATTTAGGTATTGATGATAAAGATTATAATTTAACATATTGGTTCCGATATTTAAGCTTATTACTAAGCATGCCTGTGGTATTTTATTCGGCAACAGAATTCTACAACAGCGCATTCAAAAGTTTAAAACACAAATACCTGAATATTGACACCCCTATTGTATTAGCCATTTGGGTTACTTTTATTAGAAGCATTATTGAAATTGTTACCAACACCGGCAGTGGATACTTAGACAGCATGAGTGGTATTGTATTTTTTATGCTGGTTGGAAGAATACTGCAGGATAAAACATATGAACAACTTAACTTCGATAGAGACTACACCGCCTACTTTCCAATTGCAGTATCGCGTATTAAAAACAATAAAGAAGAAACCGTAACCCTTCCCAATATACAACTGAATGATACTTTGTTAATTCACCACAGCGAATTAATTCCTGCCGATGGTATTTTAACCAAAGGCAAAGCACTAATTGACTACAGTTTTGTAACAGGTGAAAGTATGCCCGTTGAAATTCAAATGGGTGAAATGATTTATGCCGGCGGTAAACAGTTGGGTAGTAATATTGAATTATTGGTAATTAAAGAAGTTGCACAAAGTTATTTAACCAAATTATGGAATAGAAGCGCCTTTAAAAAAACGGAACACAAAAACGAGCATTCATTTGTTGATGCACTTAGCCGATACTTTACCTATATTGTTTTTGCTATTGCAACAATAGCTGCAGTTTATTGGCAATTTCACAATCCTGAAAAACTTTGGCAAGCAGTTACAGCAGTTTTAATAGTAGCATGTCCTTGTGCTTTGTTATTAAGCAACACTTTTACCAATGGTGCCATAATTAGAAGTTTAGGTAGAAATAATTTTTATTTACGCAATGCCAACACCATTGAAACCATTGCCAAAGTGAATTACATAGTATTCGATAAAACAGGCACGCTTACTACAGGCCGATATGACCAAATTGAATATGACGGTATTCCCCTTTCGCAAACATTAAAAGAAAAATTAGCCACACTAACTGCACAATCAACCCATCCATTAAGCAAGTCAATTGTACAATGGTTACAAGTTTCCGGAAACAGAAAAATTGATGGGTACAAAGAAATACCCGGAAAAGGCATTGAAGGAATGGTAGAAGATGAATGGCTTACCGTTGGCACGCAAGAGTTTGTTTTAAAACAAAATGAAGTAATCGATAATACTTCTACCGTTTATTTAGGTGTAGAGGGGAAATTAGTAGGAAAGTTTATTTTTAAAAATGCATACAGACCGGGCTTAAGAAGCTTAGCTAAGCAACTGCAAAAAAAATATCCCCTTGCCGTATTAAGTGGCGACAATGCCGGTGAAAAAAATTTTCTACAATCTCTATTAGGGTTTCATTCCGTTACCTTATTTCACCAAAAACCAAACGACAAACTTCAATTCATTGAACAATTACAAAACAAAGGGTACACCGTTATGATGATTGGCGATGGGCTAAATGATGCGGGAGCCCTGCAACAAGCCAATGTAGGCATTGCTGTTTCTGAAAACAGCAACAACTTTACACCCGCCAGCGATGTAATTATTGATGCCACTCAATTACACCGTTTACCCGCATTCATTCAACTGGCAAAAGCCAATAAAAAAATCATTTTTATTGCCTTTGCAGTTTCTATTCTATACAACATCATTGGTTTATACTTTGCGGTGCAAGGTGTACTATCACCTTTAATAGCAGCCGTTTTAATGCCGGCAAGTACAATAAGCATTGTGTTAATTACTTACGGACTAAGCAATTTGTATGCAAAACAATTAAAGCTGCAATAATAATACCGGCAGTTGTTTTTCATGGCATCGCCTGTTGCGTCGCAATCACTTCATCGTTCCCAACATTGGGCAGCATAGCAATTTTCCACCAATAACATCAAAACATGATAAATATCAGTTCATGGGTTGATGAATGTCATACTACACCGTAACTAGCTAAAATACTTTTGAAACACAAAAATTATTCGTGTGAGTGTCATTATAGTATTATTAATAGCAAGCATTTCAGTTGCCGCCATTTTTTTATTTGCTTTTTTATGGAGTGTAAAAAATGGCCAATACAAAGATGAAATAAGCCCGCCTGTTCGCATTTTATTTGATGATGCTACACCCACAGTGCAACAGCAACCTACAGAAGAGAATAACACAAATGAATAACCAAAACCCAATTAGTTAAAATAAACAACAGCCATTTATGCAATTAGAAAAGTTTTATTACGATAACAAGATTGTAAAAATGTTTGCCTATGCCACCATTTTTTGGGGTATTATAGGCATGTTGGCAGGTTTATGGGTAGCGATAGATTTGTACTACCCCACCGCCAATTTAGGCCTACCATACACTACGTTTGGCCGCATGCGTCCAGTACATACCAATGCCGTCATTTTTGCCTTTGTGGGTAATGGCATTTTCATGGGCGTGTATTATTCACTGCAACGCCTTTGTAAAGCCCGCATGTTTAGCGATACACTCAGCAAGCTTCATTTCTGGGGCTGGCAACTGATTATTGCTTTTGGTGCCCTAACATTATTATCCGGTTATACCACCGGAAAAGAATATGCGGAATTAGAGTGGCCATTAGACATTGCTATTGCAGTTGTTTGGATAATTTTTGGTATTAACATGTTTGGTACCATTATTAAACGTCGTGAAAGCCATTTGTATGTAGCCATTTGGTTTTATATAGCCACTTGGGTTACGGTTGCTATGTTGCACATTGTTAACTCATTCGAAATTCCATTTTCATTTATTAAAAGTTATAGTTGGTACGCCGGCGTGCAAGATGCATTAGTGCAATGGTGGTATGGTCATAATGCTGTTGCCTTCTTTTTAACCACCCCCTATTTAGGTGTAATGTATTACTTCTTACCCAAAGCAGCCAATCGGCCAATTTATAGTTACCGCCTTTCCATCATTCACTTTTGGGCATTAATATTCTTATACATATGGGCAGGCCCGCACCATTTATTGTATACAGCATTACCCGATTGGGCACAAAGCTTAGGCACTGTTTTTAGCATTATGTTACTATTGCCTAGCTGGGGTGGTATGTTGAATGGCTTATTTACTTTAAGAGGCGCTTGGGACAAAGTACGCGAAGAACCCGTATTAAAATTTATGGTAGTTGCCGTTACTTGTTATGGTATGGCAACTTTTGAAGGGCCAATGCTTAGCTTAAAAAATGTAAACGCTATTTCACATTTTACCGACTGGACAATAGCCCATGTGCATATTGGCGCCTTAGGATGGAACGGCTTTTTAACTTTTGGAGTATTGTATTGGTTAATTCCTCGCATTTTTAATACACCATTGTATTCAAAAAAATTAGCTACTACCCACTTTTGGATTGGCACTATCGGCATTGTATTATACGCTGTACCATTGTATTGGGCCGGCTTTACACAAGCATTAATGTGGAAACAATTTACACCTGATGGACATTTAAAATATCAGTTCCTGGAAACAGTTACGCATATTTTGCCCATGTATATTACCCGTAGCATTGGTGGTACATTGTATTTAATTGGCGCATTTTTAATGGTATATAATTTATGGAAAACTGTTGCAGCCGGACAATTAATTGCCAACGAAGCAGCTGAAGCCCCTGCATTACCAAAAGTCATTGAAACACATAGCAAACAATACTGGCACAGATGGATTGAGGCTCGCCCTATTCAAATGCTCATCTTCAGTTTAATTGCTGTAGCCATAGGTGGTATTATTGAAATGGTTCCAACATTTTTGATAAAAAGTAACGTACCCACCATTGCGTCAGTAAAACCCTACACACCACTTGAATTACAGGGAAGAGATATTTATGTAAGAGAAGGATGCTACTTATGTCATTCCCAAATGATTAGGCCCTTCCGCGATGAAGTTGCCCGATATGGCGAATATAGTAAAGCAGGCGAATTCGTTTACGATCATCCATTCCAATGGGGAAGTAAACGTACCGGACCCGATTTAGCACGTATTGGTGGTAAATATCCTGATAGTTGGCACTTTAACCACATGTTAGATCCTCGCTCAATGAGCCCCGGTTCCATTATGCCGGCATATACCTGGTTGTTTGATAATAAAATTGATACCTCATTAACACCGGCTAAAATTAGAGCTATGCAAACCTTGGGTGTACCTTATCCTGAAGGCTACGACAAACAAGCTAATAAAGATTTGGAGGTACAAGCAAAAAGCATAAAAGAAACTTTGAAAAAAGACAAGATTGATATTAGCAGCAATGCTGAAATAGTTGCACTCATTGCTTATTTACAACGTGTTGGAACAGACATTAAAGCTCAAAGTACAGCAAACAATGCAACTGCAATAACCAACAATAATAACTAAATCGAAATAATATGAAATTTATTAATTATCTCGAAAAAATACTCGGTGTAGATGTGTATGCATTAACATCACTACTCATCTTCTTCTTGTTTTTTGTTGGCGTTGCTTTGTGGGTTTGGAAAGCAGATAAAAAAACCATGCAAGAAATTAGCAATATTCCTTTGGAAGAGAGTCGGCATATCTAATTCAACAATTGTTCAATTTATTCAAAATTATTTACCATGAACACAATATTTAAAAAAATAAAATTCAATAAATGGCTCCTTGGTCTGCTAACCTGCTTGCCACTAGGTGCCTTTGCTGCAGGCCCTCCACAGCCATCCGCTCTTTCATTTCCCATTGCACAAATATTGGTTGTAATCATTATATTTTTATTATTAGCTATTGTGCTACTAGCCAACGTACTAATTGGCACAGCTAAGTTTAAAATTAGTGAGGAGCAGGAAAAGAAAAAATCAAATAACACTTCCAATATTACTCTATTGTTGGTGGGAATATTTAGCCTACTAAGCATGCAGGCATTTGCAGCTGATAATCCGGAAGCAACAGTTGAAAAAGTTGCCAATTATGGCGGCCTAACCGCAATGGGGTATTATACCCTAGTAAGTGTTGTTCTGTTAGAATTACTGATTTTGTTGGCATTAATTTATAACATTAAATTTTTATTACGTAAACAAAGTGATTCCATTGCTGTAGCCGAAGGTGAAACAGCTAAAGCTAAATCTGCAAGCTCCTTCAAAACCTGGTGGAATAAAGTGAATCGTTTAAAACCCATTAAAGACGAAGCTGAAATTGACCTGGGGCATGATTATGATGGTATTAGAGAATTAGATAACCGTTTACCCCCTTGGTGGTTGTATGGGTTTTATGTAAGTATTGTTTTTGCAGGTATTTATTTGTTTCGATACCATATAGTACACAGTGCACCATTAAGTAAAGAAGAATTACAAATTTCACTGGCAAAAGCTGAGGAAGAAAAGCAAGCTTACCTAAAATTATCAAAAGCAAATGTTGATGAAAACACGGTTAAATATTTAACTGACCCGGCTGATTTAGAAGCAGGCAAACAAGTTTTTACTACCACTTGTGCTGCTTGCCACCAAGCTGACGGCGGTGGATTGGTAGGCCCTAACCTAACAGATGATTACTGGCTGCATGGATGTTCAATAAAAGATATTTTTAAAAGTATTACCTATGGCTGGCCTGAAAAAGGAATGAAAAGTTGGAAAGACGATTACTCGCCTTTACAAATTGAACAAATTGCCAGCTATGTTAAAAGCCTTCATGGAACTAAACCCAAAACCCCTAAAGAACCACAAGGTACATTATGTACCGACAATAGTACGGCACCGGCTGCCAATGCCGATTCAACTAAATCTACTACAGCAGCAACTATTCAATAAGCATTAAACACCCATTTGTATGAGTAATATTGAACACATTAATGAACCCGTTTCAGAAAGCTTTCGCGACAGAATTGCAACCGTTGATGCAGAAGGCAAGCGCAAATGGGTGTATGCTTATAAACCCAAAGGGAAATATTATAACATACGCACTTGGTTAAGCATTTTTTATTTCATCATTTTTTTTGGAACGCCATTCATTCAAATTGATGGCCGCCCTCTTTTTATGTTCAACATTCCCGAGGGAAAATTTATTCTGTTCACCAAAATATTTTGGCCACAGGACTTTTTCATCTTCGGGTTAACCATGATTACGTTTGTATTTTTTGTTGTACTATTTACAGCAGCCTTCGGGCGTTTGTTTTGTGGATGGGCATGTCCACAAACAAATTTTATGGAAATGATGTTTCGTAAAATTGAATTTTTAATTTTAGGCGATGCACCCGCTCAACGACAATTACATAATGCTCCATGGACAGGCAAAAAGATTTTTAAAGTCAGCTTAAAGCACATTGTATTTTATCTGCTATCTTTCATTATTGCCAACTTCTTCTTGGCATACATTATTGGTATGCCTGCCCTAGTAAAGATTATTACTGAACCGGTATCTGAACATGTAGTAGGGTTTGCTTCCATTCTTATTTTCAGTGGTGTATTTTATGGTGTGTATGCCTTTTTCAGAGAGCAAGCCTGTACTGTTGTTTGCCCTTATGGCCGTTTACAAAGTGTATTACTCGATAAAAACTCCATGATAGTCGCCTACGATTATAAACGTGGTGAGCCCCGTGGTAATTTTAAGAAATCTACGCCAGAAGCACAACCCTTGGGCGACTGTATTGATTGTTTTCAATGCGTAAAAGTATGCCCTACCGGCATTGATATTCGCAATGGTGTACAAATGGAATGTGTTGGATGTACCGCTTGTATTGATGCTTGCAATAATGTAATGGAGAAAATTGGTAAACCCAAAGGCTTAATCAGGTATGCTTCAGAAAACTCAATTGCTAACGGTATACCCTTGAAGTACACTTCAAGAATGAAATTTTATACATTGTTATGCGGCATTGTATTGATAGTTTTAGGTACTATACTGGCTTCTAGAAAAGATGTTGATGCTACCATTATTCGCACACCGGGTATTTTATACCAAGAAAGAGGCAATGATAGTATTTCTAATCTCTACAATATTAAAGTGGTTAATAAAACAACAAAAAATGTGGAGCTTCAATTACAATTACACCAACTAAACGGGAAAATTGACATTATTGGTAAACCTTATGTTTTGGTTCCTAAAGAAGGGCAGGGTTCAGGTGAGTTTTTTATAACACTACCAAAAAGCATTATTAAAGAAAGATCATCACACATAAAAATTGACTTATTATCAAACCACCAAAAAATTGCCACTTTAAAAACCAATTTTTTAGGACCTGTTAACGATTAAAAACAATCATTATGAACTGGGGAGCAAAAATAGCCATCGTATTCATCAGCTTTACTTTACTCATTGGATTTTTAGTTTACAAATCTGTACACACTAAAATTGATTTGGTGAGTAATGAATATTACAAAGATGAATTACATTTTCAACAGCAAATAAATGGCACCAATAATGCCAATGCCATTTCTGCAGTGCAAGTTATTCCAACCGATAGCTTAATTACCATTATTTTTCCGAAAGAGGTGCAACACAGCAATATTCACGGCGAAGCTTGGTTTTATTGCAAAACAAATGCAGACTATGATAAAAAGTTAGCCATTGCTGCAAACGAAAACGGAATAATGACAGTTAGTAAAAATGATTTATTCAAGACCAATTACATTTTAAAGTTAAAATGGATGGCCAACAACACCAATTACTATTCCGAAAAAAACATTAATCTGCAATAATGCTTTGGAGCTTTATTATATCAGCATTAACACTAGGCTTACTTAGCAGCTTCCATTGTGTTGGAATGTGTGGGCCATTTGCATTGGCTTTGCCATTCCCCAATAAAACCTATTGGCAAAAAATCGGAGGTATTTTATTCTATAACTTAGGTAGAATAATGACTTATAGTTTACTGGGATTGTTTTTCGGACTGATTGGACGCATTGTTTCATTAGCGGGTTTTCAGCAATACTTATCTATTGCATTAGGATTGTTCATTTTGCTATATGTTATACTTCCTTACTTTCATTTGCAATTTCCACAATTAACTTTTGTAAGTGAATTGACTATTTGGGTACAAACCCTTTTAGGTAAATTATTGCGTAAACCCTCATTCGGCAAATTGCTATTCATAGGAATGTTGAATGGTTTACTACCTTGTGGCATGGTTTATTTTGCAGTAGCAGGCGCATTAGCTACAGGCAGTATAGGTTATGGTTGGTTGTTTATGATAGTTTTTGGAATTGGCACTGTTCCGCTTATGGCATTATTATCTTATTTCGGATTTTTGATTAATCTGCGTACCCGAAATTTTTTAAAGAAATTAATTCCCGTTGCATTGGGTTTAATGGCTATCTTATTGATTTTCAGAGGAATGAATTTAGGAATACCCTACTTAAGCCCATACCTATCGGGCACTTCAGGAAATGTTATAACCTGTCACTAAAATCATTAACATTTTATTGTTAAACCATTGACATTTCTTTCAGTCTTTACTTCAGATATTTGTATTGCAAATGTGAACAACGAATATTAAATTAGAGCAATAAATAAAAATTACGTTTTAACACATTATTGAAAACTTTTAGAAAGCATAAAACGTAATTATAAAAAATAATTTAGGCAAGTAGTCAATTTTCTCATAAGCAGTTAGTTTTGGTTGCGGCCCCGATTTCCATCGGGGCCAATCTTTTTATACAACTCCCCACCATTTCTTATACTGCCAAAACCAAGCTAAACAACAACCTACCGCATCGGCAATCATATCATCCACATCAAATGAACGATGCGGAATCAAATATTTTTGTACAAATTCCATTGCTATACCATACAATATTCCTGCTACAACAATCCATCGTATTCTGCTTATACGCTTGTCATACTGTACCATACGATTAGCATATAAAAAAACCAATCCGAAAAATAAAGTTATATGTATCAATTTATCAACATGCCATTTTTCCACCCAACCAATATCGGGTAAATCATTACCGGGTAAACATAATAAAATAGTGGTACCTACCAACCAGGCTATAAATGCCCAAGTATAATTAATATGTAGTTTCAATTTTTTATTGCAAAAATAAGGGAGCTATAAACATAGCCCCCTCCCATCTGAAAAACCCCTGCTATACAATGAAAGCAGGAATTATTATCCTTATAATACCTACGAAAAAAGTGCACCAACGGATGCACCTTTATCATTTTCATTTTTATTAAATTAAATCTTATACAATATTATCCGGCAATTTTACCCATTACATATAATTGATCTAAGTGCGGCACTAGACTTCCACCTTTATTTTCCAAAGTAATGGCAAAACCTTGTGCTTCAGCTATAGTTTTTAGTTTACACAACCCATTACAATCAGCAGTCAACAATCCGGCATCAACAGGTTTACCATTTACCAATGCCCATAATTGGTATTGTTTATTTTCAGGTGCTTGCGGCAGGCGATTGGGCAATAAATACACTGCTTTTGATTGCTTATCCCAAAATACAGTAGCCAAATTATCTTCTTTACCTTTTACCCCCGGCATAGGTACTTTTATCATATTTGGATCACTCATTACTTGCATACTGTTGTATAAATCCAATGCCTTGGTTTTATAAATATTCAATCCGGCTTGTAACGAATTGCTTTCGTTTACTAATGCAGTATATTGTTGTTGCAATTGGTTTATTTTTTGAAAGAAATAAATATTCAATGCACCACTTGCCACAATTAACAATATAGCAGCAGCAATAGCATATTTTAACCAGGATAATGCAATCACTTTTCCTTTTTCAGAAAAGGTTGTATTGACAGACGGCTGCTGTTGAAATTCAGATTGCAATGTTTGCCATATTTTTTGTTGTACCACTGCAGGAGGTTGTTGCGCATTAGCCATAGCTCCTGCTTCTAAAGCTGCTTCAAATTCAGCAATAGCGGCATTAATTTCCGGATATTGTTTACGCAAGCTTTCCAGTTCAGCACACTCTTGTTCAGTGGCTAAACCCATTACGTAACTTTCAATTACCCCACTTGCTATGTAAGCCTTTATATCCAATGTTATGTGTTTTTTAGCATTTGTCTTAACTGTATTAATGCTGCTCGCAATCGGGTTTTTACCGTACCCAAAGGCAGTTGCAGCATTTTTGCAATTTCATCTTGCGTAAATCCTTCAAAATAAGCCAGTTCAACCAATTGCTTTTGCTCGGGCTTTAACTGTTGTACTACCTTTCGTAAACCAATTTGATCAGTTGCTATTTGGGTGGTACCGGCATGTTCATACACACTTTCCTTTAGCTCATCGTTGTGTTTATTATTTTGAAATCCTTTACTTCTTACCATATCAATAGCCGCGTTGCGGGCAATATTCAACATCCAGGTAAACAATTTACCTTTGGTTGCATCGTATTGATGAATTTGTTTCCAAATTTTCACAAATACTTCCTGCAATACATCGTTGGCTAATTCAGTATCAGCTACAATATTTTGAATAATGCCGTACAAAGCACCGGAATACTGTTGATAAACATAGCTAAAAGCACTTTCGTAGCGCTGTTGCAGCAATGCTATCAATTCCGGTTCACTGTATTTTATTGTTTCTTGCAATGCTTTATTGGGTGTTTATAACAGATGGTAATCTATATACGTTAAGCCAACTCATTTGGATTTACCCAATTAAAGCCTGATAGGCCGCTGCATCCATTAATTTTTCTACATCAGCAGGATTCTCTACTTTCAATTTTACCATCCATCCTTCTCCATATGGATCGGTATTTACCAATTCCGGTTGCTTTTCTAAAGTAGTATTCACTTCTATAATGGTTCCGGCAACTGGCAAAAACAAATCGCTCACTGTTTTTACCGCTTCAACGGTTCCAAATACGGCTTCTGCGGGTAAGGTTTGATTATTGGCTATATCAACATAAACAATATCGCCCAATTCGCTTTGTGCAAAATCGGTAATACCAATGGTAGCTATATCGCCATTTAATACAATCCATTCGTGGTCTTTTGTGTAACGAAGATTAGCAGGAAAATTCATAGTGCATTTTTTTACAAATATTGATAGAAAAATTGACTTTAAAACATTAATTCAGCATGGTTATGGTCATTCGCACATTTTTTAATGGGCGATTATTTTTATCAGTGGCCTGGGCGGCTATTTTATCAATTACATCTAACCCGCTAATTACCTGGCCAAATACGGTGTATTGCTGGTCTAAATAAGGCGCACCGCCAATACGGGCATAACGCTCTAACTGCTCATGTGTATAATGAAAGTTGGGATTAGCCGGTTGCACCCTTTGTACATAAAAATTTTGTACGGCAGCACTATCATAAGTTCTTCCTTGCACAATGTAAAACTGAAAAGCATGGCTGGCTTTTCTGGGATTCCCATCGCGGGCTGCGGCTAAAGCTCCCCGTTCGTGTATAATATCATCTCTAAACTCAGGCAATATTTGCTCATTGGGCGGTGTGGTGGTATATTGCATGGCAGCAGTATCGGCTAAAGTTTTGGTAGCCGGATCGCCTCCCTGCATCATAAAGCCGGCAATTACTCTGTGAAAAATAGTGCTATCATAGGCCCCATTCTCCACATTCTTAATAAAATTATCGCGATGATGAGGGGTACTATTGTACAACTTAGCCACCATATTACCATAAGGTGTACTAATAAGCACATACCGCTCCTTTTCTTTTCCCTGCTTTTGCGCATGAGCTGAAAAACCGACCAAGACTAATAATACAACCAAAGCCCATACACGCTTTATGGCATAGTTTTTATACTGTTTCATCATCCTTAAAAGTTTCTTCAAAATACAATAAAATATAATCTTTTAAAAAATTCTCTTGTTCAGGCAAGGGCATATTGGGCATAGGCTTTAATTGCTTAAAATGCGGCCACCCGTCTTTATCTTTTCCCTCCAAAGCAAAGTAGCCACCGGGCGTTAATACCGTACAAACAGCCACATGCATCAAATCCTGCTTTTGTTCTTTCGTTATTTTGGCTTTTATAAAACCGGTTTCCTGCATACCAATTAAAAAAAGAATGGCTTCCATATCAGGCTTTTTACCAAAGCGCTCCATTAAACGCGCTTCTAATGCCCACCAACGTTGTTGTAAATCATCTTGCACAAACATGCGGCAAAGGTAACTGCATTTTCCGTGTGCTGCTCCATATCTGTTTTTCTACGCCTATATTTGCTACAAATTGTTTGTTATGTTACAGGTACAGGTATTGCGCAATAATCCGGCATGGGTTAAAGAACGGTTGGCTATTAGAAACTTTAAACAACCTGAATTGGTGGATGAAATTATTGCTTTAGATGATTTACGCCGTAAAACCCAAGCTCATTTCGATGCTGTGCAAGCGCAAGCCAATACTGCTGCCAAAGAAATTGGTAAGTTTATGGCACAAGGCAATAAAGAAGCTGCTGAAACCCTGAAATTTCAAGTTTCGGGTTTAAAGCTGGAAACTACCACATTAAGCAATGCCCTTACTGAAACCGAAAAACAGTTGCAAGAAAAATTAGTACAACTTCCCAACCTTCCTGCAGCTATTGTTCCTGCCGGCCATTCGGCCGATGACAATGTAATTGTTAAAACCGGTGGCAATACACCGCAATTATTCACCGGTGCTAAACCGCATTGGGACTTAATTAAACAATACAATTTAATTGATTTTGAAACCGGTGCTAAAATAACGGGCAGTGGCTTTCCGTTGTACAAAGGCAAAGGCGCAAAATTGCAACGTGCCTTGGTACAATTTTTTTTAGATGAAAATACACAAGCCGGTTATACAGAATATATTCCACCTTTCATGGTAAATGAAGCCAGTGCTTATGGCACCGGACAATTACCCGATAAAGAAGGACAAATGTATCATGCTACCGAAGATAATTTTTACTTAATTCCCACTGCCGAAGTACCTGTTACCAATATTTACCGCGATGTTATTTTAAAAGAAGAAGAACTTCCTATTAAAATGACTGCTTATTCTCCCTGTTTTAGAAGGGAAGCCGGTAGCTTTGGCAAAGATGTACGTGGTTTAAATCGTTTGCACCAGTTTGAAAAAGTTGAAATTATTCAAATAGTTCATCCCAATGAAAGCTATACTACTTTAGATGCCATGGTAAACCATGTAGAAGGCTTATTGCAACAATTGGAATTACCTTACCGGATAGTTCGTCTTTGTGGTGGCGATATGGGCTTTACCTCTGCACTTACTTACGATTTTGAAGTATATAGCGCCGCACAACAACGTTGGCTGGAAGTAAGTAGCGTTAGCAATTTTGAAAGCTTTCAAACCAACCGCTTAAAATGCCGTTTTAAAGATGCTTCCGGCAAAACGCAATTGGCACACTCCTTAAACGGTAGTGCATTGGCGTTGCCCCGAATTGTAGCAGCTTTATTAGAAAATAACCAGCACGAAAACGGCATTCGTTTACCCAAAGCGCTACATCGGTACTTTGGCGCTGAACAACTAGTATAAGCTTAACGGCTTTTAAAATATAGTGCTATGCCCAAATGGTTAAAACGAACAGGCTATATAATGCTTGCCTTGTTTATTGCAATTAATATTATCATTGCTTCACAAGCGTACTATTTTACGCATTTCTTTCCTTTACCGGCTAATGCATCCACCTCCACGCAATTAAATGGTTGGGCTAAATGGAAAGCCTTGATTTTTGGCGCACCCATTTATAAAACAAAGGTGGTTGATTCATTAGGGCTTCCACACCAAACCTTCACTATCACTACCAACGATGGGCAACAACTATCTGCCTGGTTTATTCCACATGATAGTGCATTGGGTACCATCCTGGTTTTTCATGGCCATGGTGGTAACAAAAGCGGACTTATTCCTGAAGAAAAAGCCTTTCATACCATGGGCTATCAGGTATTGGCAGTCGACTTTAGAGCACATGGCAACAGTTCAGGTACCGCCTGCTCTATTGGCTATCACGAAGCTGCTGATGTAAAAGCAACTTTCGATTATGCTTCGCAACATTTTCATCGTCCTATTATATTGTATGGCATTTCATTAGGTGCTGCAACCATTTTGCAAGCCATGCAACAATATGCCCTTACGCCCGATAAAATAATTTTAGAAATGCCTTTTGGCACTTTGCCTAATGCAGTAGAAGGAAAATTACGCACCATGCACTTACCTACCGAGCCACTGGGCAGCTGGCTTACCTTTTGGGGAGGTATAGAACAGGGCTTTTGGGCATTTGACTTTAGGCCGCAAGATGCCGCTGCTGCCGTTCATTGTCCCGTATTATTACAATGGGGACTGCAAGATCAACGCGTTACCCAACAGGAAACCAACAACATCTTTAAAAATTTAGCTTCGCATGATAAAGAAATGGTGGTATATGCACTTAGCCATCACCAAAGTTTATTACAAAAGGAACCGGCCAAATGGCAAAAAACAGTAAGCGATTTTTTATACAAACAAAACTAAGGTTCTATAATGACCTTAGTTCCCACTGGCAATAAATTATATAGCTCAATAACGTATTCATTTTTGGTACTGATACATCCTTCTGTCCAAGGCTGATAATTGTCTACCGCAAAATCCTCATGTGGCCAGGTACCATGTATGCCAATACCGCCCCCAATACTGGCATTTGGCGATATAACCCCATGGGCTTTGCGCTCATTAAATTTCTCGTAGCTTTCTGCATTCGGATAATCTAATGCCAAAAAACGACACCATTTACTATGTACTTTTTTACTAACAATATGAAAGGTACCTTCCGGTGTTTTGCGGTCGCCGGCTATCATTTTATCACCTAAATCTTTACTGCCAAACACTACCGGATACCTTGCTACCCATACATGATTGCGATTATACACCGTAAGCGTAAAATCCGATTTCTTAATCACCACATAATACGCATCTTTATCCACCTTCGGTTGACTCATTATAACATTTGTTAGGAATAAACCCAAACATAATAATAAAGGATATAGAAGATATTGCCGCATCATGTTTCAATGAAATGCTAAAAATATGCCGATACTATTTATGTTCTTACATTTTAAAAAAACATTCACGTTTGTGTTGTATCTCCTACACAAAAACACTTCTTAGAAAAGAAGTGTTTACATAACTACATATAACATGAGAAAACTAAAATCGACTGAAACGGATGCCCACAGCATAAGGAATTTGATCTAAGCCCGTGCTTTCCTTATACAAATTATTCAAGCTATAACTACCATATAAACGAATGGGTCCTAACCCTAATTCTGCAATAGCAGCCACACGCCAGGGTTGTAAATTAAAATCGCCTTTATATTTTACTTTACCTCTTTCATTGCTAATTTGCTTATTGCGGCTACCAAGTAAATAACCGGCACTTACCCCAGCACTAAAACTTAATCCATTGTCTTTATAAGGCGTTAAATTAAAGTTCACCATAAAAGGAATAGTTAAATAGCCAACATATAATTTATTCTTGGAGAAATTAATGGTATCGTTAAATACCATAGGCTGCGGATTTGAACGAAAGCTGATATTATCTTCAAACCGAAAATTATACATTTCCAACCCTAACCCATATTTTAAATTAACCACATGTTTGGCAACATTCAGCTTTTGCATGAAAAACCAAATGTTTACATTCGATGATTTACCCGTACGTAAATTAAAATTGTTTTTAGTAACGGGGTTGCCATTTACGGTGGTTAAATAACCGGCACCCTGGGCAGCGGTATAATTGGTATTATCATTGATATTGGCAAAACCCAAATCAAGAATACCCCAATTGGTTACCACATTTTGATTGTTCTTTTTATTGCGTGGTTTGGTGCTTATGGTAATAACATTATTGATGCGTTTGTTTTGCCCATTCGTTACTTGGTCAACACGGTTCGATAAGTTTCTATTTTTTTGAATAATGATAAAATTCCCCACCTTAACGGTATCACTATTAATAAAAATGCTATCTGCTTGCACCTTTACCGTTTCTGTTTGTTGTGACAATGCCATACCGGATGCACACAATAGGCCTGCAACAATTATCCATTGTTTCATTGTATCATTTTTTATGTGTTAACGTAATTTAGCAGTAGCTGTTAATTTTTCTTTCGCCAGGTCCTGTTGTGAACGCAAGGCATGAAAAATTCCACCTGCTTTTTGTAAAAGACTGTTTACTTTATTTTTATTCAGTGGTAATCCGTTTACATATACCGGTGTACCTTCATCATTATCTGTATCTAATACCCTATACACTACCTCTTTCCCATTGCTTGTATTGTCCGATTCCGTTGGCACTGCCTTCATAGCTATTACCGATTTATCGGGCACTAGTTTATTCGGTACTTCTTTTTCAGATACTAAAGCATTTACTTCCGGTACACTAACGGTACCGGTATTTACATTCACCGGTTGAAAAGCTACCGTATTGTTAGTAGGTATTGCTTCATGCACATTTGTTTTTGTTATATCCTCTTTTTGTACAGCCTGATGCAATATATTTTTACCGGTTAAATTTTGCTTTTCATTACCCATTACTACACTTTGTTGGGCTACCTTGTCTGTTGCATTCAAAGGTTGTTGTTGTGCCTTATGCAAAGCCGGTACATCATTAGTAGATTTAGGCGTTTGCATGGCTACTACCCCACTACTTACCCCGGTTGAATGATTGTTGGTTGGTATTAACTGCCACACTAAAATACCCAAGCCTAATAATACGGCAGCCGCCATCATTCTTGTCCACAATACCACTACCGGTTGTTTTTCATGCCGGTATAAGCTAGCCTTATCAGGCATTTCAAGGGTTTCAAGGGGCAATTTTGTTTGTTCTAACACGTTTAACTGTTCAAGCAAGGCCGCATCATCTAAAACCGCTTCACGAATAGCATCGGTGGTAAAGCTATCCGTTTCGCCATCTATATAATCTAACAACTGTTCTTCACTAAACTCTGTTTGAATGCGTTTCAGCAAGGCCGATTTAAAAGGGAACAACACTGCCTCGTTGGGTAATTGGGCTTGTTGCAAGGCTTTTAATTCACTTGCTAAATCGGGATTAATAACCAAATAGTTTTCTACCGCCATTTTTTCCAGTGGTGTTAACTCGCCATCTACATAGCGCAGTAACCAGGTTTCAATATTGTTGCGGTTAATTTCTATCATCATAACACATTTTCAGGACTTACTAAATAATTCCGCAGCGTAATACGGGCACGGTGCAGGTACACTTTCACCTGACTTTCATTCAATCCGGTAATCTCACCTATTTCCTGATAACTATAACCTTCGTAATCTTTCAGCATCACCAAACTTTTTTGCAGTTCATTCAATTGGTCTAAAGCCCGCATCAGATTTTGATGCCCAATAGCATTAGGTTGTTTGGTATTGCCCAAGGCTTCATCACCAAATGTTTCGTGCAAAGCTACTCGCTTGTTTTTGCGAATATGGTCAATCATTTGGTGGTAAGCAATGGTAAACAAATACGATTTTTCCTTTCCCGCTGCTACCTGTGCTCTGTTTATCCATAATTTTTCAAAGGCAGACTGAACAATGTCCTTTGCATCCTCCTCGTGACGCAAATTCTTCCATATAAATCGGTACACATTATCGGCGTACAGATTCACACATTGGTTATACATTTTTTCAGTCATAAACAGTAATGGGCTGTTTTAAAGTGGAACGAACAGAAAATAAAAAAGTTACAGTTGCAATAAAAAAAAGATAAAAAAATCTATCACTACTAAAAATAAGCGGCAATATTGAATTTGTTGGCCGGCTCCCGGAAGTAATGGTCTGGTACCGGTTGACCGGTTGGGGTATTTTGCCCGGGCAAATTACATTGCTTGCAAGTGGTAGCATTTTCCCACTGCTTCATTACCCAAATGCAGGCAGCACCCAGGGCAACAATGAAGATAATTTGCAGCAATGATTTGGTCATAATAACAGTTTATCTGTGTAACGGATGGCAAGTTATAAAGTTACAGCCATGTAAAATATAGTTATTTTGGGTGATAGTGCTGAATGACGGAAAGTGAGGGATAAATGCCGGGTAAAAAAGAATATGTCCCAATAAATTGGTGTCTATTCATTGTTTATTCATTGAGTACAAGCCTTGGGGAGTAATAAAAAAGATGGGTAGCGTAATATTATTGAATGGAAAACATATTTGAAATAAAAAAACCGGCTAAAGGGCCGGTTAAAGGAAATAATTTTAATAAGTTTTAATTAATGTCCGTTCGTCTTATTACTAATCATTTGAGCAACAGTTGTTCCAATAATTTTAATATCCAATCCAAATGACCAGTTTTGAATATATTCCAAGTCGTAAGCAATGCGCTTAGCGGTTCTTTTTTTGTTTTCTTCTCTATCTAAAACATCACCTCGATAGCCATTAATTTGAGCTAACCCTGTAATACCCGGTTTTATCAAATGGCGTAAATCAATATAGTCGACATAAGTAGCATATTCATTATGGAAAGGAATAGCATGTGGACGAGGACCAACCAAGCTCATGTCGCCTAAAAATACATTAATAGCTTGCGGTAGTTCATCTAAATTAAATTTCCTTAAAAATTTACCAACGCTAGTAATTCTGCTGTCTTCAACCTGTGTAGGAGTATAAACGTCGCATTTTATGTTAGCTGCCATAGTACGGAATTTATAGCACTTAAAAACAATACCATTTAAACCAATTCTATCTTGTCTGAAAAAAACAGGACCTTTGGAGGATAATTTAATCAAAAGCATGATAATTGGGAATAACCAAGAAAAAACAAAGACAAACAAAAGAGTAGTAAAAAAAATGTCGAAGAGTCGCTTTGTAATAGATGTTTTAACTATTTCTGCTTTATGAGCTATCGAATTTAATCTTTCAACTATATCATTATCCAATGCAATAACTGCAGTTTCCCTTCTTTTCAAAAATGTTTGAAGCATACGTGTAAGTTTTGCCGTTTATATTCGAGTAATAAACACTTTCAATTGAGGGGGGTAAGCAAATGTAGGAAAAATATAGTTAAAAATAAAAAACAAAAATTTAAAAGTAAATCTATAAATGATAGATTCTAATCGATATTAAAAAAGTCTTTTATCCAATTATCTATATGATATTTTTCCAAAAATATTTTAGGAACCTTAATATTTGAAATATTATTAGTTTTTAAATTAATTTCATTAATGAGTTTTTCTAAATTATTTTCGTCTTCAATAATTATAACCATGCTAGGAATATATTCATTAATTTTTTTAATATTCCTGTTCATTGTAATTAAAATTGATCCAGATGCTAAAACTTCGAATGTCCGCATGGTTAACCCAGCTTGATTATATCTTTGTACATCAATTACAAATCTTGATTGAGAAAAAATAGAAGCCACTTCTTCTTTGCTAATTTTTTTGAATGATACTTCTTTATAGTTTACATTTGAGAAATCTTTGTCAAACAATTTGTTATACACGAACAACCATTTAGCTGGAACGTAGAAAAAAATGAAATTTTTTTTGAAAAAATTGGAAATAATTTTGATTATTCTATATCTATTGGAATGTAACGTCCCAATAAAACTTACATCGTATTCCCTTTTTTCTAATTCAATATTATAATTATTTTCAAATTCGTAAGAATAAAATAGATGCTTAAGTTTAAAGTAAGAATACTGTTTAACGTCATCAAAGTCAAATGAATAACATTTATTAAAATATTTTAATAATAACAGACAATTGGGATTATTTTTAAGAGAATCAAATGTATAGAAGATGAGTTCAGACTGTGGATTATAATAAATAAATTCTTTCATGAAAAATTCAGGAGTAACCTCACCCTTAATTAAAAGAAAATAACTGTAATTTTTAGATTTGATTATACTTAAAATTTTTTTAAAATAATTATCAATTTGTCTTTTTAGTAGATTCTTATTTACACGTACAATTGCCTTAAAAAATGATCTATTTGATGGTCTTTCATCAAAAAAATCAACTTCAAGGCCCAATTTTTCAATGGCTTTAACTATGCTTTTTTCATAGCCAAAAAAAGAAGGACTAATAAATAAAACTCTTTTTTTTGGAATCATTATTTTAAAAAACCTTTTCTTTTCATTTCAGAAATTGACTCTTCATATCTGCTTTCTTTCACATCCTGGGAATTGACCCATTCCGTAAATCTTCTAATTCCAGTTTCAAAATCTACTTTTGGAGAAAAACCCAGTAAAGTATTAATCTTGTGCATATCTGCATAATTATGTCTAATATCGCCCAGTCTGTAATTCCCTGAAACTATTATGGGAACGTCAATTCCATAATTTTTTATAAGTTCTTTTGCGACAGTCAAGACGTCATTCCTATTGCCCGATCCAACATTAAAAACCTCTCCATTTGCCTCCTCTTTTTCAATACCAAATATTGTAGCATTAACTACATCATCAATAAACACAAAATCGCGACTTTCTTTACCATCCTCGAAAATATTAATTGGCTTATGGTTTTTAATGAGATTCGAAAAAATTGATAAAATACCAGTATAAGGATTGCCTAAAGACTGTCCGGGGCCATATACATTTTGATAGCGAAAAGCTACAGGAGAAATTCCAATAAGAGGGCATACAGTCATAACCATTTGTTCCTGATTTAGTTTAGTAATACCATAAACAGATGATGGATGTAATAGAGAACCTTCATCAGTAGGTACTACTAGCAACGGTTTAGAACAACCGGGATATTTTACCTCGAAATCACCATTTCGCATGTCTGCATCAGAACGATGAGAAGGATAAACAAATTGATTTAATTCTTCACTGAAATATTTACCCTCTCCATAAATGGCACGAGAAGAAGCAACTATAACTTTCTTTACTTTGTGCTTAGAGGTATTAGACAAAATATCTAAGATTAAAGCAGTTCCCATAATATTCACATTGGTATAATTAGCTATTTGATACATAGATTGTCCTGTACCTGTCTCAGCAGCTAAATGCACAATCACTTCATTGTCAGCTAATGCCTCTAACAGATCGACTCTTGAAGTAACCGAACCTTTAACAAATTTTACCTTATCAATTATAGATTTGTATAATGGAGATGTAATTAGAGGATTTACTCCGTGCACTTGTGTAGATAAGTTATCCAAGACAGTTACATTGTGATCCCTCTTAATTAAACTTAAAGCTAAATGGGAACCAATGAATCCTGCTCCACCTGTTATTAAAATATTCATATTAAAATAAAATTTCCGTTAAAATCAGTTTTCTCCCATCGCATGGTCTCACAATTATAGCGTTTTACAATTTTAGCAGGTATTCCCACGATTATGCAATAATCTGGAAATTTGCCACGCACAACAGAATTTGCTCCAACAACACACTGTTTTCCTAAAATGGTACCCGCTTGAATTACAGCACCATATCCAATAAAACAGTTTTCACCTATTTGTGTTTCTTTTTCCAAATAATCTTGTTTTAAGATATGAACATTTAATTTTTGATAATCATGATCAATATTAGTGATAAAAACATTTGCTGATATGGTGGTATGGGCTCCAATTATAAGTTTATTTTTAGAACAAATTAAATGAAAATTTTGACCTATTGAAACATCATCACATATACATATAGTTCCATTATTATGACTTTCAATTCTCATTCCAGGAAATATTCTTACTTTTTTACCAATTTTAATGTTTCTAGCATTAAGAATATATGTTGGTTTACCAATATAGCAATATGCACCAATCCCTTTAAAAAAAAATCTTAAATATAAAGTTCTTATAGCCCAAAAAAATTTATACCGCATATCTGTCTTCATTAAATTTGAGAAAAATCTCATTTACGGCAGTCATTACTTCATTTACTGTAACAGACTTTATACAATCTGCTGTATTTAGAAAGCAATAGCTTTTATTACAAGGTTTACAACTTAGATCATGAGAAACAACTTTTACAATATTAATACTTTTTGGTGTTACAAATTTTGGATCAACATTACCAAATATAATCACAACTGGTTTACCATGAGCAGCAGTAATATGTGCCGCACCACTATCATTACAAATAACCAAATTACATAGACTTAGAATGTCAATATATTCTGAAAGTTTTTTCTTTATTCGCAAATGTGGAATATTATAATGATTTAATCTAAAAGTAATAAAATCAACAGTTTCACTTTCACCTGGACCTTCAAAAATTAGAAATTTACATTTAGTTTTTGTCTTCCAGATTTCCATAACAAGTTGAAAATATTTTTGAGGATCCCAGCGTTTTACTTCCTGACTAGCTCCAGGGTGTACCCCAATTATGAAATATTCATTTAAATTATATTTTTCTTTAAAATCATTAACATATTGAGTTACTTGAATACTTTGTTTTAAATAAGGGATAGATTCTTTTTCGCTATAATCACATCGTAAATGTTTTACAAGATATAAAGCTTCATCAGTAAAATGAAAGAAAAATGGATTAGGCAATATCACATCAGTTAGCATATAATCACCTCCAGAAAAGTTATAACTGATTTTTCTCTTTGATTTTATAAAATTCATGTAAAATATATTACGCCAATCGCCCCTAAAGTCAATGGCAATATCATATTTTTTTTTATTGATAGTTAGCAAAGTTTTCCAAAAATTAAACACATTGTAAATTGATTTATTGAATGGAGAAATCCAAGGGCAATCTATCAAAATAAATTCAGCCTCGAAACTTTGCTTAATTAAAATCTCTTTAGCAGCAATAGTACAAACAAAAGTGAATTTTGCATTTGGATAAGTCTTCTTAATTATTTCAATCGCTGGTAAGTACATTACTGTATCACCTATTAATAAGAATAATAATATTACAATATTTAAATTCTTGTCATCTCGATTTAAATCTATAACACTATTAATATTCCTCTTTCGATTTTTGAGAAAAAAAAGGAATTTAAAAATTGGATCAATAAATTTTAATTTTTCAATTTTATTTTTATCAAATGTAGGCATATATTATTATATTATTATATTATATACAAATATTACCATTGTAATATCATTTATTTTATCATTATCACAAAATAGCCTTCTTTTTTTTAATAAAATAAATAATCAAAAAATAAAAAAATAAAGAAGGAAACATATATATAGAGATCCGATAAAATTGAAAAAAAATTGAACCAATATTCAGATACAAAAAAACATAGTAATAAAAAGCAATTAATCCATTAGCATCAGGTTTTAATTTATAAATTAAATATTTAATCTTTCTAATTATATATCCTGTGAAAAAGGCGGAAAAGAATGGAACCAATACTACTCCAAACCATCCAAAACTTACATAACCCCAAATTGAAACGGGCAATCGAAGTCCACCGGATGCAATATCAGAAATGTCATTAGTATTATTTAAAATGTATAAAGTCCAAGAAGATGGATTATACTTAAAGTTATAGGGTATTAGCCCTCCAATAAAAGTTAGCCCATATGTAAATGGACTATGCTCTCGAATAAAACTATTAAGAAATGTAATATGGTCATAAATATCGGGAGCACCTGAAGCTATAGCACTAAGGATTGTCGGATTATCAGATAAACTGTTAAAACCAGTATTTGGAAAAAAAATAGTTGCTATTACCCAGAAACTACTACCAAATAAAAACATTATTACATATAAAATAATATATACTACAAAAAAAGAATTATTCCGTCTCATAGTGACGATAATAGATAGACTAAGTAATAACCCCATGACAGTATCACCTCTACTCAATGATGCAAAAACCAACAAAATCCCAAAAATTATTAGAAAGAAAGTAGATATTTTCCTTTTGTTAAAAAAATCAATAACCAAAATAGGAATTAATAATTGTATAAATTCTTTGGAAGTCCTATAAAAAAAAGCAATATGTTGATATCTAACATGATAGATCCCTTTAAATTGCTTAGCTGCATATGGATCTTCAGCAAAGATAGGCAAAAAGCCCATATACATAAAACATATAATTAATATAATTAAACTTATAAGATATATTTGTTTTGAAGTATTAACGATAGTTTTATAAAAAAAATTAGAATTAACAAGATCATTGTATAATCGAAATTTCATAACATTATCAACAATTGCAATCTTCTTCCATTTATAACCTGAAAGTATTCCGAATATATAAAAAAGAACACCTACAAAATTTATTTTATAATATAAGTCTATAATGTTATCGTCAGCTAAATCATAAAAATCTATCAAAAAAGATGGAATAACATATGCAGCAATACAAAATCCTATATAGTAATGATTAAAAACATTTTTTTTATCAAACCAAATAAAATATGTACCAATTTGAAAAATTATAAGTACCAATAAATTAATAAATATATTCACTTAAATTCAGATTACACTTTAAAAAAATTATAACCTTTTGTCCTAAAAATAATTATAAAATTATGAGAAACCGTAATACAAATATCAGTAAGAGCAATAGTTAAAAGCGTACCCCAATATCCAAAAATAGATGTAAAAATAAAATTAAATATTATATTAATAATTGCTGCAATTATAATTACCCTACTCGACAAACGAGTCTGTTCTGTTACAAGAATACCAAGATATGCAGGCAAGTTTAATCCTGCAATAATTGGAAGAAAGCACATTATAGATAAAAGACTTCCAATTTCAAATGAATTAGTTTTACTAAAAAATAAACTAATATGCTTTGATAAGATACTAACAATAATACTTATAAACGTTAAAAGCAAAAAAATTCCCCAAAACATTTTTTTTATAAATATTAAAAATTTAATTCTTGAATTTACCCATAAACGACAAGCATGTGGATATATTGCTTGAAAAATAATAGTCGGCAATTGTTTAATCATAAAAACAATTCGATCGGCAACAGAAAAAATTCCCAATGCATCATTTTTTACAAAAAAACTTAAAATTACTAAATTAGAATTAGCGGTAAGATTCGCAAAGAATGATGCTAAAAATAGATAAAAGCCATTTTTGGTTTGCTGGATTATGTGCCGACTTTCTGGGATATAAATTTTAAAATTAAATATCTTATAAACAAAAATTATCATTAAAAGGGTCCCCAAAAAATCCATAAAGCCAATAAATAGGTTAACTAAATAACTATCACTGGGTTTATGTATAAAAGTTATTAATAAAATTGCAGCTAACCCTTTTGAAAAGAGAGAAAATAAAATTAAGTACTGCATTTTTTGAATACCCTGAAAAAACCATATTGGAAAAAAGGCTCTGCCTAGAGGCAAGGCAAATGAAAATAAGTACAAAATGCTGTAAATAGAAAATTTGTGAATTGATATTACAAGGATCCATAAAATTAAGCTTGAAAGAATTACAATAATAATTTTTATAATAAAAACAGAGTTTATAATATTGTTTATGATTTCATGATGATCTTTGTTCATACTGATTTCCTTGGTAGCAGACATATTAAATCCATAATCACAAAAAATAGTAAAAAATGTCATGAGAGCCTGAACAGAGGTTATCAAACCAAAATTATTAAGCCCTATTGTTTTAATTAAATATGGAGATATTAATAATGGAAATAGAAAATTTAATCCTTGATAAATTCCTAAGTAAAAAAAATTTGACATTAGCACTTTTCTTGCCATTATTATTTTTTGAATTCAATTTTGAAAGATAATATCAAGTCTTACATATAAAATTAAAACCAAATTTTTTGATTTCTTCTTTAATATATCAGTAACATTAGAACTATTCTCAATAGATGAAAAAATTTCAAAAAAGTCCCTATCTACTTATTTATACTTAAACTTAATAATTACATTTTCGAGTTTTAGTGCATGAAGCAATCCAATCAACTGTATTTTTAATATGCATTTTATCATAAAGTAAATTATTTTCTTATAATAGAAAAAAATCACTACATTTTCTAATCATCAGGAAATCATTTATCATAATTCATTATAAACAAACAACAACTTTGGAATCTACTTTTCTCTAAACATTGCTTTGAAAGAAGCATATCATAAAATTTCAGTAAAGCTTCGCACCCCTCACTCCCATTCGGGTGGTGCGGTATTCAATAAATTTATTTTTCCTACACGCAATTCATTTCGATATTCCCGCACTAAGACAATGGAGGAGTTTTTTTTGCTGCCTCGTTTGCCCAATGCTGCTGTAAATAACGTACGAAAACATATCCTACACCTACTACTAATCCTATGATAAAGCCAATGATAATGACAAAACTCAACTTTTTCTTCCCATCCTCCAAGGGCGCATGGGGCATATCCAACACTTCAATGACCGGTGTTTGCAACATTAAAGTGGTACGCACCGTTTCTAAATTTTTTACTACCTCTGTATATAATGTTGCCAATACTGTACGATCGCGGGAAGCCAATTCCGTGGGCACCAATACCGATTTTAAGGCCGGATTGGCATCGTTAATTTGCATGCCGGCTACCTGATAACTCTTGTTGTTCAATAAGGCCAATAAAGAATCGGCTTTTTGTTGTAAACGATTCACATTTGCAGCCGATACTGAGGTTTTAATTTCAATATACAAATCGCTGGCTTCCTTTACCATTCGGCGGGCCAATAACAAGGAAAAATCGGGATTGATAGAGGTAGCTGTTACGGTAATAATGGTTCCCTTTTTATTTAATCGGCTTACAGATACATATTTTTGGGTTACCCGTTTATATACTTCATGTAAAACACTATCCTGCAACAAACTAAGGCTATTTCTGCCACTTACCCTATAAAAATTCATGGTATCCAACCCGGGTTTATGGCGCCAGGCTTTTTTTAGTTTACTGAAATCTAAAAACACATCTGCTAAGGTAGGACCATTGGTTTGGCTGCTGTCTACCTTACTCAACAAAACATGTTCCACAATACGGCGCGAGGTTAAAATATCTAAAATATTGTCTCCTTGAAAAATACTTCCCCCGCCGGTTAAACTACCAATATCAAAACCAAATTGCGAAGCTAAGCCGGCCAATCCCCCACCACCGGGTGTTTTTTCTTCTAAAATAAAAGTTTCTTCGGCCTGATATGCCGGTTTTTGCAAGTAGTAATACCCTATGCCTCCACCTATGCCCACTACAGCAGCTATGAACAGCCAAACCCACTGCTGCCGCAAATAACGCAAAAAGCCTTTTACCTGTTGCCATATATCGGCCAGGCTATAGTATTCTTCTTGTGGTTCGGTTGTTGGTGTCATACTCTTGTATGGCTTGCTTATTTTTTAATTAAATATACCAATGAAACAATTAATCCGGCTATGGATGCAAAGGCGGCACCGGTACTGGCTATTTCATTCGCCGGTGTGCGCTTGCGGATGGGCACATATACTTCACTCCCCGGTTTTATACGAGGATAGGCTTTAAAAAACAGAAAATGTTTGGTACTCCGTATTTCCCCATTGGGATAAATAACATAACTCCGTTTTCGGGAAGCATATTGTTGAAAGCCCCCCGATTGGTCAATAACTTTTCTAAATGTCAACCCCTTGGTATATACCACTTTCTGCGATACATATACCCCCCCAAACGATTGTACGGTTTGCAATTGTTTGGGTATTTTAATTATGTCTCCTTCTTCTAACAATAAATTATATACCGAGCCTTGGTTAGCCAATGCCTCGTCCAGACGAATGCCCACTTGTTTTTTTGCATTGGTAATAGAAGCTTCTAACCTGCTAATTTTAGAGGAATCGCCGGAAATAATATTTCCCGCGGCATCCGTTGCCATTAATGCATTGCCACTTTGTGCTTCTAATGCATTGACTTTGTTATTAATTAAAGTACTATCGGCTTCGGTACGCTGTTGATAGGTATTTCGGATTAAAATGGCACCGGCCGGAAAGGCATCCTCTTTTAAACCACCGGCTCTTTTAATTACATCACTCAAACGTTCGGTATTGGCTGATACGGTGTATTGGCCGGGATACAGTACCTCGCCCTGTACATCCACGGTAATCTGGTCTTTGTATAGGGGCGAACGACGTACCGATACAATATCAAAAGGCTCTAAGCTAATATTATTCGCCGTGTCGTTGGCCAAATTATCGGTGGTTAAGTTAATTTCTTTAATAATGGCATAGGCATTAGAATCGGTACCATTATTAGCATTCCGAATACGACGGGACACTTCAATTTGTTTTAAACTGGCCCCATCTTTTAATCCGCCGGCCATTAAAATCAAATCTTCTACCTTCATATTCTCGGCAAAAGGATATTGGGTAGGTTTGTTTACTTCGCCGGTAATCGTTACCATATATTTTTCCCGTATTTCGGAAAGGGGATAAATGTATATGGAATCTTCCCGCTGCAGCGGAATATTGTATTTCCCATCCAACACATCCTCTACATTAAAATTGAGTAAACTGGGTTGATAATCTTTATCTAAGCGACGAATGATGGCGTGGGTTAAATAGGCATCTTCACGGGGTTGAACGGCTTTTACCAATTGCTGCAGGGTAGGCATATCATTCAGCCCATAATTACCGGGGTGATAAACAGCACCCCCTACCAGCACCCGGTTGGCATATAGGTTGGCTACACTATCTACCAAAACGGTATCGCCCGACGCCAAGGCAAATTGTTGAAACTGTGCTGCAGGAATGGTTAACATTTCCCGATTGGCCTCGCCAAAACGCTGAATACGCACTCTGGCTTTGTAGGCTATATCGGCAAATCCTCCACAATATTGTAATAAGGCAGCAATATTATTGGTATTGCCTAATTCATAAATGGCCGGCTTTTTAACCGCTCCTTTTATTGCTACGCGCAGGTTATAAGGTGCTACACTAATTACGTCGCCATCCTGCAATAACGCATTTTTAGATAGGTCGCCTTTTAATAAAAAGTCGTAAAAATCAAAATCAACCACTTGTTTGCCATTGCGCATAAGGCTAATATGTCGTAAGCTACCAATTTTAGAGGGCCCGCCCGATACATACAAGGCATTGGCAATAGTAGCTAATGAAGGAAGGGAATAAGTACCCGGGCGATTAATTTCACCCACCATGGTTACTTTAATACTGCGAATTTGTCCCAAGGTAACTTGCACAAACGTATTACCCGCAGCAATGCCGGGGTATATTTTCAGTAAGGCTGCTTTAATTTTTTGTCGGGCTTCTTCAATGGTCAATCCCATTACTTTCAAGGGACCCACATTCGGATAACGCACATAACCATCCGGCGTAACCTGTAATTTTTTGGTGGTTTCTGAATAGCCATATACATCCACCACCAATTCATCGCCGGCACCTAAAATATAATTGGCCGGGGTAGGTATATTTAAATTGGGCTCGAACGTAAGGTTATCCTGTGAAAACAAATCGGTACCAAACACTTGTAAGCCTTTAATAGAATCGCGATAACCCGGACCATAAGTAGGAATTGCATTTCTTTTACTGTTGGTTCCGGTTGTATTAACAGCAGCTCCACCGGTACTTGCCCCCAAATTCAATGCCTGGATACGTTGCTGTAGTGCCGCAATTTGGGCATCACTCAATCCCTTTTCGCGGGCTTTAGCAATTAATTGGTCTTGCGTTAACCCTGCCAGATTGGCTTGTTGCACATATTGAATAAGCTGCTGGTCGGAAAGCTGATTAATATCGACGGGCAATTGCGCCTGTGTATAAAATGATAAAAGGGCGAAACCCAATAGTAAGCAAACACGAAAGAAATACTGTTTGTATGATTGCACCATGCGGGCTGTGTTAAAAGGATGTTTATAATAGGCGCAAATATAAGTCTGTTTGTATTAAAGTAAAACAGAATAATTGAGGGTAAAAGAATTATGATTTTGTTAAAATGTAAAGGGATAGGCCATCAACAAAAACAAACATGGGTTAGTTTCAACGCATACTATAGGTTTTAATTAGAAAAATGAACATAAGGACATTAGAAAGCATAATGGATGTACTGTTAGAATACCCATCAATAGCTATGTCATTTGAAAAGTGGACGCTATTGGTTATGCAATGGATTCGATATTGCTTCGAGACTGCTTCGAGTCAACAGCGTTGCGTAACGCTGTTGATAGGTAAATGTATGGGAGAAGGATGGGTAACGGCAGGTTAATATTTTAAGAATGTTACAGCGTGTTGGGGAGTGTTAAAGGGTGGTGTTGGTAATGTTTAGAGGTAGTGTTTAGAAAACTATGAGAATGTTAAAATAACTGTGTAAGCTGTATTAGAGATTGGTTTAGAAAACTGTGTAAAAGCCATTAAGTTTTTCAACTATTGGTGAGTGCCTCACCCACCACATCCTCGTCTTTCTTCAGCGTTAGGGGCTTTAATGACCAACTCCTTTTGGGGGTTTCGTTTCGGTCGGTGAAGACACCAACCGATAGTGAGATGTTTGCCCTAGTGGTGGGTGTCCTCACCCACCACATCCTCGTCTTTCTTCAGCGTTAGGGGATTTAATAACCAAGTCCTTTTGGGGAGTTTCGTTTCGGTTGGTGGGGACACCAACCGATAGTACTATATTCATTCCGTTTCGGTTGGTGGAGACACCAACCGAAAGAGAGATGTTTCGGGCAGTGAGAACAACAGTCGATAGAGATACTTTCGTTTTGGTTAAAGAAAACATCTACCGATAGGGCTATTACTAACAAAAGTTTATGACTATTTCGGTTAACAAGAAGATTAACCATTCATCAAAAGCGATTAAGAAGTAGTAATGAAAATTCAGTTCGGTAAAACATTAATCATAATGAAACCGACATTGAATAATGTAACATTTTTGATTCAAGCCTTTTTTCCCTTCAATTTTATATACTAACCGATGTTCTGCTGTAATTCGCCTTGACCAGAAGCCTTTTAAATCGTATTTCAACGGCTCGGGTTTCCCAATACCCTGAAATGGTGTTTTTTTGATGTCATTGAGCAGTTCTTTTATTTTCTCTACCATAGTAGGTTCATTGGCTATCCAATACTCAAAATCTTCCCATGCCAATTCAGTAAATTCAAAGTTCATGCAAGCAATATTTACAATTTGAATGACCTAGTCTTTCCTGATTCTAACTGTTTCATAGACTCCCGAAGTTTTTCGCGATTAGCAGCTGTAGAAAGCAGGTGACCTGTTTCATTTAAAGAATTGTACTCTTTCATTGAAATGATAACAACAGCTTCGTCCTCTGTTGTTCTTGATACGACAATTACATCGGAGGAATGTGTAACATCGTCTAAATATTTTTTAATGTTGTTACGAAGTTGTGTAATGGATATAGCTTGCATGTTACTTAATTATGTACGTGTAAATGTACGCATTTGTGTGCAAAATATTTATTAATTGCAGATTTGGTAATTTCAATTTCATAGCGGCTTGTAAAAACGAAAAGTCACTTATGGTAATGAATATGCCAAGAAGAGGTAGCAAATTTTTAAAACAAGTACGTAAAGGTTTCAGTTTTTCATTACGGTTGGTGGGGACATTAGCCAATAAAGATAATTTCGTTTCGGTCGGTAAGGACAACAACCGATAGAGAGATGTTTGCCCTAGTGGTGGGTGTCCTCACCCACCACATCCTCGTCTTTCTTCAGCGTTAGGGGATTTAATAACCAAGTCCTTTTGGGGAGTTTCGTTTCGGTGGTGAGGACATCAACCGATAGTATTATATTCATTCCGTTTCGGTCGGTGAGGACACCAACTGATAGAGAATGTAAGGGATAATAGCTTATAAACTATATCCGTTTTGATACGTACGTTTTACAAATGCATTGGCAGGTTCAAAATTCGTAATGCGCATATTGGCGCCATCCCACTGTAATTGAATATTGCGACCCGGATAAATAAAGCTTTTTGGATTTTTGGGATTCGGCTCTTGCACATTATAACTTCTAATGGCCAAATTACCCATTAACACAATTTCGGTTAAAGGGCCTGCCAGGTCGAAGTTGGAGCTTAATTCTTTTTGTTCTTTACTGCCATAACCGGCAATGCAAGCTTCTACCCAAGCGGCGTAATGTCCATTGGCACTACCCGGTACCCGAGCCAATGTTTGGGGTACATGCACTTCCTGATTACGCGATAAGGGCAATAATCTTGGATTCTCGGCATAGGTAGAGGCCATCATTTTGCCCTTGCTGCCAACAAATAAAATAGCATTGCCACCGTCTCCAAATAATTCGTTCGAGCCTAATTCTTCCGGCCTATCGGGTTGTATACCACCATCCATCCAATGCATTTTAACGGTGTGTCCATTGACGTTAAAGGTTAAGGTGATATGCGAAGCTATAGGACCACTTTCCGGATGGAAAGACCTTGTCCATGGTTTGGTGTATTGGGTTGCCACACTACATTCAGCTGCGGTAGGATATCCTAATCCTAATACCCTAAAAGGCGCTTCCATTAAATGACAGCCCATATCGCCCAAAGCACCGGTACCGTATTCCCACCAACCGCGCCAATTAAAAGGCAATAATCCATCCACATAATCGCGCAAAGCAGTGTTTCCTTGCCACAACTTCCAATCTAAGCCGGCAGGAATATTGGGATCAGGATTGGGCCATGCAATTCCTTGCGGCCAAACGGGCCTATCGGTAAAACAATATACGGTATCTACTTCACCAATAACGCCGGCATTATACCATTCGCGCAACTGCCTTACCCCATCGCCAGAAGCACCTTGGTTACCCATTTGTGTAACTACTTTGTATTGATGCGCAGCCTTGGTCATCACACGGGCTTCATAAATATCGTGTGCCATGGGTTTTTGCACATACACGTGCTTACCCATTTGCATGGCGGCCATAGCAATTACGGCATGCATATGATCGGGTGTTGAAACAGAAACGGCATCAATACTTTTGCCCATTTTATCGAACATTTCCCGATAGTCGTGAAAGTAGGCAGCTTTGGGGTAACGTGATCGGCTTGTCTTTGCCATGCGATCATCCACATCACACAAACCAACAATGTTAGCTTTGCCACTTTGATAAAAATTCCACAAATCGCTTTCGCCTTTTCCTCCAATGCCAACACCGGCAACATTCAATTTATCACTTGGGGCAATAAATCCCTTACCGAGTACATGACGAGGCACAATATAGAAACCAGTAGCGGCTAAAGCAGCATTGCGTAAAAAATTGCGGCGAGAATGGTCGGCTGCATTGTTTAATTTCTTTTTCATGTGGCAAATGTGTTGATATGGATTATTGAAATAAGGTATAAATGAATCATTGTGCATTTCATAATGCTATTGGAAACAACTTTATAAAATACGCATTGAATGTACTGATAAATGCAGAATTGAAAAAATGAAATGGACAAAAGGTAAGGTTATAAAATGGCAAATATTTTCAATGGTTGCATGGCACCAATTGGCTTACAATATTGATGAAGCTTGTACCGCAGCCGAATGACTATTGCACATCAACCAAAGTATTATGTAAGTATTTTTTGATGAATATCAAATTGATGTAAGCCATCTTCAAAATAGCAATGAAGCAATTTTAAGCATTATTCAACCTATACAAGTTCTATTTAATTGACCTATCAATTGCTTGAAAATTATTCATCGTCTGTTTCCTTCAATTCATCTGCGGCTGTTTCGCGACGCATTTTTATCATCGGCTTTTCTTCTGTTCCGGTTACGGTAAAAGGTATACCAATAATACCCAGTGGCGGTAAGCCCAATCGGCCACTTAAATTTAGTTTACCATCAAAACTTATTTGTCCTTGAAAACGAGGACGAAAGCCAAATATCTTTAAACGGGTACGTTCAATGGTAATAATGTTTTTGGCAATTTTACTGTGAATATTAATTCCGGCCAGCGCTGGATTATTCAAACTATCACGACCCGAAGCCTTACTTAATGCTTCAAATAAACGAAAGCCTTTTACCGATACCTTTTTTAAATTCAGCACACCACCACCGGTTAAGGAAGGATAAATGGGCATCATGGCATTATTTAAGCGGCCACTTAATTGATATTGCAAGGCTACAATACCCTTTGTATAAGTAGCCGAACTTGCCAACGTTCTAAAAATTGGAATTTCCCGATATGCCCTTTGAATATCAAAATCTTTCGCATTCACCTGATAATAAAAATCAGCCGACTGTGTACCCTTGTTCTTATATTTCGCCTGCATTTGCACCTGGGTGCCAATTACATTCACGCCACAGTTTTGCAATTGAATACTACCACTATCTATGATGATGGAACCATGCAAACTATCTAACGGTATGCCATTATACAACACTTTTTTTAAGTTGGCATTCAGCGTTAATGATAAGTTATCCGGTATCATTACAACACCATAAGTGGGTGTATTGACAGTTGTGCTGGAATTAGAAGCGCCCGGTTTAAAGGCCATGAATTCATCTACATTTACTTTGTTACTATTCAGTTGGAATTGCCCTTTTAAAGGTTGATTGCTTAACACATAATTAATCACATTTTCTAATGAACCATTTAAAGTAAAATCTGATTGTCCGAAGCCGGCCTTAAAATCATCAAACACCATATTACCCTGATCAAAGTGAAATTTCCCGGCATGAATAATGAAAGGCAAAGTGTATAAATCGGAATACAACTGAACATTATTCAATTGTAAAGTACCTTTATTATATAGCAATTGGTACCTACCGGCCAATGCATCATTTTGGTGGCCTTGCATGGTAAGGTTGGTTTTAATTAATCCGGCAAAGCGATAGTTGGACAAATGAAATACTTGATACATTTTATTTAAATCGAGCGTGCCGGTGCTATATAAGTTATAATATAGATTATTAAAATTTTGAACATTTAAACGAAGTAAAAATGGCTGCCCTTCAATAGATAAACGAATAGGCAAAATATTCACTTTCATGGTTTGATAATTGCCCTTACTATTTGAAACAGTGGCTTGCACATCAATGGCCTCAATTGGCTTAGGATAATAAGGTGTTAATATGCTACCATTGGCCAATTGCACATTCGCCGATATAATGGGCAATAGTTTCTTTTGCGGATTAATGTTGCCATTTATATTGGTTTGCAGGGTAAGTAATCCATTTAAAACATAATTGCCAATTGGGAAAAAATCTTTTATTTCATTTAAATGCACCAATGCCATGATGTTAGCAGCAACGCTGCTGGGAATAGAAGCAGTAAAAGAACCATGGGCTTTTACGTAATTATCCATTGCCTTGGCATAAGCATCTTTTAGTTCAATAATAATATGTTGGTATTGCCCGTCAGCACAATGTGCATTGAGTTGAAACTGCAAAGTATCTATTGCTTTTGGCAAATTAGCCAATTGCACAAATCCATTTTCTAAAGAAGAATGAAGGTTAAAAACTGGTATACTACTTATAACGGTATCAACTTTACGTAAACCATTGGGAATAACTTTAGTTGCATATATACCCTGCGCATGTGCTTGCAAAATATAATGTCCACGCATTTTAAGTGAGGCTATTCCTAAAGCTTGTTGTAATTGTTGCAGGTTTAAGTCGGCCTGAATATGCGTTTGAAGAAATGGTGTATTTACACCGGTAATATGAGCCGAAGCATTGCAAAAGCTTTTATCCATTGAAAAATACAAAGTATCTATATTCAACTGCAGGCTATCGGTATTGAACTGCGGAAATTGAAAGTTAATGGCAGTGTTTAAATGATGGATAGGTGCAGGTGCCTTTTCATGATCAAGATAACCATCTTTAATAGCAGCATGCATAGTGAAGGTAGGCATAGTGTTGGTAGAAGCCCGGTATATACCTTTTAGCGCTGCACTTATTTCAGTTGCACCTTTTGCATCCATTTTACTAAACCACTGATTGTATTCAGGCGGTATGGCACTTAGTACATCATATAAATCGGCATTTTTTGTTTGAAGGTTAAAGTTCATGTAATAGCCATCTTTCAAAAAATCGAAGCGCCCTTGAAAACGAAAAGGCAGTTGATTTAATAACACTTTATTTTTTTCAAACAACAGACTTAAGGAATGCGTATTGACTTTAGTAATGAGTTGTGCTTTAAATTTTTTAGAGCCTACATAGTGGTTATTGGCATAATCAATATCCAAAGAATCAATGAGTAAAGAAGAATGTAAATCAAATACAGCTTTACTTAAATCGCCTTTACCCAAGTAATTCAGTTGCTTTGCACGAATTAACATGGGCAATGACTGATCGTTATAAGTAACATTGGTTTTACTAATTTGAATGCGCTCAATTTTCAATGCGGTACCCGAGCTATCATTGTTAGATTGAGTAGTATCGGAAGAAGATTGCCAAATATTATAATTGGCATGTCCGGCAGTATCAACTTGCACCCACACATTTCCCTTTGTTAAGTAAACTTCATCAACTTTAATTTGACGAGAGAGTAGTGAAGCTACATTGATACCAAATGCCAGTTCTTTGGCAGAAAGTAGTGTGTCATTTTGAAAAGGTGCAGATCCTTTTAAACTGCAATCGTAAAGGGTTAAGGTTAATGAAGGAAAGTGGTTAAAAAAAGAAAGGCGCACTTTAGAAAATGCCAATTGCCCATTGATATGACTATTGGCAAAACTTTGAATTTTATTGGATACCGTTGTAGGAAAGAGTAGTGGCAAAGCAAACAATAAACCAAAAAAAACTACAACAACAATGATAATTATTTTTACAAAATTGCGTATTTTTTTGATGAAGGAAAATTCAGACATGACGGGAGCATTAGGATAAACTAAATATACACAAAGATATTCATAAAACTAATGATACCGGCTTAGGTTCAAATAACCACCAAACACGTTTACGTGGCTTCAATACATAATTTTGGCGGATATAGGTTTTTATATGATTCATCGCTTCATCATAATCATCGGTAAATAACACCAAATCCATATCCGCTTTATTAATTGTGCCTTCCTCGGCCATTTTTTCAATGAATTGTAGCAAGGGTTGATAATATGCTTTCCCAAAAACCACAATAGGGAATTGGGTAATGGTTTTGGTTTGCACCAATGTTAGGGTTTCAAAAAATTCGTCCATGGTACCAAATCCGCCGGGCATAATAATAAATGCATATGAATATTTCACCAACATCACTTTACGCGAAAAGAAATGTGTAAAGGTGAGCGACTTATGCACATAAGGATTCAACTTTTGTTCGAAAGGAAGTTTTATATTCAATCCTATAGATTTACCGCCATTTTCAAAAGCACCTTTATTAGCAGCCTCCATGGTACCGGGGCCACCACCCGTTACTGTAGTAAAGCCCATTTTCGCAATGCGTTTACCAAATTCTTCTGAGGCTTTATAAAAAGGATGATCGGGCTTAAACCTAGCACTACCAAACACTGTAATACAGGGGCCCACAAAATGCAATACGCGAAAACTATTTAAAAATTCAATGAATACACGCCAGGCAAATTTCAGCTCATTTACACGGGGCTTAGGACCTTCTAAATAATAATTTTGTGTAGCGGGTAAAATTCTTTCACTTGTCTTCATAATGAATTGCTTTAAATACTTCCTATTGGGTTGGTGTATTGAAATGGTGCTTCCATAAAACAATACTTCCATGTTCCTTTTTCAAATTACGTAAATAACTGAAATGTAATCAAAAAATTGCTCGTTAACGTTTACACAATACTTTTGCATCCAATTTCCAAATCCGTAACAATAGCTAGTTCATTATTTATATAAAATGCTGTTGACTGGATAATAAGAAAGATTGGCAAGGGTTTATTGAGCAAAACACAAAACAATATATGAAGCAGCATTTTAAAGTAGTAGCCATAATACTAATTGGTATGGCAGGCAGTATACAATTTTTAGCAGCGCAAACACAAACCAACATTAAGCACAAAAAAGTTCGGAAAGGTGAGTTTTATTTTTCGTGGGGATATAACAAAGAATGGTATACACACAGCAACATTAAAGTTGTACAACCTAGCTTAGGGAATGATTACACATTTAAAGCAGTAAAAGCACACGACCATATTGGTTGGGATGAAGGTATACTTCGCATACCTATTTCAATACCACAATATAATTATAGGTTAGGGTTTTTAATTAACCGCAAGAAAGATTTGTTTTTTGAAATAAATTTTGATCACACAAAATATATTTTTGCCGACCAAAATGCCCATATTGTTGGGAAGTTAAATAACAGACAGGTAGACACTACGGTTGCTTTTAATGAACCTAATGGCTTTGCCTACTATTTAAATAATGGGGCCAATTTTTTATTGTTTAATTTAGTAAAACGTTGGCACTTGTACCAAACCGGAGATGGCAATTTAAAAATAGATGCCTTGGGCAAAGGCGGTATTGGACCTGTTATTCCGCATGTACAAAACATGCTATTTGGACAAAATAACGATGCAGGCTTTCAGTTAGGCGGTTGGAATTTAGGCTTTGAAGGTTCGGTAAGAGCAACCTTTTTTAAATATGCTTACTTAGAATTTTCGAATAAAGTAGATTATGCCCGTTACAGCAATTTAAAAGTTTATGAAGGACGCGCCAAACAAGCATTTGGCACTTACGAATTAATACTTAGTATTGGTGTTACATTTCCTACGGGAAAGGTTATACAAACAAACAATTAGATATTTGTTATACCTTTTTTATTAAAAGCAAAAATGCTTCACTATGCAAAAAAAAATTCGCATTATATCGTACAATGTAAATGGCATTAGAGCAGCAATTAAAAAGGGTTTGTTAGAATGGTTGCAAACCAATCCTGCCGATATTATTTGCCTACAGGAAACAAAAGCATCCAATAGCGATATTGATGTAGCAGCCATTGAGCAATTAGGCTATTCAACCTATTGGTTTTCGGCGCAAAAAAAAGGATATAGCGGCGTAGCTGTATTCACTAAAATAAAGCCCGATGCAGTATTCTATGGACATGAAAAAGAACAAAGCGATTTTGAAGGAAGGGTGATAAGATTAGACTTTGGAGCAACAACATTAATTAATGCATATTTCCCATCAGGCACTAGTGGCGATGAACGGCAAACTTATAAATACCAGTGGCTTGATGAATTTTTAGCCTATTTAACAACACTTCGCAAAACTAGGCCGCAGCTAATTATTACCGGCGATTACAATATTGCGCACACGGAAATAGATATACACGATCCTAAAGGCAATAAAAACTCATCAGGATTTCTACCGGAAGAAAGAGCCTGGATGGACAAATTTTTAGCAGCTGGATTTGTTGATACTTTTAGAACCATGCATCCAAAACAAACAGGCGCTTATTCATGGTGGAGTCAACGATTTCCTTCAGTACGTTTACAAAATAAAGGATGGAGAATTGACTATATATGTATAACGGATAATCTAACGGAAGCATTAACAGAAGCGGCTATTTTTCCTGATGTAAAACATAGTGACCATTGCCCCGTTTTTGCAAGCCTTAAATTAAGTGTATGATTATTTATAATGTAACATCGCATATTGCAACACCTATCATTTCTGATTGGTTACAATGGATGAAAGCCGAACACATACCTGCCATTATGCAAACCGGTTGTTTTGAACAATATCAATGGGTTGAATTATTAGAAACCGATGAAAGTGAAGGAAAAACCTATGCTATACAGTTTTATGCCCCTTCCATTACTCAGGTAAAACGCTTTAGAAATGAATTTGAACAATTATTACATGAACAAATTCAGCTAAAATGGGGGCAGCAAATGCTTAGTTTTAGCACGCTTATGCAAGTTGTGCATTGAATGTGGAAAGCTTTTTTACAACTATTTTTTCATTGAACAAACTTCCTTATATTTCCTCTAAACCCTTGCTACGACTGATTTTTTACCCTTAAGCAAGCAAAACTCTTGTCTACACTGCATTTCAGAGTTTCAGCTAATTTCTTTTTTGCATATTAAAACGTTAATATTTTTGGGGAAAGCCTTGTACTTACAGTATTTTGGAGCAAAACATGTGCTCAAAAAAAATGAAAAAATATTTTGTTAATTGGTAAAAGCCTATACATTTGTTTTTGTTATTTAACTAATTAAACAATCATCTATGAACAAGGCTGAATTAATTGCAAAAATTGCAGAAGACGCTGAAATTACTAAAACACAAGCAAATGCTGCTTTAGATTCATTTGTAGAAGCAGTTACTAAAACTTTAAAAGGCGGTGGAAAAGTTACATTAGTAGGTTTTGGAACTTTTTCAGTTTCAAAGCGTGCTGCTCGTACCGGTCGTAACCCTCAAACCGGCGCTCCTATTAAAATTAAAGCTAAAAAAGTTGCTCGCTTTAAAGCCGGTAAAGAGTTAAGCAGCAAAATGTAATTTTCTGCAACACAAAATTTAAATCCTGCTACATCAGCAGGATTTTTTTATTTTTGCCCGGAAACAAACATTAAAATCAAATTTATTATGGGTAGAGGTGACAAAAAAACAGCCAAAGGCAAACGCTTTCAAGGCTCATTTGGTAAATCAAGACCACACAAAAAACAAGTAAAAAAAGTTGCTGTTAAAGCATCGTAACTTCTTTAAAAGCCGCCCTTACATTGGGTCGGCTTTTTTTCTGCAAAGCCGCTTCAACATTTTAATTCGCAAAGCAACAGGCATGTTTATAACTAATTGCTACGCTTACTATCCGTTCATCAACATTTTATTTCATCAATAATAATTTGCATTATTTTTCCTTTTTATTTTAACTGAACAACTAGTTGTGCCAGTTACTATTATTATTTATTAAAACCAAGCACATGAAAATTGTACAAACATTTGTAACAAGCGCAGCATTGGGTATGCTTGTATGTACCGGCTGTAAAGAAAAACAGAATACGCCTTCTGCTTTTATTGACATTAATGCCATTGATACTTCTGTAAAACCAGGCGATAACTTTTTTCTGTATGCCAATGGCAATTGGCTGAAAAAAACAACCATTCCAGC
>NZ_JBMFQT010000007.1:87155-88648 GCF_049968455.1 Hydrotalea sp. | reverse complement strand
CAAGCTTATAAAAACTACTTACAAAAACTATTAATACTAACTGGAACAGATAGCCTTACTGCAATACAACAAGTTGAGCAAGTATATGCATTGGAAAAACAAATGGCAGAAAGCCACAAAACCAATGTTGCCCTTCGCGACCCGCAAAGCAACTACCACAAAATGGCTGTAGCACAACTTAGTAAAACCATGCCTAACCTGCAATGGCCAATGCTAATAAAAACATTAAATATACAAGCCGATTCAATCAATGTACAACAACCGGAATTTTATACTAAACTTAATCAACTCATCACTTCGCAACCACTTGCTACCTGGCAATTGTATTTGCGTTTACATACTTTAAATGGTGTAGCCAGTTATTTGAGCAGCCCTTTTGTACAAGCATCATTTAACTATTATGGCAAAGCCTTAAACGGGCAAACACAAATGAAGCCCCGTTGGGAAAACGTTTATCGCACCATTGATGGACAAATTGGTGAAGCATTAGGACAATTATATGTAGAAAAATATTTTACCAAAGAAGCCAAACAACGCATGGATGAATTGGTGAATAATTTGCAAACAGCATTTGCCAATCGTATTAATCGTTTAGATTGGATGAGTGATTCTACCAAACAAAAAGCAAAAGATAAATTACAAGCATTCATTAAAAAAATTGGTTACCCCGATAAATGGAGAGATTACAGCAAAGTAAACATTCAACGTAACCAGTACTTCAACAATATAATGGCCGCTGAAGCCAATAATTACCAATACATGATTAATAAGTTAGGCAAACCGGTAGATAGAACAGAATGGGAAATGACTCCTCCTACCATTAATGCCTATTACAATCCATTGTATAATGAAATTGTTTTCCCTGCAGGTATTTTACAATTCCCATTCTTTGATCCTCAGGCCGATGATGCCATTAATTATGGAGGCATTGGTATGGTAATTGGCCATGAAATGACACATGGTTTTGATGACCAGGGGGCACAATATGATAAAGATGGTAATTTAAAAAATTGGTGGAGTGCCAGCGATTATGATTTATTTAGAAAAAAATCGCAACAAGTAATTCAGTTATACAATGGCTTTACCATTCTAGATACGGTACATGTAAATGGAGCATTGACTACCGGTGAAAATATGGCCGATATTGGCGGCATAGCCATTGCTTATGATGCATTTAAAATGACCAAAGAAGGACAAGACAGTACACAAAAAATTGATGGCTTTACACCTGATCAACGCTTCTTTTTATCGTTAGCACAAATTTGGCGTTCTAAAGTAAAAGATGCCTATGCATTAAGATTGATTAACACAGACCCCCATTCACCTGCTATGTACAGAGTAAACGGACCATTAATGAACTTTACGCCGTTTTACAAAGCATTTAATGTTGTACCAGGCGAAAAAATGTATTTGCCGGAAAATGAACGTATAAAAATTTGGTAATTAGTTTTTATTATAACCCTACTCAACCGGTTTTTGATGTTTGTCAAAAA